>CAYPKX010000005.1:2957-50530 GCA_964411395.1 uncultured Eubacteriales bacterium | reverse complement strand
GCCTTTATAGCCCTTGCGCCAGTAGCGCGGGGCGATCCGGTTGAAAGCGATCTTCTTGCCATCCTGGGAAATCATGCCCAGGGCGGCCTGGTCCATGGGAAGGGGAAGCGGCAATCCGCCCTTGATCGAAACCGTGTGCAAGGGGCTTCCCCAGGCCCGAGATCCCCGGTTCGTGGCGAAGAGCACGCCCGAGCCGTCGGGAGTCCAATAAAGAGCCGAATCATCTCCGGTCATAAAGGTCAGCTGGACCGGCTCGCCGCCGGAGGCCGGGATGACATAGACGTCGTTATTGCCCATGCGGTCGCTCGTAAAAGCGATCGAGGCTCCGTCGGGAGAGAAGCGCGGGGACATGTCCATCCCGACGTGGGCCGTCAGCCGGCGCGGGTCGGAGCCGTCGGCCCCGGCGATCCAGATGTCGCCGTGATAGGAGAAAGCGATTTTTTCTCCGGCGATATGGGGTGTGCGGGCGAACTTGACGGGTGCCGCGGCGGCCGCAGCCGCGAAGGAAAGGAGAAGGGCCAAAGACAGAAAACAATACCCGGCGGATTTTCTCATGGGATCTCCTCGCAATTTCGGACGGTCATGGCGAGCGCCCTCGCGCTCGCCCGCATTATTCACAAATCTTCAGAAAAAGTCCATCGGCAATTCGAAGACCGGGGCGCCTTCAACACGCCCTCGAGGCGAAATTCCGACCTTCCCTTGCGGCGCCCAGCCGCCGCGGTCAAAGAACCGACCAGTACTGGACCTTCGCCCCATGGAACTTGATATAGGAGCGGGGAAGGTAAAACCTGACCAGGACGGAATAGGTGTAATTCTCGTTGTCGATCGTCGTGTAGTAGAGGGAAGAGTCGGTCAGGGTCTGGCGGATGGACGACGAGAAGCCGGCCGTCGTCTGCACCATCCCGATGCTCTCCAGCACGCCCGTGGCGATGTTCTGCCGACGGAGAATCACCCAGATTTCGTCGTCGGGTCCGGAACCGTTATCCGTGACCACGGCCGAAAAGCCGGTTATCGTCGCCATGTGCGGCAACGAAATCGGGGCTTCCATATACGCGCTGTTGGGATAACCGCTGTTGTAAAACGCCTCATGCGGATAGGTATACCAGTTGAGGGATCCCATCTGGTAATCGTTCGGCTGCATCGCGGCCGGCGAAACGGAGACAACTCCGCTTCCGAAATCCGCTCCCAGCCCGAGATTCAAACCGATGAAAACAAACCCCATCACGATTCCCTTTGTCGTTTTATTCATTTTTTCCTCCTTGCTGGCAATCTGAAATCCTTCCGGCCGCCGCCCTCAAAGCCGGATGACGAAGCCGGCCGCGAATCCGAGGCCGCCGAAATCCACTTGAGCCGGCCGGACCTCGGAAAGACCGTATCCGGCAGGCGCCTCCTCATAAATCGAAAGCCAATTCAGGCCGGACTCCGAAAGCCCCGAGGGAAGATCCACCGCGAAATGGTAGAGCTTGCCCGAACGCCCGTCCGCCGAACCGAGGCTGTCGGTCATCGCAAGGTCGCCTTCGAATCCATCCAGGCGGGCCAGCCGGCCCTGAGCCTCGAGGAGAAAGAAGACGCCCGGAGCGATCCGAAGCTCCAGCCCCAAGCCGCCGTAGAAGCCGATTCCCTCGGCGGAGGCCTTCACGCTCTCCCCGCGCCATAGCCCGGAGACTTCGCTTTCGACACGAAACGCAGTTTCCACCGTAGCCAGGTGATACGCCGCGCCTCCGTGGACGGACACGGATAAACCGGAGCCGATCGGGAAAAGAACAAACAATCCCGCCCGGATCGGCACGGCCGCGGCGGAAGGCTTGACCGTCCACGAGCCCTCGTCCGGCGCGCCCTCATAGGCGATGACCGATTCCTTGGAAGCCGAGACGTATCCGCCGCCGATTTCCAGCCCGAGCCAAGGGGCGAAGGAAATCATCAGGTCCCCTCCCCCGATGAAACCCCAGCGAACATCCTCAAATTCCCCGTCAACATCCATCCCGGCCAGGCCGGCCTGGATCTCAAAGAGCTTGCTCTGCCCGGCCATTCCCGTGTTCAGGTCTCCGCCCGAAAGGGAGTGGAGACCGCCGTAAAACCGGAATCCGAGGGAAAGCCCGGACGGAAAGGCGGCCGACGGGATCAGAAGAAAAAGAACACAGGAGAGAAGAATAAACAGGTTTTTCGTTTTCATGAACCCTCCTTGGGGTGAGGATAGAGCCCAATCCCTGTCAAAGTCAAGCGCCGGAATTGGTCGGGGAGACGGATAGCACCTAAAACCGTGATTCGCTTCTCTCTGCGGCGTGGAATGAAGCCGATATCTTCGGCTCCGGAAGAAGGGGCGCCGCCGACCCGCCGGTTTTATTCCCGTTCGATCTTCAAACCCTTGGAGCGGAGGAATTTTCCGCAGGCCGCCTTGATCCCTTTCTCGAGCTCGAGGCCAGGGGGAAGGGGATAGGTCCGGCCGAGCGACCGGTATTTTTCCCGTCCGAGGTCATGATATTCGAGCAGCCGGATCCGCCGAACGCCGGTTTCGCGGCAAAGCCGGGCCAGCGTCGACCACTCTTTCGGCAAGTCGTTGACGCCGGGGACGAGGGTCAAAGTGACGATGATCCGCGGGCCGGCGATTTTCGCCAGACGGCGGAAATTTGCCAGAAGGGGCGCGTTGACCCGGCCGGTCAAACGGCGGTGGCGGGCCGGGTCATAACACTTGAGGTCGAAATAGAAGAAATCGAAGCCGCCGATAAAATCCTCGACCCTGGCCCATTCGAATCCCCCGCACGTTTCCAGTCCGACGGATACCCCCCGACCGCGGCAAGCCGCAAGAATCGACCGGGCGAAATCCGGCTGACGGAGCGGCTCTCCGCCGGAGAGGGTGATGCCGCCGCCGGAATTTTGGAAATACGCCAGATTGGCGTCCACGAGGCGGACGATTTCGTCCGCCCGCGCCTCCCGGCCGGACGAACGCAGGGCCCGGCCGTGACAGGCGTCCAGACACGGTTTCTTCAGGCAGGTGCGGCAGATCGATCTGCGGAACCGAGGCCTCCCGTCGGCTCCGATCCGGACCGCCGAAAAAGGACAAACGGCCAGACACTGCCGGCATTGCCGGCACAAGCCCTCGATATGCTGCAGATCGAAGGCCTCGGCTTGTCCTTCCGGATTGCAGCACCAGGCGCAGCGGAGCGGGCAGCCCTTGAGAAAAACGGTCGTCCGAATGCCGGGACCGTCCTGGACCGAGAGGTCCTGGATGTTGAAGATCCGGCCGGTTACCACCGGTGATCGGTCCGGGCGATGATCTGGTCCTGGACCGATTTGCCGAGCTCGACGAAAAAGGCGGAGAAACCGGCCACCCGAACGATCAAATCGCGGTATTGGTCCGGATGGTCCTGAGCGTCACGGAGCATCCGGCTGTCGACAACATTGAACTGGATCTGGAAACCGGGAGTCTGAAAATATGTCCGGATCAGGTCCAGGAGCTTTCGCGATCCCGCGCTCCCGTGAAGAACCGAGGGATGAAACTTCATGTTGTGCAGGCCGCCGCGGATGCGGGTATGATCGATCTTGCCGGCCGAATGAAGGACAGCCAGCGGGCCGCGGACATCGGTCCCGGGCATCGGCGAAGTGACGCCGTCGGCCAGAGACTCGCCGGCCGTCCGGCCGTCGGGCGTCGCCCCGCAGACTTTGCCGAATGGCGTGTGGGTGCTGATGGCCAGCATCGACGGATCATAGGGCCGGCCCAGGTAATTGAGACCGCGCTCGACGATATCGCAATAATCCCGGTAAAGCTCGTCGTAGATCCGGTCGGCCGCGTCATCGTTGTTGCCCCATTTCGGAGCGTCGAGAGCCCGACGGTGGAGCCGTCCGAATCCCTTCCAGTTTTTCGCGCAGGCCTCGCGCAGCTCGTCGAAGGACGCGGTCTTGTTGTCATCGACGATGTGTTTGACGGCGGCCAGGGCATTGACCACATTGACCAGGCCGCTGCTCAAGGTCGTCGGCGTCCCGTTGACCCGGGCTCCGCCGTCGTCGAGCGACTTCCCGCGTTCGATGCAATCGCGGACCAGAGTGGACGAATAGACCAGGGTGCAGGTTTGCCGGTGGCCGGCCATGACCTGGTTCCAGTATTTCTGCCAGTTGTCGACGGCGCTTTTGAGGTGGACCTTGTAGGCCGCCTTCAAGCCCGCATAATCGGACGGCCGCGGCGTTTTTTCAAACTCCACTCCGGTCCGGGGATCGGTCCCGCCGGACATGGCCAGCTCGAGAAGCTTGCCGTGGTTGATGAAACCGGCCTGGACGATGCCGTAGCTCATCCCCTCCATCGTCGGTTCGGTGCAGCCGCCCATGGCTGCATATTTCCGGATCATCGACTCGGGCAAGCCGCTTTTTCTCTTTTCATGCTCGATATAGACCTTGGTGTTGAACCAGGCCGGAAAACCGCACCCGGTCTTGACGCAATCGACCGCTTTCCGAAGGAAGGCCTGCGGCAGCCGCTCGTCGTACCAGATCGAAAGCGTCGGCTGAGTGGTCTGGCAGTTGATGGCCGACTGGAGGACAAGGAGGGAAAGCGCATTGGCGGCCGGGCGGCCCTTTTCATCCAAGCCGCCGAGAATCATATTCTGGAACAAGTTTCCCGAGCCCAGGCCTTCCCAGGAAAAGGAGGCGACGTATTCGATCTCGGTCATCTTGACCCGGAGGGCTTCCAAAAGCTCGAGCGCTTCGGCTCTGGTGATTTTCCCGGCTTCGAGATCGGCTCGGAAGAACGGAAACATGTACCGATCGAACCGGCCCGGGGAATATCCGAGATGGGCCCCCTCGATGTGGCCGGCCAGGTACGTGAACCAGAAGGCCTGCATGGCTTCGCGGAAAGTTTTCGGAGGTTTGGCCGGCACTTTATCGCAGATCCGGGCCATCTCCAGAAGCTCGGCCCGGCGCCGGAGATTCATTTCCGTCCGGGCCAGGCGGCGGGCTTCGGAAGCATAATTTCGGGCCCAGCGGACGGTTGCCTCGAGAACCCGGATGCCGCCGTGCCAGAAGGCGATCTGATCCGCCGCGCCGGGGGCCGCCGGATCGGTCGAGGCGATTTTTTTCTTCATCCGGCTGATGATCTTATCGAAGCCGTCCTTCAGGGCGGTTTCAAAATCCAGAACATAGCGCCCCTCCGGGGCCGGGTCGTGCGGGGCGGTGTAGAGGCCGGCCTTCCATCCCTTCTCGATGTATTCGGCCCGGGCCTTCTCCGCTTTCCAGAGCGCGTCTCCGACATCCTGCATGCACTTGCCCTGGAAATACTCGGCGCAGGCCTTGAGAACGGGTTTGTCCGCTTTGGCCAGAAGAAATTTCCTTCCGAAAAGTTCATAGTCGCCGGCTGAAGAAAGCTCCCGGGTTTTGGCGATTCCTCCGCCCGTCCCGAGATCGATCACCCGATCCTGATGCTCGGCGTCCTCGCGCTTGAACTCGCTCAGGACGAACCGGCTGGCATAATTGCAGTACGGAATGGCTCCGCGGACAAACCGTGTTTTGCTTCCGACAAACGGCTCGCCCTCCCGGATGACGGGAGTCAGCCGTTCCAGAGCCGAGGCGTGGGCTTCGGCCCGGCGGGCCAGGGCGCCCCGACCTTCGCTCCGGCGATGGGCCTCCGTATAAAAGCGGATGTATTCAACATCGATCGTCAGGGGAGACGCCAGGTAGCGTTCAAGCATCAGCCGAACCCGCCGGGTCGACGGACGCTTGCGGATTTCCCGTTCGCCGAACGGCGATTCTTTTTTGGCAGCCATCGACTTCTCCTTTTGATCCGGTCTTTCCTTGATACTCGATATCTTCTCCAAGGTCAATAACCTTCGGGGGATTTCCTTATCCCCCCCGCAAGAGGGGGAACGCAGCCGGACATTGAACCGGGAGGCCTGTTGACGTACCATCGAGGACGATGAAACATCTCTCGTTTGCCGGCCGGACGGTGGTCGTCACCGGGGCCGCCTCAGGCCTTGGACGGGCCCTGGCTCGGCTTCTGGCGGTCAAGGAAAAGGCCGACCTCATCCTGGCGGATTGCCGGGCCGATCGGCTCGAAACCCTGAAGACCGAGATCGAGACCGCCTGCCCGGCCCGAGTGCGAGCCCTCGCCCTCGACTTGGGCTCTCCCGGCGGGGCGAAAACCCTTTTCGAAAAGGCCACGTCCGGCGGAGACGTCTTTGCCCTGGTCAACAACGCCGGACTCAGCTTTTACGGAAAAACGCTCGACCGTCCGTTCGAGGAATACCGGGAGCTCATCCAGGTCAACTGCCTGACGGTTTTCGAAACAACGGCCGCCTTCCTCCGCTATTTTCTGGAGAAGGGCGGCGGGGCGATCCTCAACGTGACCAGCCTCGGCGGGCTCATTTCCCTTCCCTATCAAAATGTCTATGCCGCGACCAAGCATGCGGTCCAGGCTTTCAGCGAGGGATTGCGGTCCGAATACGGCGGAAACGGAATCGCGATCTGCACCTACGCTCCCGGAGGGATCGCGACCGAGATGATCGCCAAATCCGGACTGGATCGGCATTTCCGGATGGACAGCCGTCTGCTGATGCCCCCGGAGAAGGCCGCCGCCCTGGCGCTTCGGGCCTTCAAGCGGGGAAAATTAGTCTGTGTCCCCGGTCTTCTCAACAAGGCGGCCGTTCTGGCCCAGCGCCTCACGACGAAACGGAACACCCTCCGGGCGACCCGAAGGATCTACGAGCCGAAGCATCGCTGACCGCCGACCGAGAACGACGGGGAGAGCCCTTCACTTGGCCGCGGTCAGCTTGTATTTTACGAGCGAAGCGAAATCGTCCGCATCCCTTTCGATTTTCCAAAGAAAGCCGGTAGAGAATTTCATCTGGGCGTGAGAGGAAAAGGACGCTTCGATCGGCGCCCCCTCCACGGTGATTCGGTTGAGATAAAGGCCGTCGGAGGAAAAGACGTCAAAGACGTTCGTCGTCCGTTCGGGGGTATGGATCTGCACCCAAAGATTTCCCTTGTCGTCGAAGGCGATCCCCCGGTAAGGAGGAAAATGCTCGGGGAATTCCGTGGCTTTAATGACAAAATCGGGCGCCCCATGAACCAAATCCATTTTGTTACCGACCATCACCCTCATGGTGAAAGCGTCGAAGTGGTCTTTACGGTCCTTTTCCTGGATTTTTACCGGATCATAAGACCGGACGATTTCGGAGAGGCGTCCCTTGTCAGGATCATAGAAACCGACATGATAAGCCTGGCTGTACCCCACGGCCGCGACTCCCGTCGGGGACAGGTCGAAGACGATATTCGGATGAAAGGGGAAGGACGCCTGCCCGACCGCCTGGGTTTGAGGATCGCGGAACCAGTTCCGGCGGCGGATGGATTTTTCGAAAATCGTCTTGACGGCCGTTAAATCCGGAGACAGGAGAAGGACCGCGTAGTTTTTCTCGCTCGGGAGCCGGCCTTGAAAATCCGGAGGCAGTCCCCTGTCCAGAAAGGCGACGAATCTCCCGTCGGGCAAAGCCCTCAAGTCGTAGATGTCCGCCCAGGCGCCTTGCAGCCGGGGGGCCGTTCGAATGACTGTCCCGTCCAGCTTTAGGATGGTGAAGCGTCCGTTCATGCTCTCCCAAACGACCAAACGGTCCCCTGAGACGTCGAGAGCGGCCGGCCCGCCGAGGTCGCCCGGACCGTTTCCGGGACGGCCGATCGTCCGGATGAATTTCCCATCCGGACCGAAGACCTTGATGTGATTCGAGGCCCAGTCGGAGACGTAAATGTTTCCCTTCGCATCTGCTGCGATATTCCTTGGATTGCGAAAAACCGCCTCATCCGGAAGATCGGCGTCCGAAACCCGGACGTCCTCGACCAGCCGGATCCGGCCCGTCCGGAAAAGACCGGCCGGGTCTTGGGCCGGGGCCGGGAGGATCAGAACAGCCAAAAGCGCCGACGCCGGAAGAAGAGAAAAAATGTTCGTTTTCATCATGGCTCGTTTCAAAAAAGAATACGCCGCTCACCGGGAAATTGCTATCACGAGCGGCCCGGAAAAGCGACAAAGTGAGAAAAGACGGGCCGAAGATCGCCCGGGATCGGGAGGGCGGGGCGCCGCCGGGCGGATTAATCCGACCGTTTCAGCGATTCGGGTAAAAACAGGGCTAAACTGAAAGCGACGACGCCGAGAGCCGTCAGAACCAGCATCGACCCGGTCATCGAGCCCGTCGCCTTCGATTTGAAAGCATCCATCCCCAGGATGAACACGATCCCGGAAATCTGCCCCATCAGGAGGAGAAGCGTATTGGACGTCCCTTCCGGCGCCGGACGGGTGATTTCAGCGGCATATTGGAAGCCGATCGGACCGGCGCTCAGAAGAAAAAATCCAAAAACAAATCCGGAGGCCAGAAGGACGGCGTAACTCCGGGCGAAGGTCATCCCGACGAGCCCCGGCAAAAGCCCGCTCAGGGCCATCAGGATAAAGGGCTTCCGGAGGCGGATCTTATCGGAAATGACCGGGATGATCACCGCTCCGAGGATCCCGCCGATCAACATGATCCCGCCCAGCCACCCGGCCTGGGTGATCGTAAAGCCGCGCGGCCGGACGATATCCTCGATCCAGGTCGAAACGGAGTTGAACATGCCGAGACCGACGAAAAAGACGGCCAGAAGAATGAGAAAATCGCGGCGGCGGATCATCGCTTTGAATCCGTCCAGCATCAGCGTTCGCTCCTCCCCGGCGCCGGGCTCGGGCGGGGTCGGAGGATGCTCACGGGCGATCGCCAGGAAAACAAAGGCCGCCGCCGCGGCGGCGACACCGTAGATCCAGAGCATGTTTTCCATTCCCACGCGAAGCAGAAGCGCCGGGGTGAGAATCATGGCGGCCAGCGGGCCGAGGTAAAGGGACAGGGTCGCCAGCCCCGTTGCCGTTGCCCGCTCACGAACGGGAAACCAGCGGGCGGCAATCGTCGTCATCGACCCGATGATGAACGGCTGGGCGACGGCCAGCCCGATCTGCGAGATGAACACCAGGATGAAATTCGAGGCAAAAACTCCCCGGCTCAGGCCGAAGACGGCCGTCAGGATCGCTCCCAGACCGACGGCTTTCGTAAACCCCAGGGTATCGATCATCCAGGCCGCGGGGAAAAACAGAGGGAGGTAAACGACCATAAAGCTCATGGACAGAAGCCCGATCATCAAGTCGGATGTCCGAAAGAACGCGGCCGCAGGCCCGGTGATCGGAGCGAACGTGATCCAGAGAACCTGACACATACCGCCGACCAGAACAAAGGCGGCCAGAACCAGCCAGCGCCGCCCATAGACCCTGCCCCTCGACGCGTCGGCCATGTCCGCCTCCTCCGCGAATCGGTGAACGGAACTCTATCCCCGCGCCGGCCGGCTGTCAACGGCCGATCGTCTCCATCGCGATTTCTCCTTTCAGGTCCTCTTCCGATGGCAAGCGCCGGCTTCTTTCGAGCCGGCACCTGCCGGCCGGGCCGACCCCAGGCCAAACGCGAAAAGCCGTAACCCTTGTCGACAAAGTCGACGTAGGGCCTGCGCAAGACTTAGAAAATCCGGACGCGTGAGCGGAGGTCGTCATGAATTCGCTTGCTCCACCCACCCCATTTGGAGGAGAACCGGATTTTCTCCGGCGAGGAGAAAAAAGGGAGTCAAGAGGTAAATAACCGGGACCGGGCCGGCTCAGGCGAGGGCGTCGACCAGCCGGCCGATAATCGAATTGGAGACGTTGAGCATCGTTTCCGGAATGCGGATCGTCCGGCCTTTCCGCTCGATCAGGCCGTCGCCGTCCAACTCATCAATTTCCTTCCGGATCCGGAACATCAGGTCGAGGCCGAAGCGCTCGGCAAAGACATCGAGGTCGATCCCCTCGACGAGACGAAGTCCCGCGGCCAGGGCTTCGCGGGCAGCCGCGACCGGATCGAGCGCGGCGACTTCGGAAACCGGGAGGCGACCTTCCGCCGCCCCTGTCCGCCAGAATTCGAAATCCGCGGCATTTGCCCAGCGCTTCCCGCCCAGATGAGAAGCGGCCGAAGGGCCGAAACCGGCGAACGGCTCGTACCGCCAATATTTCAGATTGTGGCGGCACTCGCGGCCGGGACGGGCGAAATTGGAAATCTCATAACGCGGCCGGCCCATGGAGGCCAGGGCCGCGGCCAGCTCGTCGAAGGCCTCGACGGCCGCATCGTCATCGACCGGATTCTCCCGGACGATCCGCTCCATCGGCAGTCCCTCGACATTTTCCAGAAAATAGACGGAGGCGTGATCGGGAGCGATCCGGCGAACGGCTTCGATCGTCCGTTCGACGGCCCGGGACGTCTCCCCCGGTACGCCGACCATGAGGTCCAGGGCCAGCGACGAAAATCCCGCTTCCCGCGCTCCGAGAAGAAACGCTTCGGCCTGAGCGGCCGAAGCTTCCCGTCCGAGCATTTGCAGGACGCCGTCCTCGAAGGACTGAATCCCAACGCTCAAGCGGGTGACTCCGGCTCGAATCCAACCCCGGAACGTTTCCGGACCGGCGCTGGCGATGGGATTGGCCTCCAGGGTGAACTCGGCCGGCCGGAGCGGAAGGCGGGCGGCCAGGTCGTTGCGCAATCCGGCCAGCTCCTCCGCCGTCATCAACGAGGGCGTCCCGCCACCGATATAGAGCGTGTCGAATTCGAGCCCGGAAGGAAGCGGCACGGCGGCCCCGGCCGAAAACAGCTCCGCCTCCGCAAGGATTCCCTTCCGCCAGGCGGCGACATGGGATCTCAGCAGATGGGCATCGACCGGAACGGAGCCGAAATGGCAAAAAGGGCATTTGCGGCGGCAGAAGGGAAAGTGGATGTAGAGTCCGGCTTTTTGGGATTCGCCGGACGCCATGGTCGTCAGGCCGTGACGATTTCGAGGATCTCGTCGGGCGAATCGACGATGTACGTCGGACCCTGGTCGGCCAGAAAATCGCGGCGCTGGAAGCCCCAGCTCACGGCGATCACCGGGACTTTGGCTTTACGGCAGGCCTCGATATCCCGGGCTTCATCGCCCACATAGATGACATCGTCCTTGCGGACATCCTCTTCCTTCAAGACGTGCTTGAGGGCCCGGGTTTTGCCGAAGAAGTTCCGCTCGGAATGAACGAAATCGAAAACCTCGATCTCCCGGGCCTGGAGAAATTTTTCCACATTCTCCGTCGAATTGGAGGTCAGGATTCCCAGTTTCACGCCCAACGATTTGAGCTCGAGCAGGACTTCGCGGATGCCGGGGAAAAGACCGAGCTTGTCGATCTCGCGGCCCAGCTCCTTCTGATAGTGGATGAGGAGGTAAGGCAGCTTGGCCAGCGGGATCCGGTGCTTTTTCAGAATCTCCCGGCTCGACATCCCCCGCATGGCTTCGATTTCGTCCTGATCGAGCGGCGGAATCCCGAGAGTGGCGTTGTACTTGTTGGCCAGACGGACGATAGCCGCCATGGTATCGGCAATCGTGCCGTCGAAATCGAAAATGAGGGTCAGGTCCTTTTTTCCGGACGAGGTTCCGGTTTCGGAATCCCGTTCGGACAAAATCGATAGATCAAGCATGATACACTTCGAGGGATTCAAATATAGAGTCTTAAAGAACTTCTGTCAACTTTTTGCGCCTGACCGCCGAAAAATCACCCCTCCGGACGCCCGCGGCTAATCTCCCGGCTTCACAGGACCGGCCGTCGCAGATGATTTTCCGTACGGGCCTGATAAGCCGAAGCCAGAAGAAGGAGATCTTCCTCGCCGAAAAGTTTTCCGGTCAGGCGGAAGGCGGCCGGTTGTCCCTGGGAATTGAATCCGGAAACCAGGCTGATTTCCGGATGCCCGGTCAGATTCGTGATCCCCAGCCGGCTCCCAAGAAGCACATCGATGTCCTTGAAGACGGCGGAAAAGGCCTCCATGAGCCGGTACCGCGCCCGGTTGGCCTGAATGTAGGAAACGGCGGGGACAAACTCATGGGCCCGAAGCGATCGGACCCAGGCGCTCCGTTCGGGATCGGCGGTCATCTGGTCGAACTTTTCGCTCCGGACCAAATCATCGAAGGCGGCGGCCGCCTCGGTCGACAGGATAAAATCGATCGGACCGGAATCGACCTTGGGCCTTTCGACGGAAACAAGACGGACGCCCAGACTCTTAAACGTCTCCAAGGCCTTCCGGCTGATTTCCAACGCTTCCCGGGCCCGTTTGAGACGCTCGGCATTCTGCGGATCATCGGGGATATCGTCGAAATCCTCCTTCACGTACCCAACCCGAAGCGTCCTGACGTCCCTTCCCGCATCCCAGTCGAACGGGACGTCGATCACATGATTGTCCAGGCCGTCGGGTCCGCTGATCGTTTTGAGGACCAGGGCGCAGTCCTCAGCCGTCCGGCAGAGCGGTCCGATCTTGTCCATCGTCCAGCTCAAAGCCATCGCCCCGTAGCGGCTGACCCGTCCGAACGTCGGCCTCAGGCCGGTCACGCCGCAGCGGGCCGACGGGGACATGATCGAGCCGCGAGTTTCGCTCCCGATCGAAAAACCGACCAGACCGGCGGCCGTGGCCGAAGCCGGGCCGGCCGAGGAACCGCTCGATCCATTGTTCGGGTTTTGGGGATCCCAAGGGCTTTTGGTCTGGCCTCCAAACCAGCGGTCGCCCATGGCCAGAGCGCCCAGGGTCAGCTTGGCGACAAGCACCGCGCCGGCCTCGGTCAAACGAGTGAAGACGGTGGAGTCGACATCGATCGTCTGATCCTTGTACGGAGAAGCTCCGAACGTCGTTTTGTATCCTCTGACCGCGAGCAAATCCTTGGCTCCCCAAGGGACGCCGTGGAGCGGCCCGCGGTAATTCCCGGCCTTGATCTCGGAATCGGCCCGGGCGGCCTGCTTCAGGGCCAGGTCTTCCGTCAACGTGACGACGCACTTTAAAACAGGATCATATTTTTTCAACCGTTCGAGATAAAGCCTGGTCAGATCAACCGACGAGATCGTCCGGGCCCGGAGAAGCGAGGCCAGGTGAGTGACGGGCAGAAAGGCCAGGTCTTCGTCGGTTTTCGGCCGGGCGGCGCGCGGCCGCGTGTATTTGAAAACATTCCGGCCGGCCGGCCTTTTCCATCCCGGAAGGACGGGATTGAAAACCAGGGCCGAAGGCGTGTCGTTTCCCAGGTTCATCTCCCGGATCGCCCTGAAATTCGCCGTCAGGCCGTTCGGCCGGCTCAGATCCTCGGCGATTTTCTTTTCCGCTTCGGGAGGCAGGACGATCCCGGCGATCCGGGCGGCGTCATCGACCATCCCCAGGGTGATCTGCGGAGCGGCCTGGGCCTGGGCCAAAAGCGCGCCGGGAAGCAGCGTCGCGCCCAATCCGATCGAGGAAAAATATTCGATGAATCGGCGGCGGTTCAGAGAGAGAGAATCCTCATGTTCCATGGGCGGTCCTCCTGGTCGATTGTTTTATTCTATCACGGAACCGGTCCGCGCACTCCCATTTGACACCTCTCGGGACGATTGGATAACATCGGACAGCATCCCAACGTTTCGGAATCGAGGCGACCATGCGCTACATCGGCACCCATGCCAATCACCCCTTTGCTTCGGCGTCGGAAGCGGTTCTCCTGGGAATGGTCCCCCGCGGCGGCCTCTTCGTTCCCGAATTTCTTCCGAAGCTCGAACCGGATACATTATCCCGGCCGAATTACCTGGAAACCGCCCGGCGGATCATGGCCGCTTATTTTACCGATTTTGCGCCGGACGTTCTCGACGCCTGTCTCCGTAAGGCCTACAACGCGGACAACTTCCATACGCCCGACGTGGTTGCCCTCACCCCCGTCGGACGGCGCCGCTTCCTCCTCGAGCTCTACCACGGGCCGACGGCCGCCTTCAAGGATCTCGCCCTGCAGCTGATGCCGCACCTGACCAACACGGCGAAAACCCTGACCGGCGACAAAACCCATACCCTCATCCTGGTCGCCACCTCCGGCGACACGGGCAAAGCCGCCCTGGAGGGTTATAAAAACGCCGACGGCATCTCGATCGTCGTCTTCTACCCCCACGGCGGCGTCAGCGAAGTCCAGCGGCTCCAGATGGCCACGACCGAAGGCCGGAACACGAAGGTCTTCGCGGTTCGGGGAAATTTCGACGACTGCCAGACCGGAGTCAAAGCCCTGTTCATGGATACGAATCTCCGCGACTACCTGGCCGGACTGGAGATCAAGCTCTCGACCGGCAATTCGATCAACTGGGGCCGGCTCGCGCCGCAAGTCGTGTATTACGTCCGGGCATACGCGCTTCTGGTTGCCCGGGGCGAGATCAAGACGGGCGACGAGGTCGATCTTTGCGTCCCCACGGGCAATTTCGGCAACATTCTGGCCGCCTGGTATGCCCGGGCCATGGGCCTGCCCGTCCGGAAGCTTTTCTGCGCTTCCAACAGGAACAACATCCTGACCGATTTTTTCCGGACCGGCGTTTACGACACCCACCGCGAATTCTACCGGACGTCCTCGCCCTCAATGGACATCCTGATCTCCTCCAACCTGGAGAGGTTCCTGTTCGAAATCGCCGGGCGGGACGCCGAACGGATCAAACCCTGGTTCCTGGACCGCTTCCGGACCGGGCGATTCGAGGTCGACGCCGACACGAAGAAAGCGATCGACGAGCTCGTCATCCCCGGCTGGGCCGACGAGCCCCGGGTTTTCGCCGAGATCAAAAAAGTTTACGAGGAAACGGGCAAGGTCATCGACACCCACACCGCGGTCGCTTCAGCCGTTTCCCGGGATGCCGGCCCCAAGGACGGCCCGGCCGTGATCATCGCCTCGACGGCCAGCCCGTTCAAATTTTCCGGAGACGTCTACGCCGCGATCACCGGGAAAACCGAGCCGGACGAGTTCAAGGCCATCGACCTGTTGAGCGAAATCGCCAAAGAACCCGCCCACCGGGCCGTTCGCGGGCTCCAGGAACGCCGGGTTCTCCATGAAGGCGTTCTCTCGATCTCCCAGATGCGCGAAGCCGTCATCGGATTTGCCGAAGGCGTCAAGAATCGAGCCTGAAAGGACCCTCCGTGAAATACATTTTTCTGGTCGGCGACGGCATGGCCGATGACCCCCAGCCCGCCCTCGGCGGGAAAACCCCGCTGGAAGCGGCTTCCACTCCGAACATGGACAGGATCGCCGCCGACGGCCGGATCGGGCGGATTCTGACCGTCCCGACGGGACTCCCGCCCGGCAGCGATGTGGCCAATCTCTCGCTCATGGGATATGACGCCTCGGCCAACTACCAGGGCCGCGGACCGATCGAAGCGGCCAGCATCGGCGTTTCTCTCGCCCCGGAGGACACCGCCTTCCGCTGCAACCTGGTCACTCTGGGCGGCGAGCGGATGGCCGATTATTCAGCCGGCCACATTAAGACGGAAGAATCCCAACCGATGATGCGCGAACTCCAGGCCGCCCTGGGAACGGAACGCTTCCGGTTCGTCCCGGGCATCAGTTACCGGCATCTTTTAATCATCAAGGATTTTCCGGCCGGACTGGACTGCACTCCGCCCCATGACATCTCGGGACAGGAATGGCTTCCCCATCTTCCGAAAGGCGCGGGCCGGGACATCATTCTCGACCTGATGGAAAAAGCGCGACCGGTCCTGGCCGCGAACGAAATCAACCGGAAGCGGACGACTCCGGCGACCGATATCTGGCCCTGGGGCCAGGGCCGGGCAATGAAGCTCGAAACACTGGAGCAACGTTTCGGTTTGAGGGGTTCGGTCATTTCAGCCGTCGACCTCGTCCGCGGCCTCGGCATCCTGGCCGGTCTTAAAGTCCGGTTGGTTCCTGGAGCGACCGGATATCTCGGAACGAATTATGCCGGAAAAATCGAGGCGGCCAAAGCCGCTTTAGCCGAGGAAGACTTTATCTATCTCCATGTCGAAGCGCCCGACGAAACCAGCCACGAAGGCGACCTGTCCAAGAAGATCCAGGCCATCGAGGAATTCGACCTGAACATTGTCGGCGAAATCCTGTTCTGGGCGGCCGGCAAGCCGGATGTCCGGATCATCGTCGCTCCCGACCATGAAACCAAGCTGGCCAGCAAAACCCACGCCGGCGGGCCGATCCCTTATGCCGTCTGCGGTCCCGGCGTCGCCCGGGATGGAGGAACGCGGTACAGCGAGCGGGCCGCAGCCGGAGCGCCGATCGAATCGGCCGTCTCCGTTTTCGAGCGATTTATCCGCGGCTCGTGGTGAGTTCGGGTTTTTCCCGGATGCGGATCCTTCGAAGCGCATTCGGTCAACTCCCAAACCGGCATCTCCTCGCCGGATATCCCGATTGAGTCCCTTCTCTTTTCTTTTTGGTTGAGAAGGTGTCGGGGCCGTCTCGACTCGCAAATTGTCCGGGGAAAAAATTTCTATATCGAGGATTAAGATATGTGATATTTTAGGTGGGAGTCATAACAAGGAGGCCACGATGAAAACCGCCTCTCCTTCGAAAATGTCCCGTTTTCTCATTCCGGCTGTCTTCGGATGGATTGTCGCCTTCGGCCCGGCCCCGGCCGCAAGCCAGAGCCCCTTCCCTCGCGACGTCCAGGCGCCCCAGGCCCAAAAAGCCCCGGCGAACCTCAAGGCCCTGCTCGCGCCCCGGCAAAGCGAGATGCTCCCCATCCTTCAACGATACGAAGCCGACCGGGAGGCGTTGAGCCGTTTTTATTATCTTCCTTCTCCGACCCGCTTCGCCCGTCTCAAGCGTTTCGACTTGGATTGGTCCGCCGCCCTCGAAAAGCTGGATGCCGCCAAGCTCGGCCGAACCGCCCGCCTCGATCTCCGGAAGCTCAAAGCGGTTATTTCGGAAAACATCCGGACGCTGGGATTCGACGCGGCCGCCGCCGCCGAAATCGCCCCGCTCATTCCTTTCGCTCCGGACATCCAGGGATTGGAAGAAGCCCGGTTGCGGATGGAATCCATGGACGCCAAACGAGCGGCCGTCATCCTGTCCGGCACGATCGACCGGATCCGAACCGCGCAAGCGGCTTTCGCCTCGGCTCCGCCGGCCGTATCCAAAGCCGGGATCGAGCAGGCCGCAAGCGCCGTCGAGGCCCTTGGCCGGGCGCTTCAGGCCTGGCACCATTTCTATAACGGTTATGACCCGCTGTTCACCTGGTGGATGGCCCAGCCGTACGAAGAGGCTGAGGCGGTCCTGAAGGAGTATGCGGTCTTCCTCCGGGAAAAGTTCGCCGCTTCCGCGCCGGCCGATCCCCAGGCCGGGGCGAAGGCAGCCAAAGATTTCGAGCCTGCACCGGCGCCTCCCTTCAACGAAGTTCCGGATCTCGACCGGCTGCTCCGCCTCCCCCAGGACGAAATGCGCGAAATCGCCAAGCTCCTCAATCCCTCGCGAAGCGGCCGCTCCCGGGGAACGGGAGAGCGCGGCCGGCCGGCCGCCGGCGCGCCTTCCCCCGCCGCATCCGCGGCTTCCGCAACGCCTGCGCCGCCCGCAGCCGCGCAAACCGCCGCTCCCGCGCCGACAAAAGAATTATGGACGTCGTGGCTTACGGCTCTGAAAAAGCTCGACTTCGACCGCCTCAGCCGCCCGGCTCAAATCACGTATCTTTCTCTTCGCCATTCCCTGGACGGACGCATCCGCCGCCTGGAGCATCCGGCGGCTCCCGGTCCCCGGGCCAAACCGGACTCGAGCGGGATCTCCGGCCGGCCCATCGGCCGGGAGGGCCTGCTCCAGGACTTGTTCGATGAGATGATTCCCTACACGCCCGAACAACTCATCGATATCGGGCTCCGCGAATATGCCTGGTGCGAAGCCGAAATGATCAAGGCCTCCGAGGCGATGGGTTTTGGAAGGGAATGGAAACAAGCCCAGGAGAAGGTCAAGGATATGCACGTCCCCCCGGGAGGCCAGCCCGACGGAATTCGCGATCTTCTTCGCGAGGCCGTGGCTTACCTCCGGACCAGGGACTTGATCACCGTTCCGGAAATCGAGAATGAGACGATGCGGATGGAGATGATGTCGCCGGAACGCCAACAGGTCAACCCGTTCTTCACCGGCGGCGCCTTGATCAGCGTCTCCTATCCCACCGACACGATGACGACGAAACAAAAGCTCGAGAGCATGCGGGGAAACAGCCTCCCGATCTCCCACGCCACGGCCTTTCACGAGATGATCCCCGGACATAACATGCAATCGTACATGTCGCAGCGCTACTCGACCTTTCGCAGCCCCATCGCCTCCTCTTCGTTCTGGGGCGAGGGCTGGTGCCTCTATTGGGAAATGCTGATGTACGACCTTGGTTTCCACGACACGCCCGAAAGGAAGATCGGGGCGCTCTTCTGGCGGATGCACCGCTGCGCCCGGATCGTCTTCTCCCTCAAGTATCACCTCGGGGAATGGTCGGCCCAGGAATGCATCGACTATCTCGTCGACAAGGTCAACTTCGAGCGCGAAAACGCGATCGGCGAAGTCCGGCGGTCGTTTGCCGGCGGGTACGGCCCGCTCTACCAGGCCGCCTACCAGCTCGGCGCCCTCCAGCTCCGCCAAATCAACCGGGAGCTGGTGGAATCGGGGACCATGTCCCTCAAGGCCTTCAACGATGCGGTCATCGAAATGGGGAGCATGCCGTTCCCGCTGGTCCGGCTCGCCCTGAACGGCACCAGGCTCTCGCCCGAAATGCCCCTGGCCTGGGAGTTTTACGGAAAAACATCGCCCGAATAAATTTCGTTTACGCGACGAATTTTCGGCCGGCAAATCATCGCGCTTCGCCGCGGCGCCGAACGCGGAGCGGAGCATGAGCGGAAAGACAACCGCCGCCGGACCGGCGTTCTGTCGACGCGGCCGCTTGATTTTCCGCCGCTTCGGGTTCATGCTTTTCCCCATGAGCTCGAAATTTCCCGCGGGAGCGAACTCGCTCCGGACCGTCCGGATCGCGGCCGTTCTCTCGCTGTTTTTCCTCGCCGGGCGGCCGGCGCTTTCGGCCCAGGAAACCGACCTTCGGGGACAGCTTTCGGCCTGGCTTACGATCCCGTTTGAAAAAGGCCGCGGCCTTCCGACCGGGCTTCGTTACATTCCGGAGTTTTCTCTCAAGATGCCCGTCGGGACGAATTGGTCTTTCGACCTCGAGGCGTCGGCCAACGCCTATTTTACCGTCGACTTCTCCGACGGTTGGGGTTCGCGTCGAACCGAGGTTGAGCCCTACCGGGCCTGGGTGCGGATGATGACCGACCGGTTCGAAGCCCGTCTGGGGCTTCAGAAAATCGAATTCGGCTCGGCCCGGCTCCTTCGTCCCCTGATGTGGTTTGACCGGATCGATCCCAACGATCCTCTTCAATTGACCGACGGCGTGACCGGCCTGCTCCTGAAATACACCTTTCAAAACAACGCCTCGATCTGGGGTTGGGGCCTGACCGGAAATCACGAACGCAAGGGCTGGGAATCATTCCCGACCCGCGGCGACGCCTCCTTCGAGTTCGGCGGGAGGGCCCAGGTTCCGGCGCTGGGCGGCGAGCTGGCCGTCACCTTCCACCGGCGCCGGTTGGATGCCTTCGGCGGCTTTCTGCCGGCCGCCCCCGAGGAGTCCCCGAGCGTTCCGGAGACGCGGCTGGGTTTGGACGGCTATTGGGACCTCGGGCCGGGGGTCTGGTTCGAAGCGGTCTTAACGACTCAGGATTTCGCCGTCTCTCCCTACCGCTTTCAAAAAGCCCTCAACCTCGGTGCGGAAAACACCTTCGGTCTGGGCCATGGCCTGACCGTTCTGGCCGAGCATCTGATCTTCCAATCCTCCCTGGAGCTTGGGGAACGCGGCCTGAGCCGGTCGCTCAGCGCCGTTTCCCTCGACTATCCGCTGGGTCTCCTGGACCGGATCCGGGCCGTGGTCTTTCACGACTGGTCCGGCGGGGAATGGTACCGCCTCCTGACATGGCAGAGGACAACCGACCGCTGGAGTTTCAACATCATCGCTTTCTGGAATCCGGAAACGTACGGCCTCTACGGCCTCTCGTCCGGATCGAATCTCTTCGGCGGCCGGGGAGTCTATCTCCTGGTCGTCTGGAATCATTGACCTCAAGGAAATCATCCCATGAACACATCTCCCTTGATCAAGACCGTAAACCTGACCAAAATCTACCCGTCCGGAGAGCAGCCGATCGCCGCCCTTCGCGACGTCAACCTTTCCTTCGGCTCGGGAGAGTTTGCCGGGCTCGTCGGCCCCAGCGGCTCGGGAAAGACGACCCTGCTGAATATCATCGGCTCGCTCGACCTGCCGACCTCCGGAAGCGTCGAAGTCCTGGGAGAGAAAATCGAGACGCTCTCCCATAAAAAGGCCGCCCGGCTTCGCAACCGCCACCTCGGCTTCATTTTCCAAACGTTCAACCTCCTGCCGGTCTACACGGTTTATGAAAACGTGGAGTTTCCGCTCCTCCTTCTGGGCCTGACGGCCGCGGAAAGGCGCAAAGCCGTCCGGGAAGCCCTGTCCTGGGTCGGCCTGGCCGACCGGGAGCACTCCCGGCCGGCCCAGCTCTCAGGCGGTCAAAGCCAGCGAGTGGCCATCGCCCGGGCGGTCGTCAAGAAACCGGACCTGGTTTTAGCCGATGAACCCACGGCCAACCTCGACGCCGAAAATTCCCACCACATTCTTCACACCATGGAAGACATCAACCGCCATCTCGGAACGACCTTTCTGTTTTCCACCCACGACGCCAAAGTCATCCAGCACCTGAGGCGGAAGATCACCTTGATCGACGGCCGAGTCGCCGCCGACGAGGCGATCGCCGGGTAAGGAGGCGGCTATGATCATCCCCAAGCTCGCCCTCCGCAACTTGATCGGAAACGGAGCCAAAACGTGGCTCAACGCCCTGGTCCTGTCCTTTTCCTTCGTCGCCATCATCTGGGGACAAAGCCTGTTCGAGGGAATGGACAAGGAGATGTCCAAAGCCACGATCGACCAGGAAGCCGGAGGCGGCCAGTACTGGGCGGGGACATATGATCCTTACGATCCGACCTCCCTCGATGAAGCCCCGGCTCCGATCCCCGCCGAACTGGCGGCGGACGGACGGACAGCGCCGATTCTGATGGTTCCCGGAACGATCTATCCCAAGGGCCGGATGGTTTCGATTTCACTCAAGGGGATCGATCCGGCCCAATCCGTTCTTCAACTTCCCTTCGACCGGCTTCGCGGCGGAAACGGCGCCGACATCCCCGGATTGATCGGAGCCCGCATGGCCAAAAGCGCCGGCCTGTCTGTCGGCGACGCGGTGACCGTTCGTTGGCGGGATGCCTCCGGGACATTCGACGCCGCCGATATCGAGATCGTCGATATTTTTCGATCCCAGGTCCAGACGGTGGACGCCGGGCAAATTTGGATTCCTCTCGCCCGTCTTCAACAGATGACGGGGAGAACGAACCAGGCGACCATCATCACCGTCCCCGAGGGGTCAATCCCGGGGACGCACGCCGGCTGGACCTTTCAAGGACATGATGTTCTCCTCAAGGATATCAAGAGCTTCGTCCAGGCCAAATCCCTGGGATTTTCCATTTTCTACATCACCCTGATGGCCATGGCCCTGCTGGCTATTTTCAACACCCAGATCCTGTCGATCTGGCACCGCCGTCGGGAGATCGGGACGCTCATCGCTCTGGGGATGCCCCGGGCCCGGGTGATCGGGCTCTTCACCCTGGAGGGTTCGATGCTGTCTTTCCTGGCGGCCGCCGTCGGCGCCGTTTACGGTTTGCCGCTTTTAATCTACATGGCCAAACACGGCTGGGTTCTCCCCGCCGGGCAGGCGGACAGCTTCGGACTGGCCCTCAACCAGGCCCTTTATCCGGCTTACAGTCTCGGCCTGGTCATCATGACAATCCTGATCGTCCTGGCCGCAACCACGGTCGTCAGCTTCATCCCCACAAGGAAAATCGTCACTCTGAAACCGACCGACGCCTTGAAAGGGAAATGGTCATGATCCGATTTTTGTTCAAGGGCCTGGTCCGGGACCGCTCCCGGATCCTACTTCCGTTCCTGACGGTCGCGATCGGCGTCTTCCTGACGGTCTTCATGTACGGCTATATTAAAGGAGCCGAGTACCAGATTGTCGAATTCAACGCCGACCTCCTGACCGGACACGTAAAAGTCATGACCCGGGGTTACGCGGCCGAACCGGAAACCCTGCCCAACGATCTGGCCCTGGACAGGATCGGCCGGCTCGTCGCCGGCCTTCGAGAGGAATACCCGGGAACGGCCTGGGCGCCGCGTATCCGGTTCGGCGGACTTTTGGACATTCCCGACGCGTCGGGAGAAACCCGGGCCCAGGGCATGGTCATCGGGACCGCCGCCGATATCCTGACGCCCGAAAGCGCCGAGATCCGGCGGCTCGGATTGGAGAACACCGTCGCCAGGGGCCGCTTGCCGCAAAAGCCGGGAGAGATCCTCATCGGCGAAATCCTGGCCGATCGCCTCAAACTCGAACCGGGCGGAACGGCCACCCTGATCGGCTCGACCATGAGCGGATCGATGGCCACGGCCAACTTCACCGTGAGCGGGATCGTCCGTTTCGGCGTCCGCGCTCTTGACCGGACGGGACTCGTCATGGACATCACCGACGCCCAGGCGGCCCTCGATATGGAGGATGCAGCCGGCGAGATCCTGGGCTGGCGGACGGACGGCCCCTACGAACGGGAATTTATCGAAGGCCTCGCCGCCCGGTTCAACGGAAAGAGTGAAGCGGAAGCCGGAGACGTTTTTACCCCCGTCATGAAAACCATCCGTGACCAGAGCGATCTGGCCGCCATGCTCGACCAATTCGGGGCGGTCCAGGGGGCGATTCTGGCCATTTTCATCCTGGCCATGTCGCTCGTCCTGTGGAATGCCGGATTGATCGGCAGTCTTCGCCGCTATGGCGAAATCGGCGTCCGGCTGGCTCTGGGCGAATCCAAGGGCGGCGTCTACCGGGCGATGCTGGCCGAGGCGGTCATGGTCGGCCTGCTCGGGACGATCGCCGGAACCGTCCTTGGATTGGCCCTGTCGTATTATCTTCAGGCCCATGGGATCAATATTTCGGGCTTTATGAAAAACGCCGCCGTGATGCTGCCCTCCCACCTGCGAAGCCGGGTCACGGCCGGATCCTATCTTATCGGCTTTATCCCGGGGATTCTGTCCACACTCATCGGAACGGCGATCGCCGGGCGGGGCATTTACAAGCGCCCGACCGCTTCGCTCTTCAAGGAGCTCGAAACATGAAACGCTGGCTTCCCGCCGGTTGGCTCTTCATCGTCTTTTCGTTGATCATTTTTCCGTCGGTCCTGCATCCGGATACGGCGGGCGGGAATCAGGCCGCCCGTTCGGCCGCCGCGCTTCTCGATAAAATCGACGAGAACGCCGTCCCCGGCAGCAAGATCATGGTCTCGTCCATGACCATCCGCGGCCACCGCGGCGACCGAACGGTCAAGTCTAAATCCTGGATCGAAGGCGAGAACAAAGCCTTCACCGAATATCTCGAGCCGCCCCGGGACAAGGGAATCAAGATGCTGAAGCTCGGCAGACAGCTCTGGACGTACACGCCCGCCGCCGATCGCGTCATCGGCATTTCCGGAAACATGCTCCGCCAGTCGGTCATGGGTTCGGATCTGTCCTACGAGGACATGATGGAGAACCGGAAATGGTCGACCATCTATGCCGCGTCAGACGACGGGACCGAGACCGTGCTCGACCGGCCCTGCCGGATTCTCAAGTTGACGGCCACGGCCCCGGACGTCGCCTACGAAGTCCGGCGGATCTGGGTCGACGAATCCCGTTTCCTCGTCCTCAAGGAGGAGCGGTACGGCAAGAGCGGCCGGCTTCTCAAAACGCTGGACGTGGGCGAAGTGAAACGCATCGAAGGCCGTTGGGTGCAGACGCGGGCGCTGTTTCGCGACGTTCTCAAGGAAGGCGGCGGAACGGAGTTTGTCATCGAGTCGGTCGATTTCGACGCGGAGATCCCGGAGGCGGTCTTCTCCAAAGCCTCGCTGAGGAAGTGACGGCCGCGGGCTCAGAGGGATTTCGTATCCCGGAAGAGCGTTTCGCCTTTCACCAGCCAGGAGACGCCGAAGGCCAGGAGCATGACGGTCTGAAGAGCCAGCACCCAGCGGCTTTGATTCAGCCAGGCTTCTCCCCGGACAAACCATAGCAGGACGAAGGCCGCCAGCGCGGCCAGGATCAGGACTCCGCAGACGACATAGATCCTGTTCCGGATCTTTTTGTTTTTCGTCATCCGGGAGCTTTTTTCGCCATGCCGGGTGAAGAGAAAAATCGAATTGAGGGCCAGAAGGACGAAAAAAACGCCCGCGCTGGCGACGTGAACGGCGCTGGCGAAGCGGGCCTCGATCTGGAAAAGGCCGGCCGGGGCATTCGGATTCTCGGCGCTGAGAATGGGAAAAAACGCCAGCCCCATCCCGGCCAAACCAATGATCCAGGTGACAAGGCGATCCTTCCGGTCATATCCGCGGTAGGTGAGGAAAAACATCGAAACGGCAACCAGTAGCCCGACCAGAAAATCGCGCATGTTGGTGTGGTAGTAGTAGCTGATCGAGCGCTGGCCGGGCGTTCCGGCAAACAGCGCGCCCCCGGCGATGCAAATCATCGGCAGGATCATGCCCAACACACCGATCAGCCGCCGGAGGGTGATGTAGGAGACAATTTCGCAGGCGTTCGTCTTCATGGGCGATGAATGATCAGGCGGTTCCGCCCCGGCGTCCGGTCGACGGAATCAGGATTTTTTTCCGATTCATCGCGAGGACACCCTGGGCCGCGCCCATATCGGATTATTGATTCTCGCCGACATGGCAGGATGAAGCGGCCGGTTTCCCGTATTTCAATCGATCCTCCTCCCTTTTTCGGCAAACCATCAGGCCCATTATAAAGGGGGGTTTTGCGGATATCAATCAGGACGGAAGGGAAAAGGCGCCCCTCCGCCGAATTCATGTTGACGCATGATTTTCCTTCTGATATATCTCCTCCCATGCGGCGATTGCCGTCGTCATTATCCCGGAGGATGGAGGATCCCATGTCTTATCGTCGGGCCCGTCTTTCCCTTTTTCTTGTCTTCATTCTTTTAACCTTCGTCTCTCTTCCCGCGGCCTCAGGCCAAGCACAAAAGCCAAAGGCCTCTCCGGCCGTTGCGGCGGCCGACCCGCTCGATCCGGCCCCGCTTCTCCGAGCCTTGAAGCCGCGCAACATCGGTCCGGCCAACATGGGCGGCCGAACCGTCGACTTCGCCGCCCCGGCGGGAAGCTCGACCGTGCTGTATGCGGCCGTCGGTCCGAGCGGTCTCTGGAAAACCGAAGACGCGGGCATCACCTGGACGCCTTCATTCCATCAGGAAGCGACCGTCTCCGTCGGCGCCGTGGCCGTTTCCCCGAGCCATCCGGACATCGTCTGGGTCGGCACCGGCGAGGCCACCGCCCGCAATTCCGTCGCCCCCGGAGACGGCGTTTATAAATCGGAGGATGCCGGCCGGACCTGGACGAACATGGGCCTGGCCGAAACCCGGTTCATCAGCCGGATCGCCATCGACCCGGTCGATCCGGACATCGTCTATATCGCCGCCCAGGGACATCTCTGGGGCCCGAATGAAGAGCGCGGCGTCTACCGGACTCAGGACGGCGGCAAAACCTGGAAAAAAGTCCTCTACGTCAACCCTGAAACCGGAGCCTGCGACATGGCCATGGACCCCTCGAATTCCAAAATCCTCTACGCCGGGATGTGGGACCACCGCCGCTGGCCGTATTATTTCCGAAGCGGCGGCCCGGGAAGCGCCGTTTATAAAACCGCCGACGGCGGCGAGACCTGGAAAAAATTGGAGCAGGGTCTCCCGGCCGGTCCTTACGGACGGATCGGGCTCGGCGTGTCCCGGAGCGCCCCCAACGTCGTCTACGCCCTGATCGAAGCCGAAGACAGCGGCCTCTTCCGGTCCGACGACAAGGGCGCCACCTGGCGGCGCGTCGCCGACGAAGCCACCTACGACCGGGTCAATTTCCGGCCGTTCTATTACAGCCGGATGACCGTCGATCCCGGGAACGACCTGGTCGTTTACGTTTATTCCGGCTCCTGCTACCTCAGCCGCGACGCCGGAAAGACGTTCGAAAACGTCTTCCGCGGAGCGCACTCCGACCATCATGCCGTCTGGGTCGATCCGCAAAACTCCGACCACGTCGTTGACGGAAACGACGGCGGAATCGACATCTCCTGGAACGCCGGCCGGACCTTTTTCGCCGTCGCCTCCCAGCCCTGGGCCGAGCTCTATAACATCGCCTTCGACATGCGCGACCCGTATTACGTCGGCTTCGGACTCCAGGACAACGGCAACTGGGTCGGTCCGTCCAATACCCGCGAACGGGCCGGCATCGTCAACTCCGATTGGCTGTCCACCGGCGGCGGAGACGGCTACTATGCCCAGTTCGACCCGGTCGAGTGGTGGATCCACTACCGCAATCTCCAGATGGGCGGCATCGAGCGCCATGACCTGAAGACGGGCGAATCCCAGCGTATCCGGCCGGAACCGCCGGTGACGGATCCGCCCTTCCGGTTCAACTGGGACTCGCCCGTCTACCTTTCGCCCCATGACCGGAATGTCCTCTATTTCGGCGGAAATTACCTCTTCAAGTCGACCGACCGGGGAATGTCCTGGACAAAAGCCGGTCCGGACCTGACGACCAACAACCCCAAAAAGATCATCGACTCGGGCGGAATCACTCCGGACAACACCGGCGCGGAAAATCACTGCACGATTCTGACCATCAGCGAATCGCCTCTCAAGCAGGGCCTGATCTGGGTCGGAACCGACGACGGCCAGGTCCAGGTCACCCGCGACGGCGGGGCCCATTGGGAGAACGTGACCAAAAACGTCAAGGGCTTCGCCGCCGATGACAACTGGATCACCCGGATCGAGGCCTCCCATTTCATCGAGGGCGGGGTTTATCTGACGGTGTCCCGCCACCAGGTCGCCGATTATAAGCCCTACATCTTCAAGAGCGAGGATTTCGGAAAGACCTGGGTTTCGCTCCGCGGAAATCTTCCCGAATACGGATACCTGCACACCGTCCGGGAGGATGTCGAGAACCGCAACCTCCTTTTTGTCGGGAGCGAGTTCGGATTGTTCGTCAGCTTGAACGGCGGACGGACCTGGACGCCCTACAGAACCGATTTTCCGACCGTCGCCGTGCGCGACATTCAGATTCATCCCCGGGAGCGCGACCTGTTGATCGCCACCCACGGCCGCGGCGTCTGGATCGTCGATGACATCCGGCCGCTGGAGAAGATGACCGCCGAAACCGCGGGGCAGGAGGCGATCCTCTACGACATCAAACCGGCGAAAATATTCTCCTACCGCGGCTGGGCCGACGCGACCAACGCCTACGCCGGGCCGAATTCCCCTTTCGGAGCGGCCGTCAATTATTACCTGAATCCGGCTGCGGCCAAGGACGCCAAGGTCCGGATTTCGATCGCCGACGGCTCCGGCCGCGAAGTCGCAACGCTGTTTTCTTCCAAGGAACCGGGGATCAATCGCGTTTATTGGAACCTGCGCGAAGGCGTGTCCCCCGGCCCGGCGGCCGGAGGGGCGGCCGGGAGAGGATCGTTCGGCGGCGGAGGCGGAGGACGGGGCGGAATGGGCGGGGCTCCCTGGATTCTTCCCGGCGACTATAAAGTCGTTTTGGACGTCAACGGCAAAAAGCTCGAAACTAAAGTCACCGTCAAGCCGGACGAGCTTCAGGACATCACCATCGAAGACCGGGAGACGGCCCGCAAGTATTTGCGGGAAGCGCAGGACCTGGCTCAGAAAGGGCGGACGCTGCTCTCCACCCTCGAGTCGTTGAGCAAACAAGTCGAGGCTCTGTCCAACCAGTCGACGGGCAAGGCCGAAGCGAAACTCAAAGAGGTCAAGGCCGGCCTCGAGGCGATAAAAAGCGTCTACTTCGTCAGCCCGCCCGGGATGGGGATGTACCGCAAGCCGATCCTCGTCGCCTTCCGCGGCGGAACGATCGCCGAGCTTGTCCAGGGCATCGCCGGGAGCTTCAACGCGATCGGCCGTCCGACCCAAACGTCCATCGACCTGATGAACAGCCTGAAGGCGTTCGTCGATCCGTTGGCGGCCAGGCTGAAAGCGATTCAGGACAAGGATCTTCGCGAGCTCAACGAGCTCCTGGCGGCAAGCGGATTCCCCTATATCAAGTAAAACGGGAAGGGGCCGGGTCTCGATTTTTAATACTTGAGAAGAGGCCCGACCCCTTCGTTTTTATCGGAGGAATTGCCGGGAGTTCCCGAATCAGTTACAATGGACCGGCTTTGAATAAACGCCGCGCCCTCTACGTCAACCGCTTCAGCGGTCTATAATCCCTTTCCTCTCCCTCCCTTGAGCGGCTCCCTCGGGAGCTTTCCTTTCCCCTTCGATTCGCAAAGGAGCGTCATTATGAAAATTCTCGTCTTGGGGTCGGGCCTCGTCGGAGCCCCGACCGCTCTGGATTTGGCCGCCGATTCCCGATTCAACGTCACCGTCGCCGATCACGATTCCGAAGCGTTCGCCCGGCTGGCCGGGGCGAAAAACATTGCCACCGTCCAGGTCAATCTCTCCGATCCCAAAACGGTCACCAAGCTCGTTCGGAGCCACGACCTGGTCTTGAGCGCCGTCCCCGGCTTCATGGGTTTTCAGACGCTCAAGGCCGTCATTTCGGCCGGGAAAAGCGTCGTCGACATCGCCTTCTTTCCCGAAGATCCTTTCGACCTCCGGGATATGGCGCTGGCGGCCGGCGTCACCGCGATCGTCGATTGCGGCGTCGCTCCGGGAATGTCGAATCTTCTCGCCGGCCACGTCTCTTCGCTCCTGGACGAAACCCATTCCGTCCTGATCTACGTCGGCGGTCTCCCCGAAATCCGTGAGTGGCCCTTCGAATACAAAGCCGTGTTCTCGCCGGTCGACGTCCTCGAGGAATACGTCCGGCCGGCCCGGTATATCCAAAACGGCGCCCTGATCGTCAAACCCGCCCTGTCCGAACCCGAACGCCTGGAATTCCCGGGCGTCGGGACGCTCGAGGCCTTCAATACCGACGGGCTGCGAACCCTCGCTCGAACTCTCTCGGCTCCCGACATGAAGGAGAAAACGCTTCGCTACCCCGGGCACATCGAGAAGATGGCCATGCTCCGGGAAACCGGATTCTTCGGGACCGAAGAAATCGAAGTCGGCAGCGTCAAGGTCAAACCTCTGGACGTCACCTCCCGGCTTCTCTTTCCCAAATGGAAGCTCCAGGAGGGCGAGACCGACCTCACCGTCATGAAAATCATCGTCGAAGGCCGCCGCGGCAAGGAGACGCTGCGCTATACCTACGACCTCCTCGACCGGCGCGATCCCGTCACCGGCGTTCATTCCATGGCCCGGACGACCGGCTACACCGCCTCCTGCGCCTTGCGGCTTCTGGCCGGCGGATTGTTCAACGACAAGGGGATCATCCCGCCCGAATACATCGGCCGCCGGCCGGAGTGCGTGAAATTCATGCTCGACGGCCTCCGCGAACGCGGCGTCGTCTACCGGGAGACCATGACGAAGATTTAGGCCAGGGATACGCCGCCTTGGAGATTATTCTGTAGTTGTCGTCCAATTCCGTTTGAGTTGAAGGTCTTCCCATGAGTCTCAAGCAAATCTTCGCCGAGGGAAAAAAAGAACGGATCCGGAGGAAATCGCTCAGCCGCGGACAGGGCGATCTGAAATCCAAGGAAGAAGCCTTGGCCGCCCGCCTGACGGACCTGGGGAGGCGGGCCTGGGTCGAAAAAAGCGGGCGTCCGTCTCCACCGTTTCTGCTATAATAACAGGGAGGAGACAATCAAAGACGGACGGATCATATGAAAAAAGTCGTCATCATCGCCCGAAGTTTCCTTGAAGCCGGCCGTCGGGATGTCGAACAAAACATTTCGATGACCCCGGCCCAACGCCAACGGGCGGCCCGGATCATCAAGCGACGGCTGTACGGAGCAAATCAGCCCGACGTGCGGGCCGTCCGGCCGAGGGCATGAATCCCGGGCACTTCTCGAGAGATACGAGGGCGTTTATCCGCCTTCTTTCCCATTATAAGGTCCGTTTTCTCATCGTCGGGGGAGAAGCCGTCATTTATCACGGTTTGGCGAGAGGGACGGGCGACGTCGACTTTTTTTTCGAACCGTCCAAGACCAACGCCGGTCGAATGTTCCAGGCTCTTCGGGAATTCTGGGGCGGATCGATTCCGGGGATCGATGAACCGGAGGACCTGAGGGAACCACACGCCGTGTTCCAATTCGGACTCCCTCCAAACCGGATTGATCTGATGAATTCGATAACAGGCGTATCCTTCGGCGAAGCATGGAAAACGAAAGTTATGGACTCGTTTGAGGCGGGAGAAGAAACCGTTCCCGTGCCCTACATCGGCCTCGACGCTTTGATAAAGAACAAACGCTCCGTTTCCCGAGGAAAGGACCGCGAAGACCTGATTTACCTGGAGTCGGCCAGGAAAAAAAAATTAGTATAGTCGATCCCCCCCCCCCCGTTTTGGCAACCCGGCCCGCTTAGGGTAAAAACAGGGTTCGCCATCGACGATAAAGGAAACGACCATGGCGGATGAGATCCCGAAACTGTACGAGCCGGCTCAATACGAGCGCCGGATCACGGAACGCTGGCTCGAAGCCGACGCCTTCGCCGCCGTCCCCGACGGCCGGGCCGGCCGCTACGTCATCATGATGCCCCTGCCGAACGTCACCGGCGCCCTGCACATGGGCCATGCCATGGACAACGTGATGCAGGACCTCCTCATCCGCTGGCACCGGATGGCCGGAGACAACACCCTCTGGATGCCGGGGACCGACCACGCCGGCATCGCCACGCAAGCGGTCGTCGAAAAGCGGCTCTTCGAGCTCGAAGGCAAAACCCGCCACGATCTGGGACGGGAAGCCCTGGTCGCCCGGATCTGGACCTGGAAAGACGAGTACCAGGCCCGAATCATCCGCCAACAGCAGAGCATGGGTTGTTCCTGCGACTGGAAGCGCCAACGCTTCACCATGGACGCCGTCTGCGCCCGAGCCGTCCGGGAAGCGTTTTTCCGCCTCTTCGCCGACGGATTGATCTACCGAGGCGATCGTCTGGTCAACTGGGACTGCCAGCTCCAGACGGCCGTTTCCGACGACGAAATCGTCCACGAGACCGTTCGGGGTCATTTCTGGCACATCCGTTACCCCATCATCGACCGCAAACCAGGCGAGCCGGAATTCGTCATCGTGGCCACGACCCGTCCCGAAACCATGCTCGGCGACACGGCCGTCGCCGTCCACCCGGACCCGGACGGCGAAATCGAACGCCGGATCGCGGAGCTCCAGGACAAGATCGAAACCGCCTCGAAGAAAGACCGGGTCGAGCTGGAAAAGTCGCTTGAAAACCTCCTGGCCCGGCGCGAAGACATCCTGCCCGGGCTCTTGAAGCTTCGGGACATGGCCCTCAACGGCCGCCGAATCGACCTGCCGCTCCTTCACCGCTCCCTTCCTCTCATCCTGGACGAATGGGCCGACCCCGCCCTTGGCACCGGTTGTGTCAAGATCACCCCGGCCCACGATCCCAACGACTACGCCGTCTGGGAGCGCCACAAGGCTGAGATCGGGATTATCAATATCCTGAATCCCGACGGGACGCTCAACGCCGCCGCCGGGCCTTACGCCGGACTCGACCGCTTCGAAGTCCGCAAGCGGGTTGTGGCCGACCTGAAATCCGCCGGACGGCTCGAATCCGTCGAGGACCGGGAAATGGAAGTCGGCCATTCCGACAGGTCGAAAACGCCGATTGAGCCCTACCTCAGCAAGCAGTGGTTCATCCGGATGGGCGATATTCCGGGAGGCATCGTCTGCGGCAAGGGCACGGCCAACGAATTCCAGGCCCACGGCCTGGCCCAGGCGGCCATCGAAGCCTCTCTTCCCGGATATCGATCGGCGACCGGACGCCGACTGGCTTTCGCCCCGGACGACGAACGCTACGGCGGCACCTTTCGGGCCTGGCTCGGAGAAAAGCGCGATTGGTGCATCAGCCGCCAGCTGTGGTGGGGCCACCGCATCCCGATTTGGCACGCCGCCTTTCCGGGAGCCGCAATTCCGGGAATCATCGCCGGCCTGGCCCGGACCGAAACGGAAGATATGCACACCTGGATCGCCGACGACGCCGGCAACTCCTACCCTGCCTCTTCCCTTTCCGGCCTTGTTCCCGATCGGAATTATTCGATCCTGGTCTCGTTCCGCACCGAAGCGGCCGAAGCCGGGCAAGCCGACCGGCTCGCCGCCGCCGGCCTGGCCCGGGACCCCGATGTTCTCGACACCTGGTTCAGTTCGGCCCTCTGGCCGATGTCGACCCTGGGCTGGCCCGATCCGGCTACCGCGGCCGTCGACGCCGGGCAGCGCCCTCTTACCGCCGCGGAACCCGGCCTCGACGACTGCCTGAATTACTACTATCCCGGATCCTGCCTCGTCACCGCCCGCGACATCATCACCCTCTGGGTTGCCCGAATGATGATCATGGGCCTCTATCTTCGCGGCGACGTCCCCTTCACCGCGAGCTTTATTCACGCCAACATCCAGGACGGCAAGGGCGAACGGATGTCCAAAAGCAAGGGCAACGGAATCGACCCCGAAGATATCATCGAAAAATACGGGACGGACGCCATGCGCTACGTTCTGTGCGATATGCAGACGGGGACTCAGGACATCCGCCTCCCGGTCCAGGCCGTTTCCCCCTTCACCGGGGAACTCGTCGATCTGGCCACGGCCAGGCACGGCCGGTCGATTTTCACCTACATCGACCCGAAAACCGGCAAGGAATTCGACGTTCTCGGAACCATGCCCGACCTGCCGGCGGCCAGGATCATCAGCGAGCGCTTCGAGATCGGCCGGGCCTTCTGCACCAAGCTGTGGAACGCGGCCCGGTTCATGTTCCAAAACCTGGGCGATCATCCGTTCCGGCCGCTCCCGGGCTCCGAACTGGCTGAAGAGGACCGCTGGATCCTCTCCCGTCTTTCCAAGGTCATCCGGAAGGTGGACGATGAGCTTCGGGCCTACAATCCCTCGGCCGCCGTCGGCGCGGCCCGCGACTTTTTCTGGGGCGACCTGTGCGACCGCTATCTCGAAATCATCAAACCCCGGATGCGGGACGACGCGGCGGCCCCCAAGGCCCGCTCCGTCCTGGCCCTGGCCTTCGATCATATTCTGCGTCTCCTCCATCCCTTTGTCCCGTTCATCACCGAGGCACTGTGGGAGCGTTTGAACGTCCAGTGCCCGGTCCGCGGCTTGATCGCCCCGCTCCCGACGTCCCCCCTGCTCCTCCAAGCCGCCTGGCCCGCTCCCCATCCCCAATGGGAAGAGGACGCGCTCGAAGCGGATTTCGGCCTCGCCTTCGATCTCGTCCGGGCCATCCGCGACCTTCGTGCCCGCCACGGCACCTCCCCCGGGATCAAGCTGACCGTCTCCGTCCGGACATCCGATAAAGAAGCGGAAGTTCTTGGACGGCTCCGGCCGCTGATCCTTCACCTGGCCAACCTCCAGTCGCTCGAAGCCGGTCCCGGCGTCGCCCGTCCGTCCGGCGCCTCCGTCCAAGTCGTCGGGAACCAGGAGATTTTCGTCCCCGGACTGATCGACCCGGCCAAGGAGCGAGAGCGTTTGACGGCCAAGCGGATCAAGCTCGTCGAAGACATCAACAAGATCGAGTCCAAGCTGGGCAATGAAGGATTCATCGCCCGGGCTCCGGCCGATGTCGTCGAAAAAGAGCGGAAAAAGCTCCAGGAAGGCCGGGCCCAGATCGAAGCCCTTGACGCGGGCCTCCGGGACATCGGATCATAAGACCAATGGACGTGAGGGCGCCGGCCGGACGGGAGGAGATCATCCTCCGGATTCCGGGCGACGCCGAGCTGTATGTCACAGCCTACCCCGTTACGATCAAACCGGCGGTCTCCCTCGTTCTGGACGCCGTCCGGGCTCCTCTCGGAACGGCGCCGCTTCGGACCGCGTTGGCCGGCCGGCGGACGGGAGACGTTGTCGTCGTCGTCTCGGATTTCACCCGGCCCATTCCCTACCGGGATTTTCTGGCGCCGCTTCTGGCCGAAATCGCCTCGGCCGGCGTCCCCCGGTCTGAAATCCTCGTTCTTGTGGCCACGGGCATGCACCGGCCGAGCACCGGCGAAGAACGGCGGGAAATGTTCGGCGAGGAAGTCATCGAACGCTACCGGATCGAAGACCACCGAGCGGAGGATCCCCTCGGCCTGGCCGCCGTCGCCGGACGGAGCGCCACCGGGGCGACCATCCGGCTGAACCGGCGTTTCGTCGAAGCCGGTTTCCGTCTCGTGACTGGTCTGGTGGAGCCGCATTTCATGGCCGGCTACTCCGGGGGAAGGAAAGCGGTCTGCCCCGGCCTTTCCTCGATCGACACCGTCCGCAACTTCCACGGGGCGAAACTGCTGGCCGACCCGCGGGCGACCAACGCCGTCCTGGCCGGAAATCCCCTTCACGAAGAATCCCTTTCCGTCGCCCGGGCCGCCGGCGTCGACTTCTCCCTCAATGTCGTTCTCGACCGGTCCCGCCGCCTGGTCCGGGCCTATGCCGGGGCGCTCGAGCCGGCTCACGAGGCGGCCTGCGACTATGTCCGGTCCTGCGCCGTCTGGCCGGTCCGGCAGCCGGCCGATATCGTGCTGACGGGTTGCGGCGGATATCCTCTCGATGCGACGTTTTACCAATGCGTCAAGGGATTCGTTTCGTGTCTCCCGGCCGTTCGTGAAGGCGGAACGATCATCGCTTTCGGGACCTGCTCTGAAGGCCTCGGGAGCCGCGAGTACGCCGATCTTTTAAAAAAATATGCAGGGCGCTTCAACGACTTCCTGGCCGACATCAACCAACCGGGTGTCTTCACCAGGGACCAGTGGGAGCTCCAGATGCAGGCCCGGGCTTTGGAAAAAGTCGGGCCGCACGGACTGCACTTCGTCTCGGACGGCCTGTCGGCCTCGACGCTAACAGGGCTGACCCTGACCGGGCATGCCGCCGAGCGGGGCAGGCTCGGACCGGCCGTTCAGGCCGTTCTCGACGAAGCTTTGGCCGGAGGGGGACGGCTGGCCGTTTTTCCCGAGGGGCCGTATTGCGTTCCCGAAGCGGAGACGCTCGTCTCGTAGCCGTCGGAGATTCGACCGATGCGCGTTTTGATCGCCGTCGACAGCTTCAAGGGATCCCTCGGCTCGGCCGAAGCGGGAGCGGCGATCGCCGCCGGGATTCGTTCCGGCTTTTCCGAAATCGGACTTCAAGCGGAGATCGAGATTATTCCGACGGCCGACGGCGGCGAAGGAACGATCGACGCTTTTGCCTCGGCCTGCGGCGGAGAAATATTCTTTGCCGCCGCACCGGGACCGTTCGGCGATCCCGTGAGGGCCGAGTCGCTCCTTCTGCCGGACCGAAAGGTCATTCTCTTCGAATCGGCCCAAACCTGCGGCTTGACTCTGGTCGCGCCGAGGACGGACATCCTTCACGCCAACACCGCAGGCCTGGGGCGGCAGATCAAGTCCGCCCTCGACCGGAAACCGGAACGGATTTGGATCGGACTCGGCGGTTCTGCGACCAATGACTGGGGCGCGGGGATGGCGGCTGAATTGGGGGTCCGCTTTCTTGATGCCGGAGGACAATCCCTCAGTCCCCGCCCGTTCGATTTGGCCGCGGTTCGATCCGTCGACCTTGGAGGGCTCGATGACCGGATTCGCCACATCCGCTTCACCGTTTTGGCCGATGTCGATAATCCGCTACTCGGGCCGCGCGGCGCCGCTGCGGTTTTCGGCCCGCAAAAAGGGGCGGACACAGAAACCGTCCGATTTCTGGATGAAACGGGCGGGCGATACGCCGATGCGGTCGAGGCGGCCGTCGGACATCAATTTCGCGACGTCCCCGGTGCAGGCGCGGCCGGGGGGCTCGGATTCGCCGGGTTGTCTCTCCTCGGAGCCGATCTTCGACCCGGAATCGCAGCCCTGATCGAAGCCGCGGAGATCAAATCGAAAGCAAAACAGGCCGACCTGATTATCACCGGCGAGGGCCGGCTGGACTCCCAATCCCGGCGGGGAAAAACGGTTTGGGGAATCTCCGCTCTGGCCCGGGAAACGAAGCGCCCCTGTATCGCTTACTGCGGCTCCGTCGCCGGAGCGGTTTCGGATTATGTCCCGGATCTTTTCGCCGCTGTCTATCCCATCCTTCCGGAAGCCGCCTCGCTCGAAGACGCGATGGCCCGGGCGGCCGGTTACCTGGAAAACATCGCCCGCCGGGCGGCCAGGGACCTGGCCGGCTTTATTCAAAAATACGGCGAGAAGATTCCTTCAAGCGATTAGCGGAAAACCCGATCCGGAGGGAAGCTCGATTCGACCAGGACCTGGCTTTCCCGGATCAAACCCTTCAAGTCGGAGCGGAGCCGGGGAGCATACTCGGGAGTATTCAGGGGACCGGTGGCCAGGACACCCACCCATCCGTTCCGACCGGCGTTCTTCGCTTCATAAAGGCACTGGTCGGCCAACTGGAGCGTGTCTTCCCAGGTGAACGCTTCGGGGTGCTGATCCAGGATGGGAAAGGCGGCGAAGCCGAACGAAATCGTACAGCGGAGGACGGGACCGGCCGGCAGGGTCAGTTCATGTTCTCGAACCGCCTGGCACAATTTTTCGGCGATCAATCCGGCTTTTTCCCGGTCCGAGCGCCGGGCGACCAGGATGAACTCTTCGCCGCCCCAGCGGACAAGAGTATCCGCCGTCCGGCAGACGCTTTTCAACACCTTGGCCGTCTCCTGGATCATCAGGTCGCCCGCGGCATGACCGTGCGTATCGTTGACCGTCTTGAAATGATCCATATCGCCGAGGAAGAGGATCAAATCCTCGTTCTGATTCAGCGGACTGATGCCTTTCATGAAGTAGTTGCGGAACATCCGGCGCAGACGGGCTTCCTCTTCGGGCATGGTGATGGTCAGGTACCGGCGGTTGTACAGTCCCGTCAGCGGATCGATCAGAACGGCTTCACGCAGCGCCTCGTTAGCCTGCTCCAGTTCCCCGGTCCGGGCTTCGATCATGGCCTCGAGAAATTCATTCCGGCGGCGGAGAACCTTCGTGCGGCGCCAAAAGACAAGCCCGACCAATCCAAGAAAGAGCAGGCTCCAGATCACTTGAGCCCACCACCGCCGCCACCATGGGGCGATGATCCAGAAATCGACGCCCTCGGCGGTACCGAATTCCCTGGCCGCCGAGAAGGTCCGGACTTCGAAGCGGTAATGCCCGGCGGGAAGCTTGGGATAACGCGCTTCATTGACATCCGTGGTCCGCCAGGCATCCTCCAGCCCCACAAGCCGGACCTGGAAGCCGATTCCCTCCGTCCACTTGGAGCCGCGCGCAGCGAAACGGAAGAACACGCTGCTGACTTTCCAGGGAATAGCCGTCTCGGGTCCGATATCGAAGAGGGAACGATCGGCTCCATCCCTGGCGTCCAGTATGGCCGCCGGCGGTGGACGCTGCGGCTCGCTCCAGAGTCTCATCTCCCCGTGAGCCAGTCCGACGCTGAGGCCGGCCCAGACATCGCCGTTCGGGTCCACCCAGAGGGCGTTCTGAGCGCAATCCTCGCCGGGGAGACCGGCGTTGCGTCCGTATTTCTCGACCCGGCCGTTTTCCCAGCGCAGGAGTCCGCGGGCCGTGGCCACCCAGATCACTCCCCGGGAGTCCCGGCCCAGGCCGAAAATCAGCGCCTGGGAGAGCGGATGGGCCCGGGGAAGCGTTTCGGTCAGGCGAAGGACGGATCCTTCCCTCAGAATGCGGGAGAGCTGCTTGCCGTTTTTCGGCGCCAGCCAGGCGCTGTCCGGACCGATCGGCAAAACAGAGATCATATTCTGGTCGCGAAGGCTTTGTTTCGGAAGTACCGCCCAGGACCTCCCGTCCCAGTGAGCGGCCCCCGGATCTCCGGCCACCCAGAGCCCGCCGGAACCGTCGCCGGCGATATTCAAGATAGCCCCTTCGGAAGCCGGCCAGCCCGGGATTTCCAAGGCTTCGATCTTAAGGCCGCCCGGTTCCGGGAAAGCCCGGTACAAGCCGGAAAGAGTCGTTGCCAGCCAGAGCGAATCCCCGGGACCCTGGGCGATTCCGCAAACGACGCTCGTCAGCTTGCCGCCGCTGATCGCGACGGGCCGGGCCTCGGTCCGGCCCGGCAGAATTTTCAGAATACCGGAGGTCGTTTCGCTCAGCGGAGAATGCCCGGCCCAGACCACGCCTTTGGCATCTTCAAACAGGGCCATGAACGGAAACCGTTCGGACCCCGGAACGATGCGCCATCCCTGCGGCGTTCCGTAGGCCAGTCCTTCGGCCGTCCCCGCCCAGACCCTTCCGTCCCGCGTCCGCAAAACGGACCAGGTGACCTCGCCGGGAAGTCCCTGGGCCCGGGTCGAGGATTTCCAGAGAAAATCGCCAAGAAGCTTGAAGACGCCGTCGCCGCCGGCCCAGAGCGTGTCCTGGGAATCGATGAAAAACACAAACGCTCCGCCGGGCGGCAGGCCCTGGCGCTCGCCGAGAACGCCCGACCCCGATTCGGAAATCCAGATCAGGCTCCGGGCGGTATTCGTCCAGATACGGCCGAGCGCGTCTTCGGCCAGAAAAGTACTATTGATCGCCGATAACGGCTCAGGTGTCGGAACCTGGACAAGGGGGGCATCGAAGCGGTCGAGGCGAAAAAGCCGTTCGGGCTGACGGAGCCAATAGCGGCCCCGGCGATCGATGCAGACGGAGGTGACGGCTTTGTTTTTAACCGAGGCGTCGAACAGGACGCGGCTCTTCCAATTTGTGCCGTTCCATTCCCAAAACCCGTCCATAAGGGCGAGGACCAGGAGTTTGCGCTCCGGGTCGAAAAATGCGGAATAGGCCCCTCCCCCCCAGGGCAATCCTTTCAGTTCGAGAAAATCGCTTCCGTCGGAGGGAGAAAAAAATCTCTGTTGGGACTGGTAATGGGAGATGATGATACCGCCGGCCGGAAGAGGGAGGCCGGGACGATCATCGAATCCCTGAAGCCCGAGGCTGCTGGGACGGCGGAAACGCCCTCCGTCCCACAGGACGATGCCGTTGTTGGTTTCAATCCAGATTCCGCGAGGCCGGGCGATGGAAAGATCGATGATGGAATTGGAAGGCAATCCCTCCTCGGTCCCGAAACGCCGGAATCGTTCGCCCTCCAGCCGGAAAAGGCCGTCCTCGGTCCCGACCCAGAGAAAACCGCCCGGATCCTGAACCAGGGCCGTTATCGAAGTGGAGGTGAGCCCATGATCGGCTCCATACGGCTTGAATCCGAAAGCCATGGACGGATCTTCGACTTCCGGCAGGGAGGCCGCGGCGGTCAGGGGAAAAAGGACAAAACACCCGGCGATCAAGAAGGCGTTTTTTAGACTCCGTCGCCGGGGGTGAGACACGGTACGAAAATACTTTACACTCGGCCGTCCATCCCTGTCAATGAATCAAGATCGCGTTCAGGATTCGGACGGGAAAAAACGGTATCCGACTCCATAGACCGTCAGGATGAACCGCGGTGCGGCCGGGTCATCTTCGATTTTCTGGCGCAGCTTGGCGACATGCTGGTCCAAAGTCCGGGTCGTCCCTTCATAGCGGACGCCCCAGATCTCGTCCAACAGAGTAAAGCGTTCGACCACCTCGCCGGCGTGGACGGAAAAATACCGCAGGAGCTCGATTTCCCGGGCCGTGACGTCGAAAATCTTTCCGCGTTTCGAGCCCGTGAACGTTTTGGGGTCGATCCGGACATCGCCGAATTCGATCGGGCGGGTATCTTTCTTCCCCTCTTCCCGGGCCGCGGCCCGGCGAAGGGCGGCCCGAATCCGGGCCAGAAGCTCGCCGATGGCGAAGGGCTTGACGATGTAATCGTCCGCCCCGAGTTCCAGGCCGATGACCTTGTCCGTTTCCCGCCCCTTGGCGGTCAGCATGATAATCGGCGTCAGGGCGTCTTTGAGGCGGATCTCCCGGCAGACGTCCAGGCCGCTCTTTTCCGGGATCATGACATCCAGGAGTATCAAGGCCGGCTTGTCCGACTGCCAGGCCCGAAGGGCCGCTTTTCCATCCCGGGCCGTCCGGATTTCGAATCCCTCGCCGGCCAGGAGATCCTCCAGTCCGGTCAGAATGGACGGGTCGTCTTCGACGATCAAGATCGTTTCTTTCATGAGGCGTCCTTCGCTTCGGGCAAACTCATCGTAAAAATCGATCCTCCGTCTTCGCGCGGCCGGTATTCGATGTCTCCGCCGTGGTCCCGGATGATCCGGCGGGCGATGGTCAAGCCCAGCCCCGAACCCGAAACCGGAGCGGCCAGCGATTGGTCGACCCGGAAGAATTCCTTAAAAATCTTCCCGGCGGCAGCCGGCGGGATGCCGACGCCCCGGTCCCGGACCTCGATGCGGACGAATCCGCCGGACCGCGAAACCTCGATTTCAAGGCGCTTGGTTTCGGGAGAATATTTTTCGGCGTTCGAGAGGAGATTCAGGACGGCTTGCCCCAGGGCTTCCTCGTCAGCCAGGACAAAAGCCCCCTCCGAGAAGTCGGCGAACGTCACCTCGAAACCGAGCTGTTCCAGCCGGACTTTCTCCCTGGCCGCGATTTCCCCGATCCGCGGACCGATCGCCAGCCGGCCTTTGGCATAGGCTCTTTTCCCTTTTTCCATCCTGGAAAAATCCAGAACGTTGTTGATCAGGCGAGTCAGTCGCTCGGTCTCGGCCAGCATCAGCCCGAGATATGCCCGCTGCTTTCCGACATCCGGCTGGCGGCCCTCTTTGAGCATTTCCGAAAACATCCGGATCGAGGTCAGCGGCGTTTTGAGTTCATGGGAGACATTGGTCACAAACGTCGTCTTCTGCCGGGCCAGGACCATTTCGCTTCGGAGCGTGTTGAGAATGACCAGTCCGGCGGCGGCGATGAGCAGGCACAATCCCAGAAGGACGGCGGCCAGAAGAAGGCGGGTTGTTTTCGCCCGGGCGGCCAGCGCGCCCGGGTCGGTCGGATAGGCGACCGCTTCCCACCGGGGTAAAAGCTCGCTCACCTCGCGGGCGACAAGCGGCCGCCGCCAATCCCGCCCGGATTCCGACTCCGGCGTGACCAACGGCCGGCCGTTCTCGTCCAGAACGGTCAGAATCCGGACGGGCGAATAAGCCGCCGGCAGCCGGGACAATAACCGTCCCCGGGCCGCTTGATCCTCGACCAGGCATCCGACGATCCGGCCGGAGGCCTCCTTTCGCCAAAAAAGAAGGGTGAGCCGGTCCTCGATGAACCGGGGCACGAGGCCGGCATCGTTCCCGGCCGTAATCTGGCTGAAGCGGAGCAAGTCGGAAATGAAGACGGATTCGGATCGCGAAGGGGCGGCGTTCCGGGCCGCGGCCGCGCCGGGGGTCACCGTCCGGGATTCGGTTTTTTTCCCCTGTCGGGCGGCCTCGTCGTAAACCCGCTTGCGGAGCTCGTCGCTTTGCTCGAATTCGGCCAGGGCTTGCTGGGCCACCTGGACGTCGGCGACGTTGGATTTCCCTTTGGCCCGTACGGCGCCATCTTTTTCGGATGAAGCGGAAAGCGCCGCGCCGGTTTGGACCCGGTTTCCGGCCGCGGCCGGGGGGGCGGGTTTGGCTTCTTCCGTCTTCTTGTCCGAAGCGACCCGCTCTTGAACCGCGACCGGCCCCGGGAGGGCGGCCGCCATCTCCGCTTTTTGTCCGGCGCCGAGGACGTCCGTCTTTCCGGCCCCGGCCGGGAACGGATCCGCGATCTGATCCTTGAAAGCGAGGGCGGCATTTTCATAGATCGGAGTGGGGGTGCGGTCGGTGACGAATTCCCGGTTCCAATTGAGGAAATCCAGGTCGCTTTGGGCCAGGAACTGATCGCGCGTCGGCCAGAGGATCCGGAAGTCCGCCGAAAGGACAAACGGAGCGCCGACGAGCGCGGATTTTAATTTCCAGGCGCTCAGTTCCCGCTGAGGGCTCAAACTCGTCTCGGCCGGAGCCGTCGAGGTCAATTCCTCCCGGATCCTCCCCAGCTCGTCCTGCATCAGGGAGACGGCGTGGATGAGCTCCGCATCCAGCGTTCCCTGGAGACGCCGCTCCAGGATCACTTCCTCCCGGTCGAGCGACCGGAAAGCCAGGACAGCCAGGACGAGGCAGGGGAGGACGACGGCGGCGAAAAACAGCAGCCGCAGCGGTTTCGTTTGCCCCCAGGCGCTCATGGCGGTTTATTATAACCCGATTTTGATCAACGGAGATACCGGGTCAACGGATCCGTTCCCGTCCTTCGTTCTGAAGAAACCGGTCGATTTCCTCCCGAATGACGCGAAGGCGTTGTTCCGGCTCCTTTCCGGCTCCCGTGCCTTTGACTTGGGGAAAAGCGGCCAGGTGGATGACATCGCGATCGAGGACCAGGGCTTGAAGGTTGATCGCGCCCTCCAGGCTGAAATGCTCCATTCCCAGGTCCAGGGCCTTTTTCATTTGAAGCGACCGGCCGGCCAGGGTTTTGAGAAAATCGGCAGCCGACGCCTGGCTCAATCCTGCCTCCGATGTCCCGGCCAGGGCCGAAAGCGCCGAAGACCGGAGAATCTTGGGCCACTGAACCCGGAACATCTCCGGATCGGCGAAGATATCCACGCCGACGACTTTCCCGGAAAGCCCGATCACGACCCCGATCGTGTCCGTCATGAGGCGCGGAATCGCGGCCATTTGCTTTTCGAATTCTTCGATGCGGGCTTTGTTGGCCGGGCTTTCGTAAGCGTCCTGGTAAGCTCCGGTCGGCGATACCACGCCGACTTTCGCGTTCTGGGAGGCGACGCTGTCCCAGATCTCCGACTGGGCGCCGCCGCTTTTTTCCATGGCCTTGGCCCGGAGTTCGAAGGTGCCGAGGTTGCCCTTGGAGGTAAAAGCCGGAGTCACGGCCGTCCATCGGCCGTGCTCGACGCAATAGACCGGGACGGTCAGATTTTTCGTTCCCGGACCGAGCAGAAGGTCGGAGGCCAGGATGCGGTCCTGTTTGGCCCCGGTCAGAATCTCGCCGCCCAGGAGAAAGATCGTCCGCGTCGACAGATTCGAGATCTTCACCTGGGGAACCCTTCCGCCGTCGATTTCGGTGATCTCGATCCAGCCGTTTTTCACCGCCTCGTCCAGAAAGGCGAAACCGCGGGACTTGGACCGGTCGAAACGGTAAACCGGGACGATCGTCAGGCCGCGATAAGCGACCGGACGGCCGACTTCGAGCGCTTGAATGAAGGAGGCGACGGGCCTCGCGTTACCCGGGCCGCCGGGAGGAAGCAGCTTCCCGGAGACCGGAGCTCCGACAGCCAAACCCAGAAGCAGAACCGGGACGAGCGAGAGGATTCCCCCGCCCTTCCGCCCGCGGACGCTTGTCGTTGTTGTGTTCATGATGTTACCTCCAGGACCAAATTACACGGAGGCCGCGGGGGGAGTGTCACCGAAATGAAAAACGATTGTAAAAAGATCGCCGGCCCGGCCGGAACGGGCTAGGCCTTGAACGTCAACCGGAAATCCGTTCCCGGGCCGGGAGCGAAAACGCTCCGGCCGCCGAGCTGTTCGACCAGGGTGTTGACGATCGTCAGTCCCATGGTTTCGGACCGGGCGACATCGAGCCCGGCCGGCAGTCCGATCCCGTTGTCGCGGACGCCCAGGACGGCGTCCTCCGGCGACACCCGCCCCAGAGAGAGCGCGATCTCCCCGCTTCTCCCCTCCGGAAACGCGTGTTTAAGGGCGTTGGACAACGCTTCGCCGGCGATCAGTCCGCAAGGGACGGCCGTTTCGATCGGAAGGAAGAGCTTCTCCAAATTCATTTTCAAATCGACCCGGCCGGCTTCGATACGGAAAAACTGGAACAAATGGATGGTCAGATCTTCGAGAAATTCGCCGAAATCGATCCGGTCGAGGCTGTCGGATTTCAGCAGCTTTTCATGAATCATGGAAATCGAGCGGATCCGAAGCTTGATCTGCCGGAGGACATCCAGGGTCGCCGGGTCTTTGAGGTCCCGGGACGAAAGGTTGATCAAGCTGGAAACGATCTGCAGGTTATTCTTGACCCGGTGGTGGATCTCGCGAAGCAGAGATTCCTTTTCCCGGAGGGTCGCCCGCAGCGCGGTCTCGACTTTCTCCCTCTCGGCGATCTCTTCCTCCAGCCGCATCATCTTCGCCTCGAGCTTGTGGATCAACCGCTCGTTGTAGAGGGTCAGAATCTCCTTTTCGTCGGCCCGGGGCTCCGGGTGATTGCGCTTCCCCTCGCCGATTCGCTCCATCAAGGCCCGGATCGTCTCCAGAAACGTCCTCGGGTCGAACGGTTTGCGCATAAAGGCATCGGCCCCGAGCTTCAGGGCGAAGGCCTCATCCTTTTCGTCGACATAGGTCGCGGTCAGAAAAACGAACGGCAAACCGCGCAGGCTTTCCCGGGCCCGGACTTCCCGGCAAAACTGGTAGCCGTCCATGACCGGCATTAAAATATCCGAGATCACCAGGTCGAACGAGCCGGCCTCGAGAATTTCGAGGGCGTTTTTCCCGTCAACCGCCTCGACGGCCTCGTGACCGCTTCCGGCGAGCAACTTCTTGAGAAGATACCGGTTGGCGTCCAGATCGTCGACGACAAGAACTCTCATCGGATTTCCTTTCCCAGATACTTGTCCAGAATTTGAATGAAGGCGGCGGGATCGATCGGTTTTTCGACGTAATCCGTGCATCCGGCTTCGAGGGCTTTTTCCCGGTCTCCGACCATGGCATAGGACGTGACGGCGATGATCGGGACGGCGGCCAGGAGGGGATCCTCGCGGATTTGGCGCGTGGCCGTATACCCGTCCATCACCGGCAGCTGGATATCCATCAGGATCAGGTCCGGCCGGATGTCTTTGGCCAGGGCGACCCCGCTCGCCCCGTCGCGGGCGTCCCGGACCGTATGGCCCAGCTTGCTGAGGATGAACTGCATCATGTAAAGATTGTTGTCGTTGTCTTCAATGATCAGGACCGTTTTCATGGAGAGACTCCTTCTCCTCCAGGGGAAGCGTGAATGTGAACGTACTGCCGCGGCCGTATTCGCTCTCGACGGAAATCTCGCCCTTGAGCAGGCCCAGGATCTTTTTGCACATATAAAGCCCGAGCCCCGTCCCTTCGTAGGATTTCGTCACCGTCATATCGACCTGTTGGAACGGGGCGAACAGCTTGCCGAGATCCTCCGGCCGAATGCCGATGCCCGTATCGGTGACGCTGACCCGAAGAATTCCGTCCGCCGCCCCGGCCGCGACGCGGATGCCGCCCGTCTTGCTGAATTTGATCGCATTGCTGAGAAGGTTCACCAGGATCTGTTTAATCCGCCGACGATCCGAGTGCAGGATCAATCCTTCGGGCGCGTCGACGTTCAATTCCAGGCCCTTGGCTGAAGCCAGAGGGGAGACGACTTTCACGGTATCCCGGATCAGGGCGTCGACTGGAATCCGTTCCATGGACAGATCCACTTTGCCCGATTCGATCTTGGAGATATCCAGAATTTCGTTGATCAGCTCCAGGAGATGGGCGGCGCTGCCCTGGACCATGGTCAGCTGCTTGGCCTGCTCCGGGGTCAGGTCTCCCGACATCCCCATGAGCAGCAGCCCGGTGAAGCCGAGGATGGAATTGAGGGGCGTCCGAAGCTCGTGGCTCATGCTGGCCAGAAAGAGGCTCTTCAGCCGGTCCAATTCGACCAGGCGCTCATTGGCCGCGGCCAGCTGGCGGGTTCGATCCTCGACCCGCCGTTCCAGGGATTCATTGAGCTTGCGGATCTCCTCCTCGATTTTCTTCCGCTCTGTGATGTCGCGGATGATGACCAGGCTCGCCCCCCGCCCCTGGAAGGAAAGCCGGGCGGCGTTGACTTCCGCGGGAATCAGGCGGCCGGACGCGGATTTGAAAATCGTTTCATACATCGACGGAGCCTCGAGGCCCTTCATCCGGCGCTCCGCATAAGTCCGCAGGCGCTCGACTTCCCCGTCGGCGATGAAGTGAAAGAAGTCCCCGCCGATGATCCGGTCGGCGGGAGCCTCGGCCAGGGCGAGGCCGCTCGTATTGGCATAGACGATCCGGTTGTCCTGAACGATGACGATGGCATCGTCGGCGCTCTCGACCAGGGTTCGGTACTTGTCTTCGCTTTCGCGGAGCGCAGCGGCGGCGGCGTCCCTCTCCGTCTCCCGGCTGTGAATCTCGGTCAGCATGTCGTTGAAGCCGCGGTACAGCGAGCCGATCTCGTCCTTCCGCTCCTCCCGGACGCGGATCGACAGGTCTTTGGTCCGGGAAACCCGGTTGATGACCTCGGCCAGATGCCGGATGGGCAACGACACGGCCCGGTGGCTGAAGATGGTCAGAAAAAGGGCAAGCCCCATGCTGATCAAAAAGGCGGCCGCGGCGATGACGATGTCCCGGTACAGAATTTCCCGGTATTCGGTCAAATCGTTCTGGAGGATCAGGGAACCGATCGGCTCGCCGTCCTTGAGAATGCGCCGGGAAAGAAACAGGGAGGACTCCCGGACGATTTCGGCCTCTCCCGACAGGGCCGGAGGGGATTCTTCGGCCGTGCCGTTTTCCCGGTAAGAGGCAAAAACCCGGCCGGCCGCATCCAGAATCCAGGCCCGGATCACATGATCCTCCGCGTCCAGAGACCGGAGGGTTGTCGCGGCATCGACCGGGTCATGGAAATCGAGAGCGGAGATGCAATTGTATCCCAGGATTTCGGCCACCGAGACGAGCTTGGCCCTCAGGTTTTTTTTAAAAAGAGTGGCGTCGTTGGCGATATGGAAGCCGCTGAGCAGGCCGACGATGATGAACACGACCAGGAGCTGAAGAAGGATGATTTTCCGGGCCAGGGACAAATCCTTGAACTTCATCGCCAGGAGCCCTCCGCTTCTCCGTCAACCAGAATCGCCAGGCGCAGGAGCTGCGAACCGGCCTGGATGCGGGCCGCTTTCAGGACGGCGACGTTGATCTCGAACTTGACCGAGTCATCCCGGAGAACGAAATTGATCGCCGCTCCCCGAACCGCCAGCCCCTCCGTCTCGCCGACGATCAGAGTTTCCGTTCCCCGGAACTTCTCCAGAATTTCGGGAAGAAGAGAAGAGACGGAATCGGAGATGAACAGGATTCGCGGAATCCCGATAGTCTGGAATTGATCGGACTGCTGAACCCGAATCGGGATCGACCCGGCCGATTTTTTTCCGGCGATTTCCCGGAGGGGCCCGTAAATGGGGCTGTCTCCCAGGACGGAGATCAGGAAGTCCGCCGAATCGTTTTTCTCGGGCCACGTCAGGTACCGGATGAAATTAAAAAGGAAGACGGCTTTGACCTCGGCTTCGGCCTGGGCTCCTTTCGGCACATCGGCATAAACCGGTCCGACAACCGAACGCGCGAGAAGAAGAGACAGGAGAACCGCCGACGGTTTCCCGATTCGGAAGAAGATGGCCATGGCTAGAAGGAATAGCCCGCCGAAATCCGAAAGAGCCGCTGCGGCTGCCGGAAGCGGCCGGCCGGGAGGTTGGAGGGATGATAATACACGGCGTCCAGAATATTTTGAACGGCGACCTGGACATCCAGGCCGGCGGCGACTTTCCATGAAAGAACAGCATGCAGGACGAAGGCTTCCCCGATCCGGTC
>CAYPKX010000005.1:0-2857 GCA_964411395.1 uncultured Eubacteriales bacterium | reverse complement strand
TGAGAAACCCTGGTCAGGAGGTTCGAGAGACGATTGGAATATGCCGACAGATCGAGGCGGAGATGGGGCGAAAACGACCACCCGGCGGCGGCTTCGAGGGAATCGATCGTTTCCGGCTTCAAGTCCGGATTGCCCAGGCCGTTGGTGTAATCCCACGGCTTGGGCGCCCGAAAGGCCCGGCCGTAGAGGATCTTGGCCGTGAGCTTGCCCCGGTTGAAGACAAAACCCAATCGGGGAGTCGTGACCGAACCATAGTAGCTGCTTTCATCAAACCGGGCGCCCAGAAAAAGATCCCCTCCGCTCAGAAGCGTGGTCTGGGCCTGAACATATGCGGAGAACAACCGGTTGGACCGCATGTCCGGTTCAGCCGGAACCGGGGGTTCGATCCCCGCGGCCTCGCTCCGGGTGATGGAAATCGTCTCGGCCAGCCGCTCCTGCTCGGCGACGAGGCCGAAAGAAAACCTCCAGCGCGATCCGGGAGTCCAGAACAACTGCGCTTCGCCGCCGCCGAGGCTGTTGGGCCGGTAATACCGGTATTGACGCCCGGGAGATTCGGCCGTCGCGGATTCAATGATCGGGATCGTGTCATCCAGAACCGTGGCGTTCCGATAGTAGGCCGTCGCCCGAAGCGACCAGTTCTTCCTGTTCTCGATCGTGTATCGGGCCCAGGCATTGACGAATCGGATATGCCAGTTGACCCCATGGTCGCTGACGGGTATCGCCCCTTCCCGGACGCCTCCCAACTGAACGGTTGCGTACGACGCATTCTTGTCCTGGAACAGCAGCCCGGCGCTGAATCCCTTGTAATCGACCCGGGCGTCGGCCGAAACGTCGTTTTCGAAAGTGTCCAGATCCTCGGTCCAATATCCATCCCCGGCCCCGCCTTTCAAGTCGGCCTTGTCGCCGGTTTTGAAGGCGGCCGCGATTTTAAATCCGAAGTCCGTCTTTTTGTTGTAGGCTCCGTAGCGGGCGGAGGCCAGAACGGTCCCGAAATTCCCGAGCCCGGCCGAAACCCGGCCGCCGGTCCGCTCCCTCGGGCTCCGGGTGACGATGTTGATGATGCCCGAAACGGCGTTGGTCCCGTACAGGGCCGAGGCCGGGCCATAAACGACTTCGATCCGTTCGACGTCCTCCAAGTCGTGGTGCCCCCCTCCGTAATAACCGCCCGAATTCAGTTCATTGATCAGGATGCCGTCGACGAGGAGGAGGATCTTGTTATTCTGGCTCGGAACGCCCCGGATGAACGCATACGAGTTGAAGCCGGAAATATTGCGGAATTGAATTCCGGGCAGACCGGCCAGGGCGTCTTCGAGGGTGAGAAAGGCGTTGTCACGGATGTCTTCGGCGGTGATGACCCGGACTGTGGCCGGCGTCCGATCGACCGTTTCCGGGACTTTCAAGGCGGAAACGACCTTGACGTTGAGGAGGTCGGTCAAATCGAGGCTGAGCAGCTCCTCGAGGGTTTTTTCCTGGGAAGAGAGAAAAGACGCGATGAAGAAAAGGCTTCCTGCTAAAAGAAATACTTGACCGCGTCTTCTCATAACCGGCCTCCTCGGTCCCGGGAGCGGCGCAGGAGCGATTGGGGAGAATATATCCTTCCTCCGGGATACCTGTCAAACGTCCGCGCCCTCTTCGGTAAAATTTTTTGTGAATCATCGGCCGCGCGTACGGCCCCATGGTTCCCGATTTGACACGAAGCCGTCCGGCTTGGGCAAGCGCCCCCCGCCGGGAACTGCGACGAGGCGGCCTTCGCATCCGCGGCCGATCGACGTATAATAAAGGAGGGATTGAATTCTGAAAGGAAACGCAGATGGCCGCTTACAAAACTCCCGAAGAAATCCTCGAGGCCGATCTCGTTTTTCATGAACAAGCCGACGGACGCCTGGTCGCCAAGATCGCCGGAGGGAAGGCCGTCCTTCTCGACCGCGAGGATATCGGGCGGGTCAAAGACGGCGAACGTTGGACGGTCCGGCTCAGCCACCGGGAGACATTCGCCATCGCCACGCTGGTCAAGCCGAGCGCGGAAAATCCGTTGATCCCGAGCCGGCTGGGAGAGGCCTTCAAATCGACGATTCCGAAAAAATCCGGGCCGGCCGCCGGCTCTCCGGCCGGTTCCGAGTTCCGGCCCTCACCGGAAAACGCCGCCGGACAACCCGAATTCAAACCGGTTTTACTTCCCTCGGGAAGCCTGCCCCCGATCCCGGATGTCTTCGATGCGGCCGGGGCCGGTTCGGGACGGACGCAGGACCCCGCCCGGATCATTCGGCCGACGGACCGCGTCGCCCTCTTCGTCGACGGGGCCAACATGGACTGGGCCTGCCGCCGGGCCGGGTATTTCGTCGATTACGGCAAAGCGCGGGAATTTTTTACGGCCGGCGGACTTTTTTATGCCGCCTATTACTATGTCGCGGATTTCACCGATCGCGATCCTCTGCAGATCCGCTTCCTCGATTTTCTCGCCCGGGCCGGTTACATCGTCCGGCGCCGCTCCGTAAAAATTCTTTATGATGAAGACACCGGCGAACGGATTCTCAAGGGCAATCTCGACACGGAAATCGTCCTCGACATGCTGAACACCGTGGACAACTACGACGTGGCCTTCCTGTTCTCCGGCGACAGCGACTTTGACCGGGCCGTCGATCTCATGCGGTCCCGGGGAAAGCGGGTGTATGTGGTCACGGCGGCCCGCCAATTGAGCCGGGAGCTCATGTACGCAGCCGACAAACCCATCTTCTTCCTGGAAAGCTGCCGGGCCGCCTTGAACCGGGCGGCGCGGGAGGAGGCGGCCGGGGAAGGAAAACCGCCCGCCAGGTGATTCCGGGGCCCCGGCGATTCCGGGGAAAACGCCCCCGCTCCG
>CAYPKX010000004.1:35637-51935 GCA_964411395.1 uncultured Eubacteriales bacterium | reverse complement strand
TGGCGCATTTGTACCTTCAACCGAAAATCAACGGCGACATGGCCCTGATCCGGGGAATGGCCAAAGCCCTTTGGGAAGCCGAAGCCCGGACGGGCGGCGCGCTCGATTCGGCCTTCATTCGGGAACGAACGGCCGGATATGAAGAGTACCGGCAGCTCGTCGCCGAGACGCCCTGGGATCGCCTCGTTTCCCTGAGCGGAATCGAGAAAGTCCGGATCGAAGAAGCCGCGGAAATTTATCGCCGGGCGAAAACGTCCATCGCCTGCTGGTGTCTGGGGATCACGCATCACCGGAACTCAGTCGAGACCATCCGCGAAATCATCAACCTGATTCTCCTGAAGGGAAACATCGGAAAACCGGGAGCCGGGCTCCTCCCCGTCCGGGGCCACAGCAATATTCAGGGCATCCGGACCGCCGGAATCGGCGAAAACATGCCCGACTCCTTTCTCGACGCGCTGGAAAAACGATTTCAACTGACCGTCCCCCGCCGCCCGGGAATGAGCGTGATTCCGGCGGTGAAAGCCATGGCCGAGGGAAACGTCCGCGTCCTGGTTTCGCTCGGGGGCAACCTGGCGGCCGCCGTCCCCGATACGCCGTTTGTCGAACAGGCGCTCCAACGGCTGCGGTTGACGGTCATGATCTCCACCAAGCTGAACCGGAGCCATCTCGTGACCGGACGGACCGCCTTGATTCTGCCGTGCTTCTCACGTATGGATGAGGACATCCGGAACGGGAAAAAACAGTTTGTGACGATCGAGGACGCCATGGGAAAGATCGGCTTTTCCCAGGGATGCCTCCCTCCGGCTTCTTCCGAACTTCGGAGCGAGGCCTCGATCCTCGCCGGAATCGGCGCAGCAGCCTTCGGCGGCCGGCCGGGCATCGATTGGAACCGGCTGGGAAACGACTATGACTTCGTCCGGGAGGCCATGGCCGAGGTCATTCCGGTCTTCAAGAACCTTCCCCGCCTCAAGCCTTCAACCCAGGGCTATTACCTCGATAATTCCCTGCGGAACCGAGTCTTCAAAACAGCCGACGGAAAAGCGCACTTCAGCAGCCATGCCCTGGAAACGGCCGCCCCCGAGCCGGGCGAGCTGATGCTGATGACGATCCGCAGTCACGATCAGTTCAATACGACGGTCTTCGGCCTGAACGACCGGTACCGGGGCATCAAAAGCGAGCGGCGGGTGCTCTTCATGAACCGGGACGACATGGACCGGAGACGCATCCCTCCGGAGCACATGGTCGAGATCACCAGCCGTTCCGACGGCCGGACGCGGACCTTGGAGGGATACTACGCCATCCCCTATCCCATCACCCCGGGATGCGCCGCAGCCTATTTCCCGGAGACCAATGTCCTGACCTCCATCAATCATACGGCCGCCTGCGGCACTCCGGCTTACAAATCGGTCAGCATTCAAGTCAAACCCGCGCCCGCCGGATGACGAATCCCCCCGGCCGTTTGACTAATCGACCGGCGTTTCTTATAGTAACTCCTAACGCTCTCCACGTTCATCTTCCAAGGAGAAATTCATGCGGCTTCTCATCATCAATCCGGGTTCGACGTCGACGAAAATCGCCGTTTATGACGGGAACCGGGAGGTCTTTTCCGAAAATATCGCCCACTCGGCCGAAGAAGTGGGCCGCTTCAAGAAGATGGTCGATCAGAAGGATTTTCGCAAAGAGATCGTCCTGAAAACTCTGGCCGCCCGGGGAATCGACCCGAAAAACTTTACGGCGGTCATCGGCCGGGGAGGGCTTCTCAAGCCGATTCCGAGCGGGACCTACACGGTCAACGCCCGGCTGATGGAAGACCTGACGGCCGGCGTTCAAGGCGAACACGCCAGCAATCTCGGCGGATTGCTGGCCGATGAAATCGCCCGGCCGTTCGGCCTCCCGGCCTATATCGTCGATCCGGTCGTCGTCGACGAGCTGGCCGACTGGGCCCGGCTGACCGGCTTCGCCGAGATCAAACGCCGGAGCATCTTTCATGCCCTCAACCACAAGTACACCGCGCGCCTGGCGGCCGAGGCCCTGGGCAAACCTTACGCCGAGCTCAACCTCATCGTCGGCCACCTCGGCGGCGGGATTTCGATCGGGGCCCACGACCACGGCCGGGTCATTGACGTCAACAATGCTCTGAACGGCGAGGGACCGATCGCTCCCGAACGGGCCGGGACGATGCCGGCGGCCGACCTGGCGGCTCTCTGCTTTTCCGGCAAATTCACGCCCGACGAAATCAAGAAAAAGACCGCAGGCAAGGGAGGGATGGTCGCCCTCCTGGCCACCAACGACCTTCGGGTCGTGGAGAAACGAATCCAGGAGGGAGACGCCCAGGCCGCCCTCGTCTTCGAAGCCATGGCCAAAACCACGGCCAAGCAGATCGGCGCCGCCGCGGCCGTCCTCAAAGGCCGCGTGGACGGCATCGTCCTGACCGGAGGCCTGATGTACAGCGCCCCCTTCGTCGAAATGATCAAATCCCATATTGCCTTTCTCGGTCCGGTTTTCGTTTATCCGGGAGAGAACGAAATGGCCGCTTTAGCCGCCGCCGGGGTCCGTATTCTCAACGGCGAAGAGCCGGCGAAGACATACGCATAATTCCGACGACCGAAGGAGAAATCAGTGATTAATACGCTCGATCAAGTCGTTGAACACATCAAGGGACAAAAAACGCGGCGCCTGGCTGTCGCCTGCGGCGAGGATCCCCACACCATTGAAGCCGTCGGCCGGGCGGTCAAGGAAAAATTGATCCAGGCCGTCCTCACCGGGAACAAATCGAAAATCGAGTCCGTGGCCCGGGAGAACAAGGTCGATCCCGCCTCCTTCGAAATCGTCGATGAGCCCGACATGGGCAAAGCCCTGGCTTTGGCCGTCGCCCGGGTCAAAAACGGCCAAGCCGACTTCCTGATGAAAGGCCTGATCGACTCGTCGCTCTACATCAAGGCCATCATCGACAAGGAAAAGGGCCTCCTCCGGCCCGGGAAGCTCCTGTCCCACGTCAGCATCATCCAGGTTCCCACCCGGACAAAGCTGATCGTCTGCGCCGATGCGGCTGTCGTTCCCTATCCCGACCTGGAAGCCAAGATTCAGATCCTGGAATACTGCCTCGCCGTCGCCCGGCGCCTGGGCATCGAGAAACCCAAGGCCGCGATCATCTGCGCCGTGGAGAAGGTCAACCTGAAAATGGTTCCGACGACCGACGCCGCGATCCTCAGCAAAATGGCCGACCGCGGACAAATCAAGAACGCGATCGTCGACGGCCCGCTGGCTCTCGATGTCGCCGTCTCGGCGGAAAGCGCCGGGATCAAAGGCGTCAAAACGCCGATTACCGGAGACGCCGACATCCTCCTTTTCCCCAACATCGAAACAGGAAATGTTTTCTTCAAAACCTGCTCCCACCTGGCCGGCGGGGCAACGGCCGCCCTGGTGGCCGGGGCCGATTGCCCCTGCATTCTGACCTCGCGGGCGGATTCCGAAGATTCGAAATTCTATTCGATCGCCCTGGGCGCCCTGACCTCCTGATTTCGCGCGGTTCGGGCGGCGGAATCGATGTCCCTCACCGCGGAGACAGCGGCCGGAATTCTCGATCGCTGGAGTATCGTTTTCGCCCGTTTTCGTCCCGACCTCGATATCGCCGGAAGCCCCGACCGGACGCTCGTTCGGGCGGTTGTCGAGGATAACCGAAGCCGGTTATTCCGCCTGGAGCAGATCGGATTCCTCAACGTCGAGCGAAAAAACGAGATCGGCCGGATTCAAACCCTCCTCGGGAAGGCGCTTTCCGAAGTCCTTCCCCCGTTGTCCCTTCCGGACGGGACGTTCGTCTCCGAAGTCGGCGGCGCTTTCTGGCAGGCGACGCCTTTTCTCGAAGGCGTCGCGCTCGACCGGCCCGCCTATGCCGGGCAGGGATGGCGCGGTCCGGTCCTGGCCGATTTTCTCGTCCGGTTGAAGGCCGCCGAGGGTCTTGTTTCCCGGCCCGGCCGGGTGTCCGATTTCTCGGCGGCCCGGTTTATCGGAGATCTGGAACGAAAAATTGACCATCGGGATCCCGCGCTGATGGACCGCCTCAGACCGGCTGTCCGACATTTAACGGAGAGATTGTTTCCGCACGAAGAAACGCTCCCGGCCGGATTCGCCCACGGCGACTTCCATCCCCTGAACATTGTCTGGTCCCCGACAGGCGTCCGAACCGTCGTCGACTGGGAGTTCTGCGGCTGGAAGCCCGAAATGTACGACGCCGCGCTTCTCGTCGGCTGCCTGGGCATGGAGCACCCGAAGTTTCTCAACGGAGACTTCGTTCTTGGCCTGCTCGACCGGCTTCAAAAATCCGCTCCGTACGGGCGGGAAAGCCTCGGACTGTTTTTCGACCTTGTCCTGGCCCTTCGCTTTGCCTGGCTTTCAGACTGGTTCCGCCGCGCCGACGCGGAGATGATCGAATTGGAAACCGTCTATATCGGACTGCTGCTCGACAACCGGGATCCGCTTCTCCGCAGCTGGCGGCTTTTTTCTTGACACCCGTTCCTCTTTCCGATATTTTGAGACCGAAAACGAAGAGAAAGGAGGGTCATCATGAACATCCTCTGGACGGCCCTTTTGGGATTGGCTTCCGGATTCCTGGCCAAGCTGATTTATCCCGGCAAAGAACGCATGGGCATCCTCATGACGATGCTTCTCGGTATCGCCGGATCGTTCGTCGCCACCTACGGCGGCCAATGGCTGAAAATCTACGGCCCGGACCAGAGCGCCCGCTTCATCGGATCGGTCGTCGGGGCGCTGGCGATCCTGTTCGTCTACGGATTATTTAAGAAGCGTCAGGCCCGCTGACGCCGGTTTTTCCGCCGCCTCCGCCGCCGGATGAACATCCAGGCGGCCAGGGCGAAGACGATCACCAGGACAAGCGGGGCGATGACGGCGGCCAGAGTCGTCATCCCGGAGACCGCGTCCTCGACCGCGCTGACGACGGGATTGGCGGTCCCGGCGGTTCCCGCCGTCACCGCCGGACGTGCGGCGGCTTTGGCCGTATGGACGCCTCCGGCGATCACGAGTCCGCAGACCATCGCCAGAACCGGGCTGATATCGGTGATGAGACTCCCGCCGGCGGCGAACAGGATGGCCCCGGCCGCCGGCCGAAAAATCGTCTGGATGATATCGTTGATCGAATCCACCACGGGGATCTTGTCGACGGTGAACTCGATCAGCAGCAGGACGCCGACAACGATCAGGACGGCGGGAGAGGTCAAGGCGTCCCAGGGGGGCTTGAGAGAGATCAGGTCCGTATACCGGGCCAACAGGCCGACAATCAATAAGGGGAGAAAAGCGTTCAGGCCGGTCGCCGCCGCCAACCCGAAAGCCGCCATCAATCCCGTCATCGGGGCACGCCTTTAAAAGACCAACTTCTTAACGTTTTCCCGCATATCCGCCAGACGCTTCTCCAGGCGGGACTCAACCTCGACGAAGCGTGGCTCGGACCGGAGGGATTCGAGAAGCGGATCGATCAGAAGCCATCGCTCACCGTAGCCGCCGTCGATCGATTTTTCGAGCTCGTCCAGGGCCTCCTCCGTCCTGCCCTGGAGGGCCAGGGCCTCGGCGGCGTAGAAACGGAGCGGGGACCAAGGATCCTTGTAGCCGGGATTCTCCCGGCAACCGGCCAGACTGGTTTCGACCATCTTTTCTCCGGCCGATTTGTTCCCGGTTTTCAGCAGGATATAACCGAGCTTGTTTCCCGGCGCTCCGGCGGGCGAGGTGGCTTCGACCAGCGCCTGATAGAAAGGGAGAGCGTCATCGAACCGGCCAGCCAGAAGCTCGATGTCTCCGGCGATGTTCAGGGCGTTCGGCTCGCCCGGCCTGGCCGCCAGAACCTTGGCGATGTTCGCCCGGGCTGCCTCCGCTTTCCCCTCGTACAGGGAAATCGAAACCAGGAGCATTTCCGGGAAAAGATAATCGGGCTGGAATTCGAGGGATCGCCGGAGCCAGCCCCGGGCCTCCTCGTCCATTCCCAGATTGAAATACTGGAGGCCGACCAGGGCGTAATAGCGGGAGAAACCGGGCTGGAGATCGACGCTCTTGCGCAGCCACCGGATAGCTTCGTCGAATTTCCCCATCGACGACAGGATGGAGCCGATGTTGGCCACAACCGGGGCGTAATTGGGATTGAGGGCGACGGCGTCGTAATACGATTGGAGCCCGTCCATCGTCCGGCCCATGGATTCCAGGGCCAGGCCCAGAGCTTTGTGGCCTTCGGCCAGATCCGGGTCGAGGTTGAGCGCCTTCCGGCTCATTTCGACGGCGGCTTCAAGCGAAGACTCCTCCGCGCCGAACCGCCATCCCATGGCCGTGGCGTCCCCCAGTCCGGCCCAGGCCGGGGCAAAGGCCGGATCGATCTCGGCCGCTTTCTTGAAGAGAGCGATGGCTTGGCGATTATCCTCCAGGGTGTACCGGTAATAGTACTCGCGTCCGCGGGCGTAGAAGGCGTAGGCCTCGGGATCGACTTTCGCCTCCTTCTTTTTCCTCAAGCGGGCCTTTTCTCCCGGCGTCAGGCGAGCCCTGAGATCCAGGGCGATCTGTTGGGCCACCTCGCCCTGGACGGAGAGAAGATCGGTCAGGGGGCGGTCGTAGGTTTTCGCCCAAAGATGCTCGTCCCGGGAGGCCTCGATCAGCTGGCCGACGATCCGGACCTTGTCTCCCTGGCGACGGATGCTGCCTTCCAGGATGAAGCTGACGCCGAGCTCTTTCCCGATCTCCGGCAGGCTCTTTTCCGTTTTTTTATAGCCCATGACCGAGGTTCGGGAAATGACCTTCAAATCTCCGATTCGAGCCAATTGGGCGATGATGTCCTCCGTGATCCCGTCGCTGAGAAAACCGTCGCTCGAATCGTCGCCGAGGTTTTGGAAGGGGAGGACGGCAATCGACCGGGTCGCGGCCGTGAAGCGGAAGGGACCGGGAAGCCCGACGATGATGAAGACCGCCGCAGCGGCGAGGACTCCCAGAGCCGCATAGGCGGCGATTTCCATTTTCAGAAACTTCTGCCGGCCCGGAAGGACATGGAACCAGGTGAAAATCAGAGTCGCCGGGAGGCCGCACAGCAGGACGGCCAGCAACGAATCGAACAACTTGAAAGAAAAACCATAATGGGCGCTGAACAAATTTGTCGCCCCCAGGAGCGACATGGAAGAGGTGAAGTAAACGGCCGCGGCATGGCGAAGAGTCCGGCCGCGGGAGGGCTTTTTTTTCTTCGCGATTTTTCCGGTCATACGGATCAGAACTCGAGGAGCGGCGTAAAGTCGATGTCCGGCCGGGCGGAGGTGGCGGTCCCGGCAATTCGGTTCGTCCCGCCGCGCGACCAATAATAATTATGTCCAGCCTCGACTTTGTACGTCTCCCCGGTGGCCGGATCGACGAGGTCGGTGACTCCGAGCATGGCGTTTGACCACTTGCGGAAGACGTCGTCCTGGGCTCCTTGCCGGGTCCAATAGGTGTCGCTGATAATCCCGGATATGGCTTGCCCCGTCTCGGTGACGATGCGAGAGACGTCGCTCGTGAGCTGTTGCTGGCTCGCCACCCATTGGGGATTCATTTTCATCGTCAGGAACATGCGCGTTCCGATTTCCCGGACGGTCCCGGCCCGGGCCTCCGGCCCGGCCATGACCAACAGGAGCGGGACGAACCAGTTCCCGACGCCGTTGGCCGTGGATTGAACGACCTGGGTGACCGCCATCGCGTAGCCGACTCCGTTTTCCCCGCCCTGGACGAAGCGGAACGTTGCGTCGCCGGCGTGAAGCTGAGTGGCGATTCCATAGGCCTGCGATTGGCCGTAAATCCGGTTGAAGGAGGCGACGATGTCAGGCCGGTCGTTCTGCCCCGCCAGCTGGAAGGAGGCCAACCGCGGCTTGTAGTTCTGTTGAAGATACTCGAGGAGGAACGTCAGCCCGGGTTGATACCGCATCACCATGTTCCGGACACCGTATCCGGGGGAATACCAGGAGCCTTCGCGGAACCCGGTCCATTCGAGCATCTGGTTGGGCATGACGAACGAGGGGACGTTGCCGTCATTAAGCTGAATCAGCGTTTTCTGATCCGGCGAGACGGCCAGGATGACATGGACGAGGTCGATCGAAGCCCGCCGGACGGTCCCGCCCTGGACCTGCCAGCCGGCCGGAACGTCCAGGGTGAAGGCCCGTTCGACCGGATCCTCCCAGGAGACATAGGCCACCGCCGGCTTGGGCGGCGCGACGGCGGCTCCCTTTTCAGGAAGCCCGAAGCGGAACGACCGGAGCATGGCGACCAATCCGGGTCGGCGGTCATCGAACTCGCCCGCCCGGGCGGCCATGAGATAAAGCACGCCGCTTCGGCCGTCGATCGAGCAGAAGGCGGTTCCCTCGCAGGCGATCCCGCCGCGGACAAACGTGATCCGGGCCGCCGTCTCGTCGGGAAGGGATCGGAAGGAGACGTTTTTTCCCAGGACGGGATTTTTCAAAAATTCGCCGACCGTCCCGAGGTTTCGCTCGAGCCAGGTCCGGCTGGTCGAATCGTCCTGGAGCAGAAAAGGACGAACAGCGATAAAGGCCGGATCCCGGGCCGGGTCGCCGGGCGAAACAAGGATGACGCCTTTCTCCAGGACCCGGGCAGACCAACCGGCGGGATGATCGAGACGAAACCCTTCCGGATAGGACTTCTCGACCGACGACGCCGCCCCCCCGCCGCAGGCAAGGAATCCGGCGACGACGGCTCCCGACAGGACAAGACGGACGACCGGCCGCGAACACGCCTTCTTCATGTTCGTTCCTCCTCTTCGACGTCCCGGCCTCATTTTAGCCCATTCCCCCGGCCGGTCAAGATGGGCGGCCGATCCGGCCGGGCCGACGGGTTTTTTGACATCTCCTTCGGCCTTGCTTTATGCTTCGGCGGATGGACACCGATACCGAGCTCAAAGCCGATCGCCGCGTCCTCGACCTCGGACGGCCGCTCGGCCGGTTATTCGACCCGGCCGACCTGATTTTTCTCTTTCTGTTCCTGGCCGCTTTTCTGTTCCTGTTCCGGGGCTTTTTCTTCCAGGGCGGCGTGTTTTTTGAGCGGGACGGGGCGATCCTCGAAGTCCCGACCCGGGCCCTGGCCGCCGACCTGCTTGGCGAAGGGAATTTCGCCCTCTGGACCGACGCCCAGGGAAACGGCCAGCCCTTCCTGGCCAATCCCAAAAACGCGGTTTGTTACCCGACGACCTGGCTCTACCTCATTCTGCCGTTTTTTACCGCCTTCCGCTGGCATTACCTGATTCATGTCCTGATTGGCTGGATCGGACTGTACGGGCTCCTGAAATTTTTTCGCTTATGCCGGCCTTCCGCGTTTCTGGGCGCCTCGCTTTATTTCTTTAGCGGGATCTTCCTCTCGAATTTCGAATTCTATAACCACATTGCCGCTTTTGCCTGGACGCCCTGGATCCTCCTCTTCGCTTTTTCGGATTCCGTCCGCGGATTCAAAAAAGAGGCCGTCCTGGGCGTCCTCTGGGCCCTTCAGCTTCTCGCCGGGACGCCGGAAGCCGTCGTCATCACTCTGGTCCTGGTCCTTGTCCAAACATTCTTTCTTCCCGGAAAACCGCTCCGGCGGGCGGGAACGATTCTGCTCGCCCTGGTCCTCGGAGCAGGGATTTCGGCCGTCCAATATGTCCCCGCCATCGAGTCGCTGGGCCGGACCGAGCGGGCGGCCGAAGAAACGGCGCTCTGGCCGCTGGAGCTCATCCAACTCCTGAATGTTCCCTTCCCGGACGTGATGGGAGCGGACCGCGGCGCCGGCCCGGGCGACTATTGGTCGGGGCACCTGTTCGACAAAGGCGCTCCGCTCTATTACAGCCTCTACCTCGGCGGAGCCGCCCTCCTCCTGTTCCTGTTCGGTTTCGCCGTCAAAACGGGCAAGGCGGGGCACGGCTGGCGATGGCTTTTCCTTCTTTTCATCCTGATGGCCAGCGGACGGTATTTTCCCTTGAACGACATCCTCGCCCGGATTCCGTTCCTGTCCTCCATCCGCTATCCGGTGAAATACCTGATGGGGGCGATGTTTGTTTGCGCGATCGTCGCCGCCGGATTTTTCGACGATTATTTCGTCCGGAAGAAAGTCGACTTCAAGCGGATCCGGAGCGGCTGGCTGGCCGGCCTGGGAATCTGCGCCGGGATCACGGCCTTCGTCCCGGCCCTTGCCCGACTGCTGGCCGGAATTTTTGTCATCCGCGACGAGAGGCTGACGGCCGTCTTAAAAAACTCGCTGTACGCAGGATTGGCGGTGCTGTCCGTCGCGCTCGTCCTGATGGCCGTTTTCGGGCTGACGAAAAAGAAAGCGGCGGGCGCTCTTGTTCCCTTGTTTCTTCTTCTGACAATTATCGACCCGCTGGTCAGAAACCAGAGAATCAATCCCGTCGTGCCGGAATCATTTTTCGACCCCCCCCCTCTCTTGAGCGAAACCGGTCGACCGGCGACCATCTACCGCCAGGAGGTCCTGCCCGATGACCTCCGCCTTCGGCTCGAAGACGGACGGAAGGCGCAGAATTTCATCAGGCAGAGCCTCTACCCGTTTTCCACGATGAACCAGGGCGTCCGGTATGTCTTCAACCGGGATTTCTTCGGCCTTTATCCGAAAGAACAGCGGGACCTCCGGGCCGCGGCGAAGGATTGGACGGAGGACATTCTCCTGAAACACCTCCGCTCGATCGGTTGCGAATACATGATCGGCCCGAATCCGCTGAAAGACCTGCCGGCCGAAGACCTGAGGATCGAGGGATTTCCCCTGGCCGTCCAAAAAATCACAGACGCCCGGACGTTTCCATACTTCGTCGGAAAGACGATCGCGGCCGAAACGCCGCCCGAAAGACGGGCCGTTTTTACCGCCGTGGATTTCGACCCCGCTACGGCGGCCATCGTCGACCGGAACATTTCCGGACTGACGGAGGCCTTGGCTTCCGCGGGAACGAGGCAAGCCTTCGTCGTTGGCGAGACCCAGGGCCGGTCTGTCTACCGGATGGAAACCGACGCGCCCGCGCTGGCCGTCTTCAGAGGCAACTGGGATCCGGGTTGGAAAGCAAAAATCGACGGGAAACCGGCCCCCGTCGTCGCGGTCAACCTCGGACTCAAGGGCGTCGCCGTCCCCGCCGGGGAGCACGAGGTGGAAATCCGCTTCCTCCCGGGGTCCTTCCTTCTCGGGGCGGCCGTCAGCGGACTGACGCTTCTGGGGGTGATGATTCCCGTTCTTGTTTGGCGATTTCGCGCGGCCCGACCCCGACGGCGAGATAAAACACCGGCTTGATCACCACGCCGACGAAGCTTCCGCTGATTTTGTCTTGCTGCACCAGACGAATAAGGCGGGAAGCGCTCTCGCCGAAAAGAATCGCGCCAAAGACAAGGCGGACGATATCCCATCCTCTCGGCGCGCCGACCGCGAGCCGGACCAATTCCGGAAAAAGCAGGGCTCCGGAAAGTAAAAAATTGATGGCCAGCGAGAGGCGAACAGCCGATCGGGGATTGTAACGGCCGTAGAACGCGACCTCCTCTTGATCGTCCCGGGACAGAAATCCCCAGAGAGGAGACAAAGCATAGGCCCGGTCCGAGGCGATATTGCGCTCCCGTTCCAGGGCCGGATCGGTTTCGGGGAAGCCCGATCCGCCCTTCCGAAAAGCGTAACGGAAATACCGTCCTTCGCTGCCGGACCGGACCAGAAGATACGGTTCGCCGCCGAAAGTGATTCCTCCCGCCCGTTCCCACCAGGCCTTGGGCGAAGGCGACACGACTTCGAGGAGGTCGCCGGCGGGCAGGAACTCATCGCTCATAATCCCGGTTTTCGGATTTTTATTGAAGCGGAGCCCGACAAGTGAGAGCAGAAGGCCTCCGACCGGATCGCCCGAGGAAACGGTGACGACGAGTCGGGCAAGGCCTTCGACCAAGACGAATAAAGCCGGAAAACCCAACACGGAGGGGATGATGGGGCCAAACCGACCGCCCGCCCCCAACATCTGGAGCAAGAAGAGAAAAGCCGGAGGCAGGGCGACGGCCGTCTCCAGGAGAGCCGAATAAAGCGAAGCCCGGCCGGGGTCGAACTCCAGTCGCTCGGCCAGACGTTCCTGAACGTTTCTGGGGAGAAAACCCAACAGAACCTGGCCGCCGAGGGCTAGCGACTTTCTCCTCGACCGGGCCCGGTCTTGGCGAAGCCGGGCCAGAAATTCGCCTTCCGCCGCGCCGCCCCATTCGACCCACACGCGGCTGACCTGGCCTTCCTCCCACGGTTCGAGGCGGTAGATCCACTCGTTCCCGGCAGGCGTGGCCGACATCACCTCGAACAGGTCGTCCCCGATCCGGACCGCCGTCCCGGGATGGGTGACCGTCCGACCCGCCCCCTGCCGACGCGGCCGGAAGTCCGGATGGGCGACGGGCAGGCGGATTTCGCGGGAGGATGTCATCGATGGCTTTTCCCGCGATCACTATATTCCGCGGCGAAGCGAAGAGTCAAACGGGCGAAGTATCGACGGAGGCGGCCTTGACTTCTTTGCCAACAGGTGCTAATTTAAATATGTATTCTAATATGGAGTCACGAGGCCATGAACAAGATCATCGGGGTGACGGATTTTCAAAGGCGGTTTCGAAAGACTTTTGACGAAGTCGCGGAAGACCACGTCCCCTATATCCTCACCCGGGGAAGCCGGCCTGAAGCCGTTCTTCTCCCTTATGAGGAGTACTTGAGCTTCGTCCGAGCCGATGAAGCCGGGATTCTGAAACGTTTCGATGCCTTTCTGGCCCGGATGGCCGCGGCCGGCGAGCGGTTTACCGAGGATGAGGTCGAAAAAGACATCGCCGCCGCCCGGCAGGAAATTCGCGCCCGCCGAAGCCGGACATGAGGGCGGTTCTCGACACGAACGTTCTGGTCAGCGCCCTTCTCTTTCCCCGGGGGATCCCGGGAGCCGTTTTGCGACGCTTGAGGGACGGCTCCTTCACGATCATTTTCTCGCCTGGACTGTTGGACGAATTCGCCGCCGTCCTCTCCCACCCGAAAATCAAGACGAAATACAAGCTGAACGCGTCGGATATCGAAGCGGTTTTTTCGCTTTTCGCGATGAGAGGCGAGCTTGTCGAATCCGAAGAACAAATGCGCGTCTGTCGAGACCCCCAAGACGACTTTTTACTCGAAACCGCCGTCGCCGGCCGGGCCGGTTATATCGTCACGGGTGATCAGGATCTTCTCGTCCTCAAGAAATTTCGCAAAATCCGGTTGATCAAACCGGGCCGTTTTCTCGCTCTTCTCGACCCGCCCGCCGGGCGGCAGCCGCCCGTTTATCGGATGAAGGGGGGACGTTAGGTCGCCCCCGCACCACGCCTCGTTACAGCTTGTTGATCCGGATCGCGCCGTTGGTCGTATGGAGGTCGATCAGCGGGCCGCCGGAACCGATCCGGCCTTCGATCCGGTGGCGGGAAGAAATCGTCCCCTGGATCGTGACCGGGAAATCGACGGTCAGGCCGCCGTTGGTCGTCCGGGCCCGAAGCTCGGCATTGATTGCGCCGCCCAGCTTCAGGTTGACCGAGCCGTTGGTCGTGCTCGCCTGGATGTCGCGCTGCACGTCGACGAGATCCAGATAAATCGATCCATTGGTCGTGCCGGCCTCGACCGATCCCTTGAGGTTTTTGGCCCGGATGGAGCCGTTGGTCGTATGAAGCTCGATCCGGCCTTCGCCGCCTTCCATTCGAATGTCGCCGTTGGTTGTCCCGGCCTTCACCTCGGCAAAGCGTCCGGACAGTTCCACATCGCCGTTGGTCGAACGGATCGTCTCGAGAATCACGCCCTCGGGAACCTTCACCTCGTAGTCGACATGCACGCGGAGGTTGCGGAATTTCTCATAGATGGTGTCCACCCGAACCGAGGACCCAAATGCTTCCACCTCGATTTTCACCCGCTGCAAGTCTTCCTCGCGACGCCGGGCGACTTTTTTCGCCGAGATCTCGACTTCGTTCCGGTCCCAGGTGGTGACCCGGACGAATCCGTTCGTGTTTTTCAGACTGAACCGGTCCCCGGCGTTCAAGGGCAGGGTTTTATTGAACGGCTCGGTGAATTGACGGCCGCCGAACATTTCGTCGAAGTCCCCGTCCTCCATGAAAACGCAGCCGGCGCCGGAAGCGGCGGCCAGGATCAAGATGGCGGAGGCCAGGATCGGGAAAGCTTTCATTTTCAAAGACATATAATGACTCCTCTGGGGGCGTTCAATAGAAAAGACGCAAATGAAGGGGAAAAGGTTCCCGGGACAGGATTATTCGGTATTGGTTTCGATGATGGCCGGATCCGAAAGCGATTCCTGGGGAATTCCGAAATGATATCCCTGGAGATAATGGACGCCGCAGTTGGCCAGAAACTTGGCGATTTCCGGCTTATCGACGTGCTCGGCCACGACCTTGATGTCGTTGGCCCGGCAGTATTCGACCACGATACGGATCAGGTGCTGGGCTTTTTCGTCGTGGAGGCACTTCTGGGTCAGGCTTCCGTCGATCTTCAGGATGTCCATCGGGAGCTGGATCAGGCGGCTGAAGTTGGAATAACCGGACCCGAAATCGTCGATGGCGATCTTGCAACCATGTTCCCGGGCGCGCTCGAGGAAGTTGCGGCAGGCTTCGTTTTCGACCAATTCGTCCCGTTCGATGATTTCGAGAATCAGCCGCTTGTCGGATTTGGGGGCATCCTTGAGGTAGGCAAACAGCGATTTTTCGAACTCGGGGAGAAGGAGGTCCTTGAAGGTGACGTTCAAAGAGACATCGCAGGGCGTTTTCCGGAGAGCCGTAAAGGCCTCTTTCAGCATGAATTCGGTAATGTCGGTATCGAGACCGGTCGACGAGGCAAGGGAGAGGAACGGATACGGCGAGACGTAGAACCCGTCCTGGTCCTTCAGCCGGAGGAGGCTCTCAAACCAGACGACTTCGCCGGTGCTCGTGTCGATGATCGGCTGGAAGTACGCCCGGCACGTTTTCCCTTCGAGGTTCCGGGTCAGGGTGCCGTAAAGCTTGAGGGAATCGATGGCCGAATCGCGGATGCTGTCGTCTCCCTTGTAGAGGGAAACGGCCCGGTGGGAGCGGATGCCGTCCTTGAGGGCCAGGTCGGCTTTGGAGAGAAAATCGATCCGGGAGGCGCCCTCGACGAACGAAGCCCCAAGCTTGATGTTGAGGTGGATGTTGAGCTTTCCCCAGGCCATGAATTCCCGCCGAAGGGCGCTGCAGATCCGGTTGAGCAGGACCTCGGCTTCGGGCCCGTCCATTCCGGCCCGAGGGATCAGGAGTCCGAAGTCATTGCCCCGCAGACGATAAAGGGAATAGTTGAACTCCCGGCTCCATTGCTGGAGGTAGCGGGAGATGAACTGGAGAATCTCGTCCAGCATTTCATACCCGAAGATCGTCCCCAGTTCGCCGAAGTTCTCGATATGAACAATGGCGAACAGGAACTGCCGGTCTTTCGGGATGGAATGAATGAGGACCTCGCGATTGGGCAGCTTCGTCGCGTGGTCATAGCTCAACTGCATGACCAGTTGGTCGATATAGCGCTCCTTCTGCCGCTCGCTGGCGAAGCCCAGGATGAAGATGACCCCGAAGATGAGCACGGCGATGACGGCCTGCTGGAACGTCAGGGTGATGTTCCAGGTTCCAAAAACGCCGAACCGGTTGAGGGCGAAGGTCAGGATGACCGTGGCGAAAAAGACCGCCGTCCAGACGCTCCCCCACCGGACGCCGAGGAGTTGAAGGACCAGGGGCGGGAAACAGAGAAAGATCAGGAGGTAGAAGTCGCGGGAATTGGGCAGAAAGGCGGTCAGGACGAAACCGACGATAAGGAAGACGATGATCGGGATCGTCATCGTCGAGAGTTTCCCCGTTTTCAGAAAAACAAACAACAGGGAAACCGCCGCGACCAGGCAGATCAGGTAATAAACCAGGAAACGGTTATCGCGCTGTCCGAGGTCGATGATGATGTATCCGATCGAGGCGAGAGCGGCCGTGAGCAGTCCGACGAGAAGAAGCTTCCGGTGGGATTTTTCGTTGATTTCGGAGATGGCGCGGTACCAGCCGGTCTCCCGGAAACGGAAACCTTCAGGGAGAGTATCACGCAGTTTTTTCGATAACATCCGCTCTGTGACCCTGCTTCCTCGCGACCATTCTTCAGAGCATCCGGCTGTCCAATTTCCGGACAGGACCGGATTCAACAGCATTATACAATCGAAAAGCAGAAAAGCAAATTAATCTAATGGCGGACCGGTGGCATCCTCTCTACTCGGTAAAGTCTCCATCGTCCCTGAGTCGTAACCG
>CAYPKX010000004.1:25531-35627 GCA_964411395.1 uncultured Eubacteriales bacterium | reverse complement strand
GGGCAAGGAGTTGAGGAGACGGTCGGTGGTCATGAAAATAAGGAATCCCGTTAATAAGGACGTAGTCAAAGTAAGCCAAATCGGATTCTTTGAGTCGTTCAGGATACCAATCCAACTTGGGCGTCCAGGGGAAAATTCGGGGCTCCCGATAAGCCACAAGGCCTGTTGAATGGCGGGCAAAGGGCACGGCCAATTCCGCTCCACGAAATACTTGGGCATAAGCATACATTTGGAGGAACGGCCGGTATTGAAAATAGGGACTCCCTTTCGCATAATCCAAGCCCAAAATCCTTACTTCACGAGGAATCTGGGCCAGGCTTTCACGAAAACCGGTCATTTCCTTTCGTTGGAAGGCCGACCAATGCACGGTCGTCACAGAGAAAAAGGCGATAAGGCTGACCAAAGCGGCACCGAATCGGGCGACTCGAGGAATCCGCTGAGCCGGAATCGCCAAAACCAGAAAAATAAACCCGGGAGCGACCCATCGTCCCGAAAAATAAATCGTATTCCGGACCGAATCGGGAGCAATCATCGCGATCGTAATGAACATCGCCGCCATGAGTCCAATCTCCAGGTCACACGTCCCCCGGAAATTTTTTCGGTTCCTTATCAAAGTAAATCCGATCCACAACAAGACGAAGATAAAGAAGACGACATCGAGAGCTCCGGTCCCCCCTCCCAATCCCGACTGGGCAAACCACGGAGAAAAAAACTTCTCCAAGGGACGGTTGGTCCAGACAGCCGCCTCATCCAGCTTCAGCGCGGCCTGATAGGAAGAAAATTTTAAATACCAGAAAACGGCGCACATTCCGGCTGGGACAAGCGTTAAAGCCCGGAACACCAGAGCACGAAAGGGAAGTCTTCGGATGAGACTGACGAACCCGAACCATAACGCCCCGACGACATACCACAGGATATGGCTTCCATAGAGGAGGAAGCCGGTGATGATCAAAAGAACATACCACCGCAGGGGAGGTCGCTCGATCCCTTGAGCCGTCAGAGTGAACCAAGCGACAAAAACGGGAAAACCAACCAGAAAGTTCAGAAATCCCCAATAGAAAGAAATATTAAAAATGAAAAGCCCGGCGAGGAAAATATTTTCCGGAGGCCTTTTTCTCCGGGCGCACAGAAAGGCAATGGCATAAATCCAGGCCGCCGACATGGCAAGGAGAATCGCTCGGTTGAGAAAATCAAGAGGAACTATCTTTTCGAGCAGGAGAAGAAAACCGTAAACGAGGGTATTGGGCGCGCCCCAAAGCACGACATACGGACTGGATGCATCACTGGATGCTTTTACGGCTGTCTGGAGCTGGGCGATATGCTGAGGCAAATCGGTCGTTGGAGGAAAAGGGAGAAGGAGAATCGGAACGGCAGCCAGGAGAAAAACGACTGTGGCCGAAAGATAATACCGCCGCATAGGGGCTCATCATATTCCGGGCTCAGAAAAGATGTCAAGAATCACGCCATGCTCCGCGCCCTTGTCTTCCCCGGGGCCCTGTGCTATCGTTTTTTCGAGGTGATCAAGACATGAAAAAACGCCTCCTCTTCCTCCTGGTCATGACCGCGGCGCTTTGCTTCCCGTCCGGCCTGCCCGCCCAGGATCGCATCCTGGACGTCCCTTATGTCCCGACAAAATTCCCGGTCGTCGACGAGATGCTGAAGATGGCCGGCGTGGCCAAACCCGACCTTCTTTACGACCTCGGCTGCGGGGACGGGCGGATCGTCATCGGAGCGGCCCAGAAATACGGCGCCCGGGGTGTCGGCATCGACCTCGATCCGGCCCGCATCCGGGAATGCGAGGCCAACGCCATCAGCGCCGGAGTCACCGAACAGGTCAAATTTTATACCGGCGACCTTTTCGAAGCCGATTTCCGGGAGGCCTCGGTCGTTTCCCTCTATCTACTGACCTCGGTCAACCTCAAGCTCAGGCCCCGCCTCCTCCGGGAGCTCCGGCCGGGCTCGCGGGTCGTTTCCCATAATTTCGGAATGGACAACTGGAAACCGGATGCGTCCTCGGAAGTGGACGTGGACGGCATCCGCCATGATGTCTTCCTCTGGGTGATCCCGGTCAATGCCAGCGGGGATTGGACCTGGACGATGAAGATCAACGGAAAAACGACGCCGGTTACAGCCGCTCTCATCCAGAAATACCAGTACGCAACCGGAACCGCCACCGTCAATTCAAACGCGGCCGAAATCAAAGACTCAAAAGTCCAGGGGGATCTGGTCCGCTTCAGCCTCGACCTCCCGGCGGACGGCAAAACGATCACCTTCGCTTTTGAGGGAAAGGTCATCGGCCATTCGATCAACGGAACCATCCGGGCGACGATCGACGGGAAGACCGAAGCCTGGACCTGGAAAGCCCACCGGAATCCGACCTCGGAGAAGACGATCGACGATCCGCCGATCGAAGACTGACCGGACGGTTTGGCGACGGCTCAAGCCGTCCGAACTTCGACGATCTCGCCAATACTCAGGATCTTTTCGCGGAAGGCGCGGGCCTGGGCGACGCCCGTCTCCAGGTGAAAGCTGAGGACGGCCGTTTCCCCCGTTTTTTGGAACGTTAAATCGTCGAGCTTCAACCGGGCGCAAGCCGCTTCCCGCCGCAGCTCATCCACCGCTTCGATCGAACGGACGCGGATCCGGTAATGGAAAACGGACCGTTGCGGGATCAGCCGCTCGATCATCGGAAAAGCCAGGAGGGTGATCACCAAAACGAGCGTATAGACCGCGGCCACGGCGAAGAATCCCGCACCGATAATCAACCCGAGTCCGGCGACGGCCCAGAGGGTCGACGCGGTCGTCAGGCCGTGGATGTGCCCATGGGATTGAATGATCGTTCCGGCCCCGATGAATCCCATCCCGGTGATCACCCCGGCGGCGATCCGGAGGGCATCGGCCGAACCGAGAGGAGCCGCGCCGAGCATGAGTCCCGACAGGGCCATCATCATCGTCGAACCGACACAGATGAGGATATTGGTCCGCAGGCCGGCGGGCTTCCGGCTGGACTCCCGCTCCCATCCCACGATGCCGCCCAGGACGACGGCCAGGACAAGCTTAAGGACGATATCGAGCATGGACGGCTCCTTTTTTCCATCCTGCCATAGGGACCGGGGGGTGTCAAACGCCGGTCCGGCGGTGAAACCGAATCGCTCGTCGATTCGTTAGGGATGGTATAATAAGCGGCGTTTGAAACGGAGCAACACATGAAACCGAACAGAGTTCGAGGCGCCGGCCTCGCCGCGGCGGCGGTGTTTTCTCTCGCCGCGCCTTTTCTTTCCGCCCAACAGACTCTTCTTCTCGAGGACGAACGGAATACCATCGATGTCGTCAAACGATCGCGCAATTCCGTCGTTTATATCACCAACATCCAGCTTGTCCGTGACTTCTGGTACGGATCCGAGGAAAAGCTTCCCCGGGGGACCGGTTCGGGATTCGTCTGGGACCGCCAGGGCCATATCGTCACCAATTACCACGTCATCGAAGACGGGGTGGAATTCCTCGTCACCCTTCCCAACCAGGAACAGCGCCAAGCCAAGCTCGTCGGGAAGGACGAGTCCAAAGACGTCGCCGTCCTCAAACTCGACGGAAATTTATCCGAGCTCTATCCCGTCATACCGGGCTCGTCCCGGGACCTCGAAGTCGGGCAAAAAGTCATCGCCATCGGCAATCCCTTCGGTTTCGATTATACCGTGACCACGGGCATCGTCAGCGCCCTGGGCCGCAAAATCGAGGGGACCGGCGGAGTCACGATCCGGAACGTGATCCAAACCGATGCTTCGATCAATCCCGGAAATTCCGGCGGGCCGCTGCTCGACTCGTCGGGCCGCCTGATCGGCATGAACACGATGATCTATTCTCCCTCGGGAGCCAGCAGCGGCGTCGGATTCGCCGTCCCTGTGGACATCGTCTCCAAGGTCGTTCCGGAAATCATCCGGTACGGCCGGGTGATCCGTCCGGGGCTCGGCGTCTCGTTCGTCTATGACGCTTCCGCGCGGCGGGCCGGCGTCACAGGCGCCGTGATCGAACAGGTGAAATCCGGCACGCCGGCCGAAACGGCCGGGCTCCGCGGGTTGAGCCGCGACCGCTTCGGACGCCTTTTAATCAACGACATCATCACGGCCATCGACAAGTCGCCGGTCAAATCTTATGACGACCTGTTCACCGCGCTCGAAAATTATCAAATCGGCGACACCGTGACGCTGACCGTCGAGCGCAACGAAAAAGCCCGCCCGGTCCGATTCAAGCTCGTTCGCGACTAACCGCCGCCCGAACGTCCTCCGGCCGGGTCGAAGCCGAAGTCTTCTTCCGTTCGAGCGATTCCCGAACGGAGAACACCGAAGCAACGTCCGCTTGAAAATACGGGTGGATGACGTTCAGTTCATCGAGAGATAATTCATCACACGGGATTCCCCGTTCCGCGGCCCGGGCCACGACCGCCCCGGCCGCTCCGTGGGCCTCCCGAAAGGGCAATCCTTTGGCCGTCAGGTAGTCGGCCAGGTCGGTGGCGAAAAGGGACGCATCGGGACGGAGCGCCGGCGCATCGGGCCGCGGGCGGATCAAGGGAAGGGCGGCGGCAAAAATCCGAAGGACGCGGATCGCCTCCTCGACTCCCTCGCGGAGAGGCCGCTTGTCGGCTTGGAAATCCTTGTTGTACGTCGACGGCAGGCCCTTGAGGGTCGTCATCAGGCCGATCAGCCGCCCAACGGCCGCTCCGGACGACGCCCGGATCAACTCGAAGATGTCGGGATTCTTTTTTTGTGGCATCAAACTCGAGGAGGTTGCCAGGCAGTCGTCCATCTCGATCAACCCGAATTCGCGCGTCGCGAAAATAACGAAATCTCCGGCATAACGGGCCAGGTCGAGGTGAAGCACGGACAGGGCGTAAAGAACATCGAGCAGGAAAGACCGGTCGGATACGGCGTCCATCGAATTTGCCGTTGCTCCGGCAAAGCCGAGGTCTGCCGCCAACGCCGCGCGATCGAGAGGAACGGTCGAGCCGGCCAGCGCCCCCGATCCCAGGGGACAGAGATCGAGCCGCCGAAGAGCCTCGGTCAACCGCGACAGGGCCCGGTCCAAAGGACCGAGGAACGACATGAGATAATGGGCAAACAGGACGTATTGTCCCGGTTGAAGATGCGTATAGCCGGGAAGGACGGCCCCGGGATGGGCGGCGGCCAGTTCGACAGCCGCTTTTCTCAGGCGAACGATCGCCTCGGCGACCTTCGGAATTGCGGACTTGAGAAACAATTTCTCGTCGACCGCGACTTGCTCGTTGCGGCTCCGGCCGGTATGAAGCCTTCGACCGGCCTCCCCGACTTCCTCGGTCAGAAGCAGCTCGACGGCCGAATGGATGTCCTCGAACCGGTCGAGATCCTCGCCCTCGGCGATCCGGCGGCGAACGCGTTCGAGCCCGGTCTCGATTTGTCCGAGCTCGGCCGCCGTCAGGACCGAAGCCCGGGCCAGGGCCCGGGCATAAGCCGCCGAAGCCTCGATTTCCGCTTCGGCCAGAAAACGGTCGTCCTGAATGGACGCGTTGAACGCCTCGAACAAGGGATCCCGGGGACCCGTCAGCCTCCGCGACCAGACGCTCATTGGCCGTTCCTCAGAAAACCGGCGACCTTTTTCCCCTGTTGGGCCGTGATCACGTGGTGGGCCTTCAACCGGATCGCGTTGATGGCGATGAATCCCCGGGAATCGGTCTGGTCGAATCCTCCCTCGATGTCCATGCTCGAAAGACTCCGGTCATACAGCGAGCTGGGCGACTCGCGGCTTAAAATCGCGACGCATCCTTTGTACAGGGACAGGCGGACGGACCCGTCGACGATTTCCTGGCTCTTGTTGATGGCGGCCATGAGAAAATCCATTTCCGGAGAAAACCAGAATCCGTTATAGACGTATTCAGCAAACTTGGGCGAGAGGGAATCCCGAAGACGCATGACCTCGCGGTCCATGGCCATGCCCTCGATATCCTTGTGGGCGGCGAGGAGAATGGTCAATCCGGGCGTCTCGTAGACCCCGCGGCTTTTAATCCCGACGAAACGGTTTTCGACCATATCCACCCGGCCGATCCCGTGGGCCGCGCCGGTTTCATTCAGATAACCGAACAACTCCAGCGGACCGGTGATCGCCCGGCCTTGGACTTCATCGACCACCTCCACCGGAATCCCATCTTTGAATCGGATCCGGAGAACGGCCGGCCGATCGGGCGCTCGGTCGGGACTTGCCGTCCAGCTGTAGACCTGCTCGTCGGCCGGAACGGCCGGGTCTTCGAGGATGCCCGATTCATGGCTGACATGAATCAGGTTGGCGTCTTCACTGTAGGGTTTGTCCCGGGAAGCCTTGACCTCGAGGCCGCGAGCTTCGGCATAGTTCAGGAGATCGGGGCGACCTTTGAAAACGGCCAGAAATTCGGGATCCTTCCAGGGAGAATAAACACGGAGCCGCGGATCGAGGGCGGCATAGCTCAACTCGAAACGGACCTGATCGTTGCCTTTTCCCGTGGCCCCGTGAGCGACGACTTCGGCGCCGGAGGCATGGGCGGCCGCCACCTGGGCCGCGGCGATCAGGGGACGGGCGAGCGCGGTTCCCAAAAGATAGCGGCCCTCATAGACCGCGTTGGCCTTGACCGCGGCGAAAACATAATCGACAACGAGCTCCTCCTTCAGGTCGGAAACGACGGCCTCGGCCGCCCCGGCGGCCAGGGCTTTCGATTTGATGGCGTCGAAATCTTCGGTCTGGCCGACATCGGCGATGAAGGCGGCCACCTCGTGGCCTTTTTCCACCAACCACTTGAGAATAACGGAGGTATCGAGGCCTCCGGAATACGCGAGAATGATGCGGGACATAACGGACTCCTTTATCAGAGAACGGGCTTGTGTTTGGACCGGGCGGCCGGAGGGGAGGCGGGAAGCGAACGATTATGAGCCCTGGAGCAGGGCTCGGAACTCGCGGGCGAGGGCCCGGCGGCGGGGATCGGTATCGGCCACGACGAGGACCGTATCGTCTCCGGCGACCGTGCCGAGAATTCCCGGCCGGTCGAGCGAATCGAGAAGGGAGGCCACGCCGGCGGCATGGCCGGGGCGGGTTTTTATCAAGACCAGGCAGGACGTGTCCTTCACCCCGGTCACAACCGTCCGAAACATGACGGTCAGATTCTTTTCGACCGCCGCGGCCGGCGGATGGCCGCTCGGCCTGGCGGTGTAGGCGTATCCGCCGGTTTCGACCCGGGCTTTGGCCAGGCCCAGTTCCCGGAGATCCCGGGAGATCGTCGCCTGGGTCGTCCGGAGGCCCCGTTTCCAAAGTTCGGCGGCCAGGTCCTTCTGGCCGGCAGCCGGGCGGTCTTCGAGAATCGCCCGGATCGCCGCCTGCCGTAATGGTTTTTTATTCATTCCTTTCGTATATATATACATTTAGACCATTCGAGTCAAGCCCCAACTTCGGTTCCCCAAACAGCTCGACATGTCCGCTTTCGGCCGAAATTCAATTTTCGGGCGATTCTTCCTTTGCGGTTCGAGATCAATCCCCCGTTTGCGCCTTCGGCGATTTCAGCGAGGGGCCGCCCCCATACCCCGCTCCCGCCGGAACATCCGCGGCGGAAGACCTTCCTCCATCGACGGCGCCGAACTCCGGGGGCGCTTTCCCTGAGGCGCGTCCGGTTGACAGTCCTCCGGCCGGTCCCTATGATGGGCGCCATGGACGTCATTTTAGCTTCCCGATCGCCCCGCCGCCGCGAGATCCTCGGGCGGATGTTTCGCGATTTTCAGGTGATCCCCAGCGGCGTGGATGAAACCGCTCTCGACCGATCCGACCCGGTGGTCTTCGTTCGGGAAGCGGCCGAGCTCAAGGCCCGGGATGTCGGAGCCCGCTTTCCCGAAGCCCTGGTCGTCGCCGCCGATACCGTCGTCTGCCTGGAGCGGGAGATCTTCGGCAAGCCCGCGGACCGGCAGGAAGCTTCGGCGATGCTGACCCGCCTGTCCGCCCGCCGCCACCGGGTTCTGACCGGGGTGGCCCTCTTCCGGGCCTCCGACGACCGGCTCATCGTCAGTTATGAAACGACGTTCGTCACCTTCAAATCCCTCGGCCAGGCGGAGATCGAAGCCTACCTCGACCGGAATGATTACGCCGACAAGGCCGGAAGCTATGCCATCCAGGATGTCGGCGAAACGTTCATCGAGCGGCTGGAGGGCGATTATAACAACGTCGTCGGTTTTCCCTTGAAGCGTTTCAAGAAGATGCTGAAGGAATTCAAGGCGCCGGAAACCGACCTGGATATCGCCGGGATCGCTTTTCCGAAGAGCTGGCCGGTCGGAAGAACGCTCGACAAGGAGGTCTGGGTTCCGGGAGCCGTGTTCGGCGACAAGGTGCGCGTCCGGCTGCTTCACCGCAAACCTCCGGCGGCAAAGATCATCAAGATCCTGGAACCGTCGCCCTGGCGGATCCCGGCCCCCTGTCCGCATTTCGGACCCTGCGGCGGATGCGCTTTCCAGAACCTGGATTACGGAAAACAAGTCGAGCTCAAGGCCGGCTATCTCCGGCGCGTTCTGGAAAAGGACGGCCCGCCCGGCGCCGGCCAGGCCCTCGAGCCGTTTCTTCCCTCGCCGACGCCTTTCGGTTATCGAAATAAAATGGAATTCGCCTTTTCCGGTCCCGGCGGCGGCCTTCGCCTTGGCCTTCGGGAACGCTCGCTTCCTCTCGGCAAGTCGCCCAAGCGGACGGTCGGTCTTCAGACCTGTCCCCTCTTCGGACCGGCGGCCGACCGCATTCTCCCTTCGGCCGCGGCCTTTGCCGAAGCCGACGGGCGGCCGGGATTCGATCCGATGTCGAGGAAGGGATTTTTCCGCAACCTCGTTCTTCGCGAAGCCAAGACGACCGGCGAAGTGATGGTCATCCTCGTCACCCGCGGCGGCGACCTTCCCGGCGCGCAGGAATGGGCCGAACGGCTGATGTCCGGGATTCCTTCGGTCCGAAGCGTCTGGCGGGTGGAGAACGACCGCGAGGCGGACCTGGTGGAATACGGAAAGGAAACGCTCCTGGCGGGAGCGGCCGGGATCGAGGAAGAACTCTCGGGTTTATCGTTCCGGATCGGGCCGGGCTCGTTCTTCCAGCCCAATCCCAAGGCGGCGGCCGTTTTTTATGAAAAGATCGCCGCCCGGGCGGCCGCGGTCGGGGCCGGCAAAGCTCTCGGCCTGTTTTGCGGAGCCGGGGCCATCGAGCTTTTTCTGGCCCGAACGGTCGAGGACGTCGTGGGGATCGATTCGGAGGAAACGAATATCCGAAATGCGGAAAACAACGCCGAACGCAACGGTCTGGGCAATGTCCGGTTTATCACCGGATTGGTGGAAAAGTCGCTCGATCGGGAAGAGATGTCCGGCGCCGACCTGATCGTCCTCGATCCGCCCCGGCTGGGCTTGCACCGCGACGCGCTGGCGTCAATCCCGGCGCTCGGAGCGCGAAACCTGGTCTACATGTCCTGCAACCCGGCCACTTTCGCCCGGGACGCCCGGGACCTGGCCGCCTCGGGCTACCGGCCGGTCAGCATCCTCGGCTCGGACTTCTTTCCTCAAACCCCGCACTTCGAAGTGCTGGGCGTTTTTTCCCGCTGAGACTTATTGCATCCCGGCCTGGGCGGCGTTGTACCGCTCCTGGGCCGCAACGACCTTCGGGTCCTGGAGATACGGAGCGACTTTGCCCATCGCCCCCATCAGCTTGCCCATCAGCGCTTCGATCCGGTCCATGAAGGGTTTCAATTCGGCCGGCGGATTGTCCTGGGTCTTAAATTCGGGAAACTTCTCGCCGATCGCTTTCATCTTGGGGCCCAATTCGGTCAGTGTTGCCGTGGCGGCATCCAGAGCCGCGGCCACGTCATCGGCCGAAGCGGCGCCTTCAAGAGAGGCGGCCAGCTTCTCGCTCGAGCCGATAAAAGCATCCATGACCGGGCCGACTTCGGCATATTTTCCCAACGAAGCGTACTGATCGACCGCCGCCGTCGTCGTCGCCGCTTCCTCGCCTTTTTTCTTGCAGGCCGTCACTCCGCAAATCAGAACAACCGCCAGGACCAGAATCAGGGATTTACGCATCGGCTCTCCTCCTCGTC
>CAYPKX010000004.1:0-25521 GCA_964411395.1 uncultured Eubacteriales bacterium | reverse complement strand
AAATCCGGGAAGGCCGGACCCGTCGAGCGAGGCCGTCCACACCCGTTATGACCGGACTATATATGCGCCGACACGGCGAAGTCAAGCAGCGGTTTTTACTTTGAGAACAAACAAATTATCCTTGACCAGAAAATCTTCCGTCCGAACCACCTCAAAACCGGCCTGACGGGCCTCGGCTTTGATTTCGCCGAGCGAAGTATATTCGCTCTCCGGCAGGCCCGGATCTTTTTTCGGATCCGGATCCAGCACGGCGACGATCGCCCCCGGTTTGAGGGCGGGGATGAGGCTTTTCAGAAGTGCGACCGGCTGGGAGAGGTGATGATAGGTCAGAACCATGACCACGGCATCCAGCGAATTTTTCGGAAACAGCGGATCTGCGACTTCCCCGAGGATCACCTCGGTATTGGCCAGGCCGGCCCGTTTCAGCCGCTCCCGCAGGTAATCGATGCTGTTTCGATTGATGTCCTCGGCATAGACTTTCCCGGTCGGGCCGACACGAAAAGCCAGGTGAACCGTGTAGCGCCCGCGGCCGGCGCCGACCTCGCCGACGGTCATTCCCGGCTTGATCCCCAGAGCGTCCATGACCTTATCCGGCGGCTGCCGCTCGTTATCCTGGCTTTCCCAACAATCGGACAGCCCGCTTTGAACCGGGGCCTGGGCCGGCCGCTCGACGGACCGCGCCGCGAAAATTCCACCCGTCGACAGGAGGAGTCCGACAAGCCAAAGCGATGCCTTTCTTCTCAGGGAATTCGTCTGCATCTCAAGTCCTTCCGTTCGCCATCGAACGATGATTAAACCGGGAAGGGAACTTTTCCGTTTCGTCAAGACAAACTGCACGAAACATGCCAGCTGAGCTTTCAGGGCCGGATCGCCTTTCCGAGGACGGCGGAGACGCAATCGGGTAAAGATCTTTACACGCTCACGAGCTCAAAACCGCTCCGGATCCCCTGTCGCAGATCCTGTTTTTTGGTATGATGTCGGGCGGAGAGGCCGCATGCCCCATAAATTCGAAAGCTCCCGACTCAAGCGCCTGATGTCGCCCGAACGCCGCAAAGAGCTTCCTCCCGTCCCGATTCTTCGGCAAATCGGCCTGCGTCCGGGACAGACTCTTGTCGACATCGGGGCCGGACCGGGATTCTTCTCCCTTCCGGCGGCCGGGATCGTCGGTTCGGAAGGCCGGGTCATCGGGTTGGACGTCGCTCCGGCCATGGTCGAAGAGCTCCGGAAAAACGCCGCCCGCAAGAAGGCCTTCAACATCGAGACCGGCTTGATTCCGGAAGCAGGGGCTTCGTTCCCGCCCGGGGCGGATTTCTATTTTCTGGCCAATGTCCTCCATGAAATCGACGACCGGCGCGCGTATCTTCGCGGCCTGGGCAAAGCCATGACCGCTTCCTCCCGCCTCGTCATCATCGATTTTCTGAAAAAGAAAACGCAACACGGCCCGCCGCTTTCCGACCGGATTCCGCTTCAAACCCTGCGGACCGAACTGGCCGCCGGGGGGTTGACCGTCGAGAAAACCTTCCGGCCCAATAAGGATGAATACATGGTCATCGCCCGCCGCGGGACCGGGAAACGCCGGTGAATCCGGCCAAAGTCCGCTGGGGAATTCTGAGCACCGGAAAAATCGCCCACTCCTTCGTTCAGGGACTCCGCTTCCTGCCGGAGGCCGAGATAACGGCCGTCGGCTCGCGGACGGCGGAAGCCGCCGCACGGTTTGCCGACGTCTACGGTATTCCGCGCCGTCACGGAAGCTATGCCGCCCTGGCCGAGGATCCTGAAGTCGACGTCGTCTATATCGCCACGCCTCACAACCTCCACGCCGAAAACACGATTCTCTGCCTGCAAGCGGGCAAGGCCGTCTTGTGCGAGAAGCCGTTCGCCGTCAACGCCGCCCAGGCGGAGCAAATGATCACGGCCGCCCGGGCCAAAAACCTTTTTTTAATGGAAGCCCTTTGGACCCGGTTCCTGCCGGCGGCCATCGAGCTCAAGCGCCTCGTCGCGGAGGGAGCGGTCGGCGAGCCCCGGATGCTCGAAGCCAGTTTCGGCTTCACCGCGCCCTATGATCCGGACGGACGCCTCTTCAATCCGGAGCTTGGCGGTGGCGCACTTCTCGACCTCGGAATCTATCCCCTCTCTCTGGCCTGTTTTCTCTTCGGATCGCCGAACCGGATTTCGGGCCTGGCCGATCTCGGAAAAACCGGCGTCGACGAACGGGCCGGCGTCATTCTGGGTTTTCCCCGGGGACAGATCGCCGTCCTCCACTTCTCGCTCGTCGCCGATCTCCCCTCCGACCTGACGGTCATGGGCACGACAGGACGGATCCGGGCCCACGCTCCGATCTTCCGGCCGGATCGGCTGACCGTCACCAAGCCGATCCTGCCGCGGGCCGGGGCCGGCCGGACCGTTCCCCCGTCCCGGCGGATGATCGACTCCTCCGCCGCATCCCGCTTGAAAAATGTTCTGCCGCTGCCGATGAAAGAATGGCTCAAAAAGCGCGTGTCCTCGGAAATGAGCCGGACGATCCGCCTTCCTTACGCCGGCAACGGATACAATTACGAGGCCGCCGAAGTCATGCGGGCTCTTCGGGAAGGCCGGATCGAAAGCCTTCGGATGCCGTTGAACGAATCGCTGGCGATCATGAGGACCATGGATGAAATCCGGGCCCTCTGGGGACTGAAATATCCCGGGGAAGCCTGAACCCCCGGGATTCTTTGATTTTCCCGAAACGAACATGATATCGTTGTTTCGATGAAAGACCTTCTTCGCCACCTTCCCTCCGTCGATTCGCTCCTCGGCCAGGACGGGATCGCGACTCTCGTCGCGCGGTTCGGGCGCGAACCGGTTGTCGCCGCCATCCGCGGCGGAATCGAGGCGGCCCGGGCTTCGATTCTGACCGGGGCGGATGTCGAAACAGGACCGGAAGCCTTCTTCCAATCGGCCGCCGCCGCCCTCGAAGCGGAATTCGCCCCTTCTCTCCGCCGGGCGATCAACGCCACCGGTATTCTGATGCATTCGGGTCTCGGCCGAGCCGTCCTCTCCGAGAGCGCCCGGGACGCCCTGAGCGAAGCCGCCCGGGGGTATTGCACTCTCGCCCTGGATATCGATTCCGGGCGCAGAGGCAGTCGAGACGAGCATGTCGCCGGACTGCTCCGCAGGCTGACCGGGGCCGAAAACGCGACGATCTGCAACAACAACTCGGCGGCGACGGTCCTCGTCCTCAACACCCTGGCCCGGGGCAAGGAAGTCATCCTCTCGCGCGGCCAGATGGTCGAGATCGGCGGATCGTTCCGCATGCCCGAGGTCATGGCCATGAGCGGAGCGATTCTCCGCGAAATCGGGACGACCAACAAGACCCACCTTCGCGATTATGCCGCGGCGATCGGCCCCGAAACCGGGGCCATTCTCCGGGTCCACCACAGCAACTACCGCATCCTCGGTTTCCATTCCGAGCCGTCGATCGAGGAGCTGACCTCTCTCGGGCGGGAGCGGGGCATCCCCGTCATCGACGATTTAGGCAGCGGCGCCCTGGTCGACCTCAAGCCCTTCGGCCTGGAAAACGAACCGCTGGTCCGGGCGAGCGTCGCCGCCGGGGCGGATGTCGCCTGTTTCAGCGGCGACAAGCTCATCGGCGGCCCGCAATCCGGACTGATCGTCGGAAAGGCCGACTGGATCGCCCGGATTAAAAAGAATCCGCTGGCCCGGGCCTTCCGCTGCGGGAAGCTGACGCTCGCAGCGATGGAAGCGACCCTGAAGCTGTTTCTCTCGCCCGAAACCCTTGCCGCGCGGCATCCGATTTACCGGATGCTTTCGATAACACCGGCCGAGCTCAAGCGACGGGCCGATAAAACCGTCAAAGCCCTGGCCAAGGCTCTGCCGCCCCCGGACTTTGAATTCTTGGTCATTGACGGCGGCTCTCAAGTCGGGAGCGGCGCCGTCCCGGTCGAAACGATTCCGACCAGGCTCCTCGCCCTTCGAACCCGGGAAATGAGCGCCGACGAAATCGGCCTGAAGCTTCGCCGCGGCCAACCGGCCGTCTTCACCCGGATCCAGGACGGAGCGGTCCTCTTTGATTTCCGGACCATCGCCCCGGAGGAAGACACCGAACTCCGCGAGGCCGTCCTCCGCCTCTTCGCCCATGACCGGTAACGCCCTCCCCGGCCGCCGGTTCCGGCTCGCTTTCCTCGGTCTGTACTTTTTTCACGTTCTCCATGTTTTCGAAGAGTTCCGGGGTGAATTCCGGGGTCTGCGGGTCATGGGGCCGACCCTTTTCCTGGCCGCCAATGCCGTCCTGTTGGCGGTTCCCCTTGTGATTTTCCATTATGCCCTGGAAAACAAACGGACGGCGGTCCTTCTCGTCCGCATCTATGCCGCGCTCATGATCCTCAACGGTCTCGGCCACGGCCTGGCCGTATTGATTTCCGGCCGCTATTTCGGATTCGCGGCCGGGGCCGTTTCCGGCCTCGGGGCGATCGCCTTCGGCTGGTTGACGTTCAAGGAGTCCGGTTATGCCCATCCCTGACAACGAAAAACCGCACCTCATCGTCGGCACGGCCGGCCACATCGACCACGGCAAAAGCGCTCTGGTCCGGGCTCTGACCGGGATCGATCCCGATACCCTCCCGGAGGAAAAAGAGCGGGGGATGACGATCGAGCTGGGATTCGTCTTCCTCGATGATCCCGGGGCCGAACGCCAGGTGGTCTTCATCGACGTTCCGGGCCACGAAAAATTCGTCAAGACGATGGTCGCCGGGGCTACCAACGTCGACGCCGTGTTGTTCGTGATCGCCGCCGACGAAGGCATTTCGGTCCAAACCCGGGAGCATTTCGACATCCTCCGGCTGCTCTCGGCCCGGGAGGGTTTGATCGCCCTGACCAAGTCGGATCTGGTCGATACGGCCCGGATCGAGGAGCTGTCAGGGACGGTCCGGCATTTCGTCAAGGGGACGTTTCTCGAGACGGCCCCGATTCTGCCGGTCTCGGCCCTCAAGGGCGACGGGCTTCCGGAATTGGCCGCCGCGCTCCGGGCGATCGGACCGCGGGTCAAACCGCGCGAAGATTGCGGCTATTTTCGCCTGCCCCTGGACCGGGTGTTCATCCGCCAGGGTTTCGGAACCGTCGTCGCCGGAACCGTGCTTTCGGGTCAGGTGAAAACAGGAGATGTCGTCGAGGTCCTGCCGGAGAAGCTGGAAACGCGCATCCGCGGCGTCCAGGTTCATCATTCCAAACGCGAATCCTCGAGCCTCGGCCGGCGGACAGCCGTCAATCTCCAGGATCTGGATAAGGATGTTCTCCGCCGCGGGCAATGCCTGGCTGTCCCCGGCTTCCTTGAGCCGACGACGCGGATCGACGCCCGGCTCCACCTTCTTCCCGATGCGCCCCGGGAGCTCAAAACGCGCGACCGGGTGCGGTTCCACATCGGAACGGACGAGGTGATCGCCCGGGTCGTTCTTCTCGAAAAGGAGAAGCTCGTCCCCGGCGCCTCCATGCTGGCCCAATTCGTCCTCGAATCTCCGACCGTGGCCCTTTACCGGGACCGGTTCATCATCCGGACGTTTTCCCCGGTCAACACTATCGGCGGCGGCGAAGTCCTCAACACAGCTCCGGCGCGCCACAAGCGCTTCGATGAGGCCGCCCTGGCCGGAATCCGCCGGTTCGAGGGAACGCTGGACGAAGCGGTTTACCAGTATGCGGTCAACACCGGAGCCCGGCCTGTGCCGGCGGCCGAAATTTCCCTGCGGCTCGGAAAGCCGCTCGGGCGCATCGAGGAATCCGCCGGTCGGATAGCCTCGGCCGGCGGGCTTCGAAAAATCATCGAGGCCAAAGGCGACCGTTTCCTTACCGCCGAGATGTTCGCCAAGCTTACGGAAAAAGCGGCCCAGGCCGTTTCAAAATTTTTCGCGGCCAATCCGCAGAAACCGGCCATGACCCCGGCCGAGTTCCAGGCCGCCCTGCCGACGGAGGCCGGCGACGCGGCCGCCCGGGCGGTTGCCGATGAATTGGTCAAAGCCGGCCGCCTCGTCCGGGTCGCGGGAGGCGTCACCCTTCCCGGCCACGAGGCCCGCTTCGCCGATCGCGAACAAGCCCTGGCCGACAAGGTCGAGGCGGCCTATCGACGGGCGGGATTCGAGCCGCCGCTCGAGGACGACGTCTGCCGGAACCTCGGCCTCCCCCTCAGCCAATTCCGCAAGATCATGGGCGCCTTGATCCAGCAGGGCCGTCTCGTCCGCCTCGATCCCAAGGTCACCATGCACCGCGAGGCCTTCGACAAGGCCCGGGCCTCGGTTCTTCAGTATCTCAACCTGCGGAAAACCATCACCATCGCCGAAACCAAGGACATCCTGAAGGTCTCCCGCAAATACGCCTGCGCCGTCCTGGAATACCTTGATAAAACGGGCCTCACCCGCCGCGACGGCGACGCCCACCGGCTCAAATAACGCCCTTCGCGCCGGGCCTCATGGTCAACCATAGGGCCCGGGGCTCGCTCGTCAAGCAGGATAAATCCCGACCCGAACGTACCGCTTCGTGCGGTCGGACCTATTGACGAAAACCATGCGGTATTCCCCGATAAAACCGGGCCCGGGCATCCAGGCGAATATTCCGGCCGCGGCGTCCAGCGTCGATCCGACGGGCAGCGGGCGCAACTCCTCTCCGACGATCAAATAGCCTTCCCAATCGGACGATGTCGTTTTCGCCGGCTTGAACCGGGCCGGAGAACGGCCGGATTCCCGGGTTCGGAGCTTTTTTTCATCCTGAGCCACGGCCGCCTCGTCAAGCAGGACTTCCACCCGTTCAAGCTCGGATATTTTGAGCCGTATATCCGCGGAGACATCCGGTTTGCCGTCGACCGCCGACGGACCGAAACGATCGGCCGGCCGGTCCCGTCGATATCCCCGACGCGCCGCGATTCCGGAGGAGGTGACATCCAGAAATTCCGAAAGCTCGGACAAAGCCGCAAAGCTCCCGGAATGGATTTGCGCGCCGACCGAAAGGCCGGAGCTCTGAATCGAGAAATACCGGCTCCCAATGCCGTCGACATGGCCGGCGCTGTCCTCCACGCTCCAGGCGATGGTGTGATCGCCGGGCAGATACGCCGTCGTATCCAAAGAAAACAATCCGACGGCGCCGTTCGAATTGGCATATCCCGGAAAGAGAGTCGCGATATCCTGCCGGTAATTATTGTAAACGGGATGTCCAAGCAGCTGGCCGTCGACCCAGACTCCGATTGTCGAGCCGTCGACCGGGATGCTGTTGGGCCTCGGAGTCAAGGCCCACCCGAAGTTGAGATACCCGGACCCTGAGGCCAGGCCGCCCTGGGCGGGGGTATCGATTGCGCCGAAGGGATTGACCGCCCCGGCATTGTCGACGGTGATCGTCTTGCGTCCCAGCAGGATTTCATTTCCCTCCAGATCCGTGGCCCAAGCTTGAAGCGCATACGTCCCATTCCCTCCATCAGGAAGGAAATGAGTTAAAAGCATATATCCCCACCCGGCCCGGCGGTTGAAAGGAAATTCGAGATAGGCCGTATCAATATCAGGCCGGGCGCCGGAGATGAACGTCGCGTCGCCGATGAATATGCGGGAGTCCGTTTCCCCGGCGATCGGATCGCGGTAAATTTTGACGCCGGTCACTTCGATGTCGTCGAGCGCCCAGCCCGTGACCGGAATCGAGGATTGAACGGCGGCGCCGTCGAGAGGCGTATCGAAGGACCCGAAGGGCGGCGTCGATAGCCCGAGCCAGCTGTTTTCGCTATATTTTTTTAAGATGATTTCGACATACCGCGGGGATTCAGCCGCATTCGAAGCTTCGACTTTCAGCATTCCGGGGTGATAGCCCGGCCCGATCATTGATTCGTCGACCGAAACCGAGACTGTCCCGTTTCCCGTCCCGCTCGCCGGTTGAACGATGAGCCAGTTCTGAGGACTCCAGGACGGCCATTTCGACACCGTCCACTGCAACGTTCCGAACCCGCCGTTGAACACCTGAAAATTTTGAGCAGAAGTCGCCCCAAGTCCTCCCAGGGCCCCGAAGACAAGCAAATCCTCGTTCACCCGGAGAACCGGCAGTTCCGTTGTCGCGCCCGTTCGAAACACGCCTCCCGTGTTTCCCGACCCGGCATAAACGATCGATGGATCGGAGGGGTCGACGGCTAAAGAAACGTAAAGATCGTCCGGGAGGCCTGTCCCGAAAACGGCCCAGGTTTCGCCGGAATCCGTGCTTCGGAGGACGGTCTGGCGGGCCGAGGCAAAAAGGATCGATGGTTGGGAAGGGGCCTGGGCCAGGCAGGAGACTTCACCGGTCCCGAGCTCTCCCTCGATCTTCCGCCAAGTCGATCCCCCGTCTTCGCTCTTGAAGAAGCCCTCCACGTTGGCGACAAACAGTCTCTCGGAATTCGAGGGATCGACAATGACGGAGTTGACGCTCCGATCGATGATTCCGCGGGCGAGCCCGGTCCAGGAGGCCCCCCCGTCCGTCGATTTGACGAGATAATAGCCCGGAGGTCCTTCCGGTACCGACCACCCCCCGCCGCCCCCGGAATAAAGAACCTGGGCCTGATTCGGGTCCGCGGCGAGGACCTTGAAGCTGGGTTGGGAAGCATAATTGATGTCCGTCCAGGTTCTTCCGCCGTCAACGCTCTTGGCGAAGCCGGGCGTGCTGAACGGTCTGGCCGCATAGACCGTTTGGGGATCAGCGGAGTCGAAAATGACGCTGGACACGCCGGAATTGATGAAACTGCTCCCCGTTGCCTGGGACCACTCGAATCCCCCGTCGTCGCTTCGGTAAACCCCGAGGTCGGTGCCGGCGATCAAGACGGAATCGTCGGAGCCATGGGCGGCGAACGCCCGGACGCCTCCTAAATGCAAGCCGGGGGTCCAGGATATGCCTTTATTGTCGCTGTGATAAATTCCCCAATCCGTCCCCAGGATGATCCGGGAAGGGGAAGAAGGGGAAATCGCCATGCTGACAGCCTTCGCATTTGTCGCGTCGATGCCGTAGGACGAGCTCTGGAAATCGGACCAGCTGGAGGACCGGCAAAACGAGCGCATGATCCCGTCCTTCGACGTCGCCGCCAGGACGATGTCGCCGTTCGCCGGGTCCGTGAGCAAAGCCCGCGTCGCCGGCCACGAGGGAGAAATGAGGTCCATAGACCATTTCGCGCCTTCGTCGGAGATAAAGAAGAGGCCGATTTTCCGGCCGGCGATCGATCTTCCCGAACCGGGCTTGCCGGGAACAAAACAGGTCAGATCCAAGGGAAAACCGGTTTCCCCGGGGACGGACGGATAGGACCATAGCGTCCATTCCGTTCCACCCGTCGTTGTTCGATAAATGCCTTCATAGGGATCGACGGCATATAAAACGGAAGGGGCGGCAGGATCGAACACGAGGTCAACGGGTTGGATGGAGGAGGAGATCCGCGTCCAGGAGACGCCGTTATCGAGCGATCGGTGGAGACCGCAAGTACTGCCGAGATAGACGACGCCCTCCTCGAGCGGATCGAAGGCGACGTCGGCCAGATTGCAGAATCCTCCAAAGTAGTGATTATCCCATTCGGCCCCCCCGTCAACGCTGAGGTGCATTTCATTCTTCGACAGGACGATGATGACGGAAGAATCGAAAGGAGAGACCGCGACTTTCGGCCAAGGTTCTTCGTAAAACGAGAAGTCCTCAAGTTCCGTCCAGCCGGCGCCTCCGTCGACGCTCTTGTAGAGCTTGCCGTCGGCAAGAAGAAAAAGAACGGAGGGATCAACCGGATAGATCGCCAGACTGCCGCCCGTCAGGTTCTTCGGCACGCCCTGTCCCGAAAAAAACCAGGACTGGCCTCCATCCGAGCTTTTATAAACACCGCCGGGAGCGAAAACCGAATAGAGCACGTTCGGATGGAGAGGATCCCGGACAAGATCGGCGGCGTTCCCGCCCTTGGGGCCCAGGGACATCCAATTCTGAGCAAAGAGCGCCGAACCCGAAACAACGGCAAGAAGAACGATGAACTTGCCCAAACGGACTCGTCTCTCCCCTATCCAAGCGACTGTCTTTTTCCCCAATTTCCGGCTCCTTTTCCCTGAAACCGAAACAGATTTATCAAAATATTTAGAGGGCGTCAAGGAACCCGGCGGCGGCCGGCGGTCAAATCAAAGACAAAAACCGAACCACGGCCCCGGCCGCGACGACGAGGATCGCCAGGTTCATGAGGGCGTTCCAAACCGTTCTCTTCAGCCCGCGGTTGACCTCCGGGCCAAGGTAGCTATTTTTGTTTTGAAGGATGAAAAAGCCGATATAGGCGATGGGCATCATCAGGAGGTTGAGCGACGAGGTCAGAACGGGAAGCCAGATCGGGAGCCTGGCGAACGCTCCGAGGATCCCGATATTGGCCAGCAAAGTCGCAGCTTTATAGGCCGTCCCCTTCATCTCGAAATGGAACATTTCGGCCAGAACGAAGCCGCAAATCAGCATTTCGACCACCGCCGTCGAAAAACACATGCCGGCCACACCGAGGGAAAAGACCACCCGTCCGGCGGTGAGGCCGATGAGCGGCTCGAGAGCCCGGGCGGCATCGAGCGCCCCTTCGACCTTGATCCCGCGGGCGTAAGAGGACATTGATTCCCCAACACAGGGCGACCGAGGGATGGAGCCGTTTCCGGAAGACCTCAAAAGGCCGCTCGCGGGTCAAAAGAAGTTGGTGGCCGATGGCCGCGAACATCACCACGCCGAGAAGCATGGCCACCGGCTGAACCCAGAGAAGGCGGTAGCCATAAACGGCCCCGGCAAAGATCGACGAGCCGGCCGTTCACGCCCCCAGGGTCGGGGCGCTTTGAACCCAGCCCGGACCGGTGAGCCTGAAATAGCCGGCCCATCGCTGCCAGAGCCTCGGCCGGGCGTTGATCTCCCGAAGGATTTCCCGCTCCCGGGCGAGCGATTCATCATCGCGAACGCGGGCCAGCGGCGGCCCGCCGGGATCGAGATGCGGATTCTCCTCTCCAGCCATCGAAGAGGCTATCGAATCAGCTTCTTCAGCCACCGGTGAAGCGACCGGATCGGGACGAACTTTTCGAAGGCGTAATCGATGAACGCGCTCGAATAGAATTCCTCGGGGATCTTCGTCTCGATTCCACCGTAGATCCCCTTGTGCTTGAGGAGCTCGGCGTTCGGATGATTCGGGTCAAAGCCCGCCGGGACGCGCTTATAGTGGGTCCCCTCGACCGTATAGCCCGGGAGGGCCCGAATCCCGGCGACGATCTTCCGTAACTCCGCCCCTCTTTTCGGATCGGCCGCGTCGTCGCGATACCGCCCGAGGAGCGCGTCGGGGATCATATACATTCCTCCGCTGAAGAGCACGGCGGGCGGCTCGAGCTGGAAATAAAATCCGGCCGATTCCATTTTCGGCCGGGCCGCGTCCCAGAAAAAGATCCCCAGGTTCGTTTTGTAGGGGGTGGGATCGAGAGAGAACCGGGTGTCGCGATTGAGTCGGAAAATGGATTTATTGACCTTGGGGACGGCGATCAGGCCCGGGGCGATTTTCTTCAACCGGGGGCCCATGGCCTCGACAAAAAGCTTGGCCGGAACCAGGACCTCGTTTTCATAGGTCTTCCGGTTTCGCTCGAACCAGTCCCGATTATTGTTCCTTTTAAGGTCGCGGAAAAAGCGGACGGTTTCCCTGGAAAAGCCGCCAAACGACGATGGCTCGCTCATGGGATCTCCCCGCTCCGTCCGACCGTAAACGGCCGCCCGCCGTTCGGTCAGCCGATGATCGCCAGGCTGAAGGCCATGACGAAGATGGCCACGGTCTCGCACAGACCGACGACGATCAGGTCCTGGGCGAATCCCTTGTTCGTCTCGCCGAACGCGTCGCAGCTGGCCGCGCCGCACTTGCCCTGAGCCACGGCCGAGTATCCGATCGCCGCGCCGCACAGGACGCCGATTCCCAGCTTGAACAGGCCGTCGATCGACGAAGCCTTCATCGTGTTCATGACGATGAATCCATAAATCGTCTGGGTCAAGGGCGCGCCGGCAAAAACGACGAGGAGGAAAGACGCGGGCTTGTTGGCCAGGTAATTCCGCTTCCAGGCGCCGATGGCCGCCTGACCGGCGATTCCCGCGCCGATGCCGGATCCGATGGCTGCCAGTCCCAATACCGCCGCGACTCCGATGTAACCGATGAGATCCATCTCCGTCTCCTTTCTATTTTACCGCCCGGACTTGACCGTAACCCGGAAGGGGTCGTATTTGATCCCCGACCATTCCATGCCGAGGTGGCTCGAAAATTCCAGCATGTTGAGCCGGACGCCGTGGACGACGACCGACAGGACGCAGAGAACGAAGTTGAGCGCGTGGCCGAACAGGAGCAGCAGAACGCCGACGGCGGCCATAAGAACGGGCTTGATCATTCCTCCGCCCATATCGTTGATGACCAGCCCGAGCGAGGATCCGGCCAGGCCGACGGCCCAGAGCCGGATATAGGAAACGATGTCGGCGAAGGCCCCGACCGTGCCGAGGAAGATGGGAATGAAGTTCTGCAGGCCGCCGAGGACGGACTTGAGGAAATTCCCGTTATAAGCGCCGAACATGAGGTTGGCGGCGAATCCGGCGACGACCAGAACGACGGCGGAGGACGGCAGGGGAAAACGCTTGGAGTCGACGACGAGATTGAGGACGAAAAAGAGCATCCCGACGATCAGGGCCAGCGAACCCAGATGGGCCAGGAACTGAAGGTTCGGGAAGAGACGTTTGATATTTTTTATCCGGGCCAGCGAAAGCTGCAAGACGCCGATCAGAAAGCACAAGACCTGGATGTTGGCCGTCGATTGGGGGTTAGCCCCGACGAGGGGCCAGACCGACACCGCCTTGAGCGCAGGAGGAAGAGAATCATAGGGGATCGAGAACCAGCTCCCGGTGATGGCTCCCCACAGAACCAGCCCGCCGGAAAGCCACAACAACAGGCGGATTCCGTCGGGAACCGATCCGGCTTTGCGTCTGGACTTGAACGCGAGGAACAGCCCTCCGGCGAAAAGGAGAAGGCCGTAGCCCCCGTCGTTGAAGATCATGGCGAAAAACAGGGTGAAGAACGCCAGGAACCAGAACGAAATCTCGAACTCCCGATAACCCGGAACGGTGCCCAGGAAGTCGAAAACCGGGTCGATCATCCGGACGAAGCGGCTGTTGACCACCTTGGTCGGAACAAAGTCCTCGTTCGAAGGATCGTCGGCGGCCACCGCCCAGCCCCGGTTTTTCACCAGCGCTGCCAGCGCCGGATAATCCGCTGCCGGAACGAATCCCTGAATATGACAGACCGGTCCTTCGGGCGTCAACGACCCCTGGACATTCTCGAAACGAAGATCCTGCTCGACCGCAGCCAGGGCGTTGCTCAGGGAAGCGGTGTCTTCGGCCGCCGCGGCCTGGCGCTTCCGGATGGCCGCGATTTCCTCCGCGCCCGCCGCAATCCGTTCCCGCATGTTTCCGGTCGATTGGGACGGGAGCGCGGATTCCATGAAGGATCGGGGCATCTCCGGGACCGGGCCGGACCGGCTGACGGCCGCAAAATACACCCGGCGCTTGCGCCGGGCCAGGACGATCAGATCCGCATCTCCCGGGGCCGATCCCAGATCTTTTTCGTCCGCTTCGAACAACCGGAGATCCAGTCCTTTGGCCCAGAGGGCCTCGATCGCCGCCGGGTCGAAATCGCCCCAACCGGCCGTCCGGTCGATTTCCCGCTGGAGCGAACCGGCTTCATCCTGAAGAGCCTTGATCCGATCCTCGCCGGCCGTGATTTGCTGAGCCAGGGCGACGGCCTGTTCGGTCGAAAGCCGGGCCGCCGGGGGTTTTTTAACCGGAGGAAGGATATTGAGGGCGGCCGAAATCGAATCCCGGGTCCGAGCCAGCCGGTCGCACTCGACGCCGGACGGACGGGCGCATTCGATATGGACGACCCCGAGGCCGCGCAGCTCGCGGAGGGCGGCGGTCTTCTCCTTTTCCAGGAGGACGAGCCAGACCTTCTTCATCGGCGCGATCATGCCGCGGTCCTCGCAACGACCTTGCGTTGGGCGATTTTTCCCCGGACGACCTGGGCGATCTGCTGGTCGCCGAGGTAAATCCGGATTTCCCGGATATTCTCGAGCGTTTCGGGAATTTTCACTTTTTCAAAAAGATTGACCCGCTGGGACGTCGTCCGAAGCTCCTCGGCCAGCCGGGCGACCTGTTCGCCCAGGACGCCGTCCTCCAAGTCGAGCGACAGCAGCTGCTTGAGCCGCTCGACGGCCGCATCGACCCACAGCGGCGCGGTGAAGAGGTCATACTCGATAACGGTAAAATCGGCCCCTTCAAAAACCGGGATGTCCACGCCGGCGACATTGCCCCGGGACGTGCGAACCGCGGCGACCGAGAGGAACGGCTTCCCGTCCGGGTCGAACAAGGCCGCCTCTTCGCCGTAGACGGCGATCCAGGCCCGGAATTCCTTGTCCAAGGATTCGCGGCGGACCCGCAGCTCGCGGCGCCGGGCCTCGACTTCGCGAATCTCCATCTGCAGCTGCTGCTTTTTCATCTGAAGGGTGGGCAGGTAGCGATGATACATTTTCAGCGCGTCCCGCTGCTTCTTCAGCTCGTTTTTCGTCAGCTTGATCTTGGCCATGCTCTGCGCTTAGACGGTCTTCCCCGGCCAGTATTTTTCCAGGAGCTCGGACCGGAGCCCGGTCTCCTGCGGTTCGAAGCAGTCGGCCAGAATCCGCCAGCCCTTGTCCAGGGCTCCTTCCAGCGGAACGTTGACCGACAGGTCCATCATTTCTTTCTCGAACATTTCCCCGTAGCGAAGGAGCTTCTGATCCCAGGGGGTCATCAGAAAACCCATGGCCCGCTTTTCCAGCGTCTCCTTGAACGAGGCATACAGCTTGATCATGCCGTCCATGATCGGCCGGTGGTCGGGCCGGGTCTTGGCGTTGACCAGCTGCTTGAGACGGGAGAGCGAGCCGAACGGCTCGATGCGTCCGCCTTTGAGGTAGAACTGGCCTTCGGTGATGTAGCCGGTGTTGTCGGGCACGGGGTGGGTGACATCGTCTCCCGGCATCGTCGTGGCCGCCAGGATCGTAATCGATCCGGCGTCGGAAAAGTCGACGGCCTTTTCGTACCGGGCGGCGAGCTGCGAATACAGGTCGCCGGGGTAACCGCGGTTGGAGGGGACCTTTTCCTGGGTGATGGCGATTTCCTTCATCGCGTCGGAAAAATTGGTCATATCGGTCAGGAGGACGAGAACGTTCTTGCCCCGGAGAGCGAAGCGCTCGGCCACGGCCAGGGCCAGGTCGGGGACCATGAGACATTCGACGACGGGGTCGGCCGCCGTGTGGACGAACAGGATGGCCTTGGACAGAGCCCCGCCCTGCTCGAGCGAATCGCGGAAGAAGAGATAATCGTCGAACGTCAGGCCCATGCCGCCGAGGATGATGACGTCGACTTCGGCCTGCATGGCGATCCGGGCCAGCAGCGGGTTGTACGGCTCGCCGGAGATTGAAAACAGCGGCAGCTTCTGGCTTTTGACCAGGGTGTTGAACAGGTCGATCATCGGGATGCCGGTCCGGATCATTTCCCGGGGGATGATCCGCTTGCTCGGATTGACCGACGGTCCGCCGATCGGGATCAGGTTTTCCGCAAGGCGGGGGCCGTCGTCGCGGGGCTCCCCCGCCCCGTCGAAGATCCGGCCGAGGAGGTTGTCGGAGAAACTGACCCGCATCGGGTGCCCGAGGAAATGCAGCTCATCGCCGGTCGAAATGCCGCGGCCACCCTGAAAGACCTGGAGCGAAACCAGGTCCTTGTCGAGACGGATGACTTCGGCCAGCGAAGCGCCGAACCGGGTTTCGATCGAGGCCAGCTCGCCGTAGCGGACGCCCTCGGCCCGGACGGTGATGACGTTTCCGGTGATGGATTCGATCCGCGAATAGACTTTCTTCATGACTGCTCCAAAGCTTCGATCAGGCGGATCCCCTTGGCCTCGTCGCCCGTCCGGCGTTCCGCAAGCCGCGTTCGGATCTCCGAAGCCAGAGCGGCATAGCCGTCGCTCTTCCAGGGGGCGCCGTTCCAGTCGAGAAACTTCTGGCGGAGGCCGGAGAACCATTGGCGGGCGTCTTCCTTGTCCCTGGCCTTGATCCCCGCGGCCAGGACTTCCAGGATCAGCCGGTAACAGTCTTTCTGCCGCGGCGGTTCGACAGCCGCATCCACGGCGTCAAACGAGTTTTGCTGGATGAAGACCGCGTCCAGAAGCTCGCCTTTCAGATAAACGATATAATCGTCCAGCGAGGTCCCCTCTTCTCCGACGACTTTCATCATCTGGCCGACCTCGGCGCTCTGCCGGAGAAAAGACCGGCCGTAATCGACGATCGGGCCGGGAATGATGCCGGCGTACTTGGACCAGGATTCAAGGGGGTGGATGGCCGGGTATTTCCGGGCGTCGGAACGCTCGCGGGAGAGGCCGTGAAAAGCGCCGACGACCTTGAGGGTCGCCTGAGTCACCGGCTCTTCGAAGTTGCCGCCGGCGGGCGAAACCGTCCCGCCGATCGTGATCGAGCCGGTCGTCCCGTCCTTGAGCCGGACGATGCCGGCCCGCTCATAGAAGTTGGCGATCACCGATTCGAGGTAGGCCGGGAAAGCTTCCTCGCCGGGGATTTCCTCCAGCCGGCCGGACATCTCCCGCATGGCCTGGGCCCAGCGGCTGGTCGAGTCGGCCAGAAGGAGGACGTCCAGGCCCATCTGCCGGTAATATTCGGCCAGGGTGACGGCCGTGTAGACGGAGGCGTCGCGGGCCGCGACCGGCATCGAGCTCGTATTGCAAATGATGATCGTCCGCTCCATCAGCGAGCGTCCGGTTCGAGGATCGGTCAGAGCCGGAAATTCCTTCAGCGTTTCGACGACCTCGCCGGCCCGCTCGCCGCAGGCAGCGACGATGACGATATCAACATCGGCATGGCGGCTGGTGATCTGCTGGAGGACCGTTTTGCCCGCTCCGAAGGGACCCGGAATGCAGTAGGTCCCGCCCTTGGCCACGGGGAAGAACGTATCGATCAGACGGGTTTTGGTGACCAACGGCTGAGTCGGACGAAGGCGCTTGGCGTAGCAATCGACCGCCCGCTTGACCGGCCAGGTGAAACTCATGGTCACGGCGACCGACTCGCCTTTCTCGCCCTCGAGCTCGGCAATCGCCTCGCCGATGGGATAAACGCCGGCCGGCTTGATCGAGACGACCGTGTAGGATCCGGCCAGGTGAAAGGGAACCATAATCCGGTGGGAGAAGGAGCCCTCGGGAACCGTCCCGAGCATATCGGCTCGTTCGACCCGGTCCCCGGCCTTGACCGACGGAGTGAAGGGCCAGGTCTTGTCCTGGGACAGGGGGGCGAGGTAAACGCCCGGCTCGAGGAAATTTCCGGTCTTCTCGGCGATCAGGGGAAGGGGATTCTGAAGGCCGTCGTAGATCTGGCCGAGAAGCCCCGGGCCGAGCTCGACCGACAGCAGCTCGCCGGTGAATTCGACGGCGTCGCCGACCTGAATGCCGCGGGTGATCTCGAACACCTGGACCTGGACGGTCTCCGCCTGGATGCGGATGACCTCGCTCTTCAGCCGACGGCCGTCCGAGACGATATAGGCGACCTCGTTCATCGTCACCGTGCCTTGGGCCCGAACGGTGACCATGTTGCCGTTGACGCCGGTCACCGTTCCGATGGTCTTGGTCATGGGGAAACTCCGCTGTGTTCGGAAATGCGCGCCGTCCGGAGAAGGTCGGCGTAAATCGGGAGGAACCGGGATTCGCCCCGTTCGGCGGTCAGGGCCGCGAGGCGCTCAATAATCAGAAGCTGCAGCCGATAGGAAAGGAGCGAATCGAAATCGAAAACCGTCGAGCCGCGGAGCCGGTCGATCAACGCCCAGCGAACCGCTTCCAGGGCGGCTTCGATGTCCAGGGGCGTGGCCGAATCGGCGACGGCGTGAAGGATCGAGCGGGCGTCCCGGGCCGCGTCGTCATTTCGGCCCGCCGGACGAAGCCATTTTTCCCCGCTCCGCCCCAGGCGATGGGCCCGGGCCAGGACGAACTCGTTTCGCAGCGTCCGCTCCCAGGCGAAATACCGGTCGAGAAAAGCGGATCCGGTCGGGATTTTCAAATTGGATTCGGATTGGAGAGCGGCCTTCTCCAGGATCGCCGCATCCTCGGGCCGGAGATGAATCCGGGCGCGGCGGAGAAATTCGGCCGACGACATCGGCGGCGACGCTCCGTATTGGAGCGTGGGCAAGGTCGCCCCGAAATAATAGTAACGGCTCACGCCTCAGAGTCCTTTGACCGCGTCCTTGACGATGTCGGCCAGGCGCTGGTTCAAATGCTTGGAAAAAAGCTCGGCCACAGTCGTCCCGGAAAAGTCATAATAGGCCGCGCCGTTTTTCTCAACCACCCGGAAGCCCGAAGCCACATCCGGAAAAGGCCGGAGCTCGACGCCTTTCTTGAGCTCGGCGCCCAAAAGAGCATCGAAACGGCCTTCGATTTTTTGAATCGTCGCCGGGTCGAGGAGAACGGTCAGTTCGTCGGAGCTGCCGGCGGCCAGCGCTTTCAAAACGCCGGGGAGGGCCTGGCGGACGACCTCGGCATCGAGAGCATTCGCCGTGTCCTTGCGGACGACGGCTTCGAGCACGGCGCCGATCTTATCCCGGAAAGAAAGAATCAAGTCGCGCGAAGCCCGGTCGAGGGCGGCCCGTCCGGACTCGACTTCACGGGCCGCATCCGTCCTGGCCTGGGCCCGGATCGTCGCGGCTTCTTTTTCGGCGGCGGCCAGGAGGACGGATTTCTTTTCCTCCGCGTCTTGCAGGATCGCCGCGGCCTGCGATTCCGCCGCTTCCATTCCGTCCCGCTTGATCCGGTCGAGCAGTTCCTGGAGCTGTATTTCCATGTTGTCCTCTGGAACGAAAATTCTACGAAGAGGCAAGAGGGTTTTATAAACCGAAACGGCGGGTCTGTCAATCCGAATGACGGCGTCTCTAAAGCGGTTAACGGTTGGACAAAACGATTTGACCGGGCCTCTTTCGTTCTCGCCGCTATCACGGGTGTTTTCCTGGCCGGCGGGCGAACGCCTCGTTTTCGCGGGAGACAGCGGTCTGAGTTTCTCTTCCGCTTCGACGGGCGATAAATCCCGGCTTCGCGATCATCCCGGGATGACGGCGATGTCAAGATTATTTGCATGAGTATAAAGGAAAACGACGGCGGCTCGTTTCACTTTCGAACAAGGGATTGTCCGGTTTCGCACATCATCGTCCCGCCTCCCCTCCGGAGTGAAGCCCTGAAACCGGCGAGAGACGATTTTCTAAATCGGGAAGAGTATTCAAACGACAGCGAAATTTGGCCTGAATATTGCACAAATAAACCCGACGGGAAAATTCAGGGAGTCGATCCTTATGAAGAAAATATCGCCGCTGATCTTCGGTTTATGCGTTCTGTCGCTCACGGCCTTTTCGGCCCGGGCCCAGGAAATTTTCGACCTTCTCCTCAAAGGGGACGGCTCCTCGATCAAATCCATGATCGAAAAGGACCCGAAGCTTGTCGAGGCCCGGGACAAGGACGGCAACACCCTCCTGCATCACGCCGCTTCCGCCGGGAATACTGACCTGGTCCGTTTTCTCGTCGAGAAAGGCCTCTCTCCGGACATCGTGGGAGCGACTCGGCAGACCCCCCTGCATCTGGCGGCGATATCGGACCGGACCGAAGCCGTCGCCGCTCTCCTCGAAAAAAAGGCCTCCGTCGATGCGCGCGATGATTACCAGAGGACCGCGCTGGTCCTGTGCGCCCGGCAAAACGGAGAGGTCGCGACCGGACGTCTCCTGGTCGACGCCGGAGCGGACATCAACTCCGAGGATCGATTCGGCTCCACGGCCCTGGAGCTTGCGGCCTGGCGCGGCAAACGCGCGTTTGTCGACCTCCTCCTGGAAAAAGGAGCCCGCATTCCGGATCCCGGACAGAAATGGGGGCAATTGGTCTGGCTGGCCGCAACCGAAGGCCTGGACAATCTTTTTGTTCCGGCCGCCGCCAAGATCCGCGACCTGAAAGGCGCTTTGGGCGAGGGCCTTGTCCATGCCGCGGCCGCGGGCGGCTCGGCCGCCATTCTCGGCTTGCTTCTGGAAAGAGGATATGACCCGGCCAAGCCCGACCGCTTCGGCTGGACACCCCTGCACTATGCCGCCCGGGACGGACGGACGGAAGCGGCTCGCATCCTGATCGAAAAAGGCGCCCCGCTGGACGCCCGAACAATCATGGGCCAAACGGCCTTCAACATCGCCCGGGAGAGATCCTCGGAAGCCGTGGCCGCCCTTCTTTTGGAAAAAGGGGCCCTTCCGGCCGCGATCGTTTTTCCCGTTCTTTCCGGCGACTATCTCGGTGAAACGCCGTCCGCAGGACAAGCCAAGCTGTTCGGCCTGGGAATCATCTCATCGATTTGGGGGCTTCACAGCCCGGCTGTTTTTTCGCCCGACGGGAACGAAGTCTATTGGAAGCCGATGATCGCCGTTCCCGGAGAGAACTTCGTCCGGGGCGATATGCTGACGATGAAGCGCGTCGGCGGAAAGTGGACGGCGCCGGCCGCGGCCTCCTTTTCAGGGCAGGATTTCGGCGACGACGTGCCGTTTTTCGCGCCCGACGGGAAGCGCATTTATTTCCTTTCGCAGCGGCCGCTTCCCGGCGAAACAAAACCCGGGAACGAGAAAATCTGGTACGCCGACCGGACCGCCTCCGGGAATTGGGCCGAGCCTCAACCGCTCGATCCCCGCATCAACGAGCACAACATGCATTGGAATTTTTCGGTCGACAAGGACCGGAACGTCTACTTTGCCGGGAGGGCGCCCGACACCCTCGGCCAAACCGATATCTACTTCGCCCGGTGGGCGGAGGGAAGATACGAGAAGCCGGTCAATCTCGGGAAACCCATCAACTCCCCGGAAGGCGACGAGATGCCCTTCGTCGCCCGGGACGGCAGCTACCTGCTTTTCGCCCGCCAGTTCGACATCTGGGTGAGCTTCCGCGGGGAACACGGAGCCTGGGAGGAACCGGTCAAGCTGGGGCCGGAGGTCAACAGCCCGGCCATCGATATCTGCCCGGTCGTCACCGACGACGGAAAATATCTTTTCTTTCTCAGCCAGCGGGACGGCGAAAGCCACGCCTATTGGGTCGGAACCGAGGTCTTCGAAAAGCTCCGGCCGAAAAGACAATGAAGGTGCGGCATGGATCCCCTGAAAACCGTCTCGGCCAAAACACGCCAGGCCTATGACCTGGCCGCGGAAAGATACCACGAGCTTTTTCATAATGAGCTGGACCTGAAACCGTACGACCGGGCCATTCTCGACATCTTCGCCGGGAAGTTCCCGCCCGGATCGCTGATCTGCGATGCCGGCTGCGGACCTTCGGCCCATATCGGGAGGCACCTGTTCAACAAGGGAATGAAAGTCATCGGCCTCGATCTCACCGAGCGCTGCGTCCGCCTCGCCAAGAAGACGAACCCGGGAATGAGGTTCCGGTGCGAAGATATCTCGGCGATGAGCTTTCCCGACGGCGTCCTGGACGGCCTCGTCTCCTGCCATTCCATCATCCATACGCCCAAGGCCTATGTCCCCCTCCTGTTTAAGGAGTTCCACCGGGTCCTCAAACCCGGAGGCATGCTCCTGACGGTCGTCAAGGCGGGCACGAGCGAAGGGTACCAGGACGGGATTTTAAACATCCCGTCGGAAATCTATTTTTCGCTTTTTTCCGAGGCCGATTTGGCCGACTATTACTGCCGGGCGGGATTCGCCGTCACCTTCCTGGAACGCCGGCCCCCGTATGATTTCGAATTCAAGATCGACCGCCTCTACGCCCTGGGGACGAAAAAACCGTGATCGCCGACGAGGAAGGAATGTCCAAAATGAAAGCAAAGGCGCTTATTCTCCTGGCATGTTTCGGGTTGACGGCGATTCTCGCCGCTTCGTTCGGACCGACAGTCCCGGCCGCAGACGGAACCCAGGGAGGCGAAGAGCTCGCCCGTATCGAGCAGGCCATCCGGGCCGCAATCGGCTGGGCGAAAAACAAGGACCTCAAGCTCCTGTTCGACACGATCGCCGCCGAGGAGAATTTTCTCGAGGTCCACCCCAACGGCAACATCGTCCGGGGATTCACCGAATTCAGGAAAGCCGAACCGATCTGGATGAGCCCGAATTTCAAGGCCGTCCGTTTCGAGGTCCGAGACTTGCGCATCCGTCTTTCGAAGAGCGGCGACGTCGCCTGGTTTTTCGCCGTCCTGGACGACATGAACACCTGGAAGGGACAGCCGTCCAACTGGGAAAACGTCCGCTGGACCGGCGTCCTGGAAAAGCAGGAGGAGCGCTGGGTGATGGTCCAGCAGCATTTTTCCGACGGCCCGAACGCGGGGTTGACGCAACCGGCCGGAATCGATTACCCCGTCCTCTTCTATTCCGGCCGGAATGAGAACAAGGACGTCTATATCCTGCGGCCCGGGGAAAAAGAGCCGCGCAACTTGACCAACAATCCGGCCCAGGATCTCTGCCCGGCAGCCTCGCCCGACGGGAAGACGGTTATATTCTTGAGCGATCGGGGCGGCAACATGGACATCTACAGCATGGCCGTCGACGGAAGCGGCCCCCGGCGGCTCACCGCCACGCCGGACCGCGAGGAACACCCCGAATTCACTCCCGACGGCAAACAAATCCTGTTTGTCCGGGACTTCGAGCAACGAACCGAAATCTGGATCATGAACGCCGACGGATCGAACGCGCGGCGACTGACGAACAATGAGGCACGCGACGAGCGGCCGTTCATGTCTCCCGACGGCTCGAAGATCGTCTTCATGTCCAACCGCGACGGCAACTATGACATCTACACGATGGCCGCGGACGGAAGCGGGCAGGCCAGACTCACAAACACTCCCGGGCTTGAGATCTTCCCCGCCTGGTCCCCGGACGGAACGAAAATCGCCTACGCGAGCAAGTTCCGGGCCGGCGGACGAATGGAGGGGATGATCCGGATCATGAACGCCGACGGGAGCGGCGATTACGCGGTCACCGCGGTCGAGACGCGCGATGAGAATCCGATGTGGTCTCCCGACGGCCGTCATATCATCCTCCAAAGCGTCCGGGACGGAAACTTCGAGGTCTACCGGGTTAACCTGGACGGCAGCCGGCCCGTCCGGCTGACCGACCATCCCGCCTGGGACGGCTGGGCCTGCTATGTCCCCGTTCCGAAGCGTTGAAAATGCGAGATATCGACATCCGCGCGAACCACGTCGAGTCGATCCGGGAGCGGATCGCCGGAAAGCGAGTTTTCATGAAAACCAAATTCCATTCGGGGCGAAAGCCGTACTTTTCGGCAGCCGTCCTGGCGCTGGGCGCGGGTTTATTGGCCGGTTCGTCTCCGGCGCGGTCCCCTGCCCGGGAACTGGGGCGGGAATCGACTACTCTCCGGGCGGCGGTTAAAGTCGACAGGGCGCCCCTCTCCCTGACCTACGTCGCCAACATGGGAGTCCTGGTCGAATCAGGCGGGACGAAGGTCCTGATCGATGCCCTCTTCGACAAACCGAATCCGGCCTATCGGGCTCCGGAGCCCGCAGTTCTGGAAAAAATCATCAAAGGCGAACCTCCGTTCGACGGCATTAAGCTCACCCTTGTCACCCACAATCACCCGGACCATTTCGCTTCCGGCGTGGCCGTCCGCTTCCTGGAAGCCCAAACGGAGGCCGTGCTTATTGCCCCGGCGGATGCGGTGGCGGAATTGCGCAAGGCTGCGACCGACTGGGCGAAGCTCGAACCCCGGGTCGTTTCTCTCGATCTCGAGAACGGAGATTTCAGGCGATTGACGGCGGCGGGAATCCCGATCACCGTCATCCGCACGCTCCACGGCGGAAGTTCATTGCCGATGAACCTCATGTATCTCTTCGACCTCAACGGACGGCGGATCTTCCACGAAGGAGATTCTCCCGGCAGGCCTGAGATCTTTCGGGGTTTCGGCTTGGAATCGGCTCCCGTCGACCTGGCCGTAGTCCATTATTGGTTTCCGTTCCGGGAGGACAGCGCGAGCTTTTTCCAAAAAGAATTTCGTCCGGATCACCTCGCCCTGACCCACCTCCCCATAGAAAACGAAAGCGATTTGCCGGGGAAAGTGGATTTAATCAAACAGTATTACAGGGATATCTTCCTCCTCCTTCCGGGGATGCCGGAGAAAATATTATGATTATCGCCTTCCTCATTGCGGGAATCATCGCCGCAGGTTTTCAAACGCCGAACACTCCCGTGGCCGACGTTTTCGAAGTTATGATCCTGACGGACGCCGGACCGATGAACGCGCTCTGGCCGGGATTCGAACCGGCAAAGAGTCCGGTCCTCGTTTTCGACGGCAGTGACACATACCTCTTTCATTCGCAGAACATCCCCGAGGGATTCATCCGGATGGAAACACATCCCGGCGTATCCCGATTCAAGGGACAGCATCCTCAAGTCCGCGGCAATTCCGCCATCCGTCTGGGAGAGACGTGGACGGCCACCAGCGTTCTCAGCGCGAGTTCGCGCCGGACGGGAGAACAGTACGGGCTGAAGGACTTGGCCGGGATTATCGTCCACGAGCAGTTCCACGTCTTTCAGAGAACGCGGCATTCCCGGTGGCGGCAAAACGACGGCCTGTTGCTTCGATATCCTGAAGAGACGGCCGAGGCGCTGTTTCTCCGGCGGAAGGAAAAGGAAGCCTTTCAACGGGCGGTCGTATCCCGGGAAAAAACGGATGTCGCCGGATGGGCGGCAGCGGCCTTGCGCTGCCGCGAGGAACGTATGGCGGGGCTGCCCGCGCCTTTCATTCAGTACGAAAACGAGTTGCAGCGCACCGAAGGGTTGTCCGATTACATCGAGCGTGTCGCCCGCGGATTGGATCCTCTCAACGCCTCCAACATGACCAACGGCATCGCCCCGGCGGGGATACGCGACCTCGGTTATGTGGAAGGCAGGTGGATCGCGATGATACTCGACAAGCTGCAGCCGGATTGGAAAGCCGCCTTGGAGAAGGACGACACCCTCTTTCTGGAAAACATACTCAGGGAAGCCGTGAAGGCATCGCCCGGTGACACGCGGTCGTTCGAGCCCGGGGAAATCGAGTCGCTGAGGGCGGCGGCCACAACCGATTTCTCCGCCTGGCAGCAAAAGAAAAAGGCGGAAATAGAAGCCTATGCCGCCCGACCCGGATATCGCCTCGAAATCGAAGCCGCGGCCCGGTCCCTGGCCATCAGGATATTCGAACCTCTGGAGATCGAGCTTCTCAATGACGGCGGGGTCTTCCACCGGATGATCTTCGCGGCCGGAAACGAAACCGGAAGCCTGCGCATCGCCGACCATCCCTGCCTGACCTGGTTCGACAATTCCCTGAGGGTTACCCGATTGGCCGTCAACGGCTTGAAACAGGCGCCCGAAATCGATGAAGCGGGGAAAAAGATCACTCTGAAATCCGACGGGTGCACGATCGAATTGCCGTTCGCAACGTTCAGCGTCAAAGACACG
>CAYPKX010000003.1:50921-56474 GCA_964411395.1 uncultured Eubacteriales bacterium | reverse complement strand
ATTCCAGCACCCTCAAGATCGCCGGCGGCGGTGATTTTGCGATCCATGTCCGGGTTCCGGGCTGGGCGGGAGAAGGCTTCTTCGTCTCCATCAACGGGCGGGAGGAAAGGATCGAGGCCAAACCGGGCGCGTACCTGGCGCTCCGGCGCGCCTGGAAGGACGGCGACACGATCGTTTTGCGCATGCCGTTCTCCTTCCGTCTCGAATCGGTCATGGACCGGCCGAATCTGGCGAGCATTTTTTACGGCCCGGTCCTTTTGGCGGTCCAGGAAGATGGCCCCCAGTCCGCCTGGCGGGCGGTTACGCTGGACGCGGGAGACATCTCCAAATCGATCAGCGGCGATCCGGCGTCCTTGCGCTTCACCGTGAATGGTCTCGCTCTAAAACCCTTTTTCGAAACGTACGGCAACTCTTCCGTGTACGTCGATGTGACTCTGAAATGAGGATCCGCTCGCATTCTTGACTTCCCCAAATCGTTTCTTTATGCTCGCCGACAGCGGCCGGAACGCTGTTTTCAGAAAAAAGAGGCGGTCATGAAACGACGGAATTTCTTTTCATTCGCCGGGGTGGCTGCGGCGTCTGCCCTGACAGCCCCCCGCCCGGTCTTGTCCGGGTTCGCGCAGGCCTCGGTTCCTTCTCCGGATCGCTCCTTTGTCGACTTCAGCGTCGACGGCCTCGGCCTGACGCCGCGGGAATACGCGGCGGACTTGACGGCTTTGGCTGAGAAATCCCCGATTGAACCCGATTATTATTCGCTCGGAGGAATGGTGGCCGAGCTGGAGCGGCAATTTGCCGCTCTCCTTGGAAAAGAGCGGGCAATCTTCGTTCCGACGGGGACGCTGGCCAACCATCTGGCCGTCCGGAAGCTGGCCGGTCCCGACCGGCGGGTGATGGTTCAGGCCGAAAGCCATTTACTGAACGATTGCGGCGATTGCGCCACGGTTTTGAGCGGTTTGAGCCTGATTCCGCTTGCGCCCGGCCGCGGCACGTTTACGGTCGACGACCTCGCGCCGTGGATTTCTCGAACCGCCGGAGGGCGGGTGGAAAATCGAATCGGCGTGGTCATGGTCGAATCGCCGGTCCGGCGCCTGGATCATCAGGTTTTTGACTTTGCCGCCATGCAATCCGTCTGCGCCCTGGCCCGGGAGAAGGGCATCCGCCTGCATCTGGACGGGGCGCGCCTGTTCAATGTGCCCTTCCACACCGGGCGATCCGTCCGGGACATCACGGGTCTTTTCGATACCGTCTATGTCTCGCTCTGGAAGCATTTCAATGCCGCGTCGGGGGCCATTCTGGCGGGGGAGGCGAAGACAATCGATGGGCTCTTCCACCAGAGACGAATGTTCGGCGGAAGTCTCCCGCAGGCCTGGCCGCTCCTGGCCGTGGCCCGAAAATATATCGAGGGATACGCGGACGCTTACGCCCGGGCCTGGGAACGGGCGGAGAGATTCCTGGTCGCGATCCGGGCCGAATCCGGATTCGCCGTCGAACGAATTCCCAACGGAACCAGCGCGTTCCGGCTGTCTCTGCGCCGCGGCGATCCCGCGGCTTTCGCCGCCCGGCTCAGATCCCGCGGGATCATCCTCCCGTCTCCGGCCGGAACTCCGCCTTTTTTCCGCATGATCGTGAATACCTCTCTTAACAAGGCCGATCCGGGGGACCTGGCCGGGATGTTTATCCAGGCGATCTCATAACGAATCCCGCCGGCGGAGATGAAGCGGTCGTTGATCTTCCTTTTGCCCGGCGGGCCGTCTCTGGAGTAAGATACCGGACGCTATGCCGGTACGCAAACGACCCACCCTCATCCTTCTCGCGGCCGTGTTTTTTCTTTCGCCGATTCTTTCGGGGCAATCGCCGGAGACGACGGAATACGGTCCGGCCAAAGGAGCCCTCGTCATCGCCGGCGGGAACCTCAAAGACCCGGCCATCTTCGACCGCTTTATCGAACTCGCCGGCGGAAAAGAGGCCAAGCTCATCGTCGTTCCCACGGCCGGGGGCAACCTCCGTCCCGACGGCGCTCTTCGCGTGTATAAAGAAGAAGAGGTGATCGCGCCCTGGATCAAGCGGGGATTGAGCAACGTGAAGATGCTTCATACCCATGATCCCAAAATCGCGGACACCGAGGATTTTGTCCGCGAGCTTCGAACCGCGAACGCCGTCTGGTTCGACGGCGGCCGGCAGTGGAATATCGTCGATTCCTACGCGAACACTTTGACTTATCGTGAATTTCACAACGTGCTGGACCGCGGCGGCGTGATCGGCGGAACATCGGCCGGAGCGACGATCCAGGGTGATTATCTGGTGCGCGGGGCGGTGGCGGGTTCGGATATCGTGATGTCTCCGGAGCCGAACCACCAGAAAGCGTTCGCCTTTCTGCGGCGAACGGCCATCGACCAGCACATCAACGCCCGGAACCGCTGGGACGACCTGATTCCGGTGATCAAGAAATTTCCCGAGCTTCTCGGGATCGGTCTTTCCGAGGACACGGCGATCGTCGTCCAGGGGGATGTTTTTGAAGTGATGGGCAAGTGGAAAGTCGCTGTTCACGATCTTACCCGGCTCTATCAGCCGTGGGAAAAGCCGTATTTCGTCCTCTCGGCCGGCGACGTTTACAACATGAGGACCCGGCGCATCGAGAAGCTCGGCGCCGGGACGACGCCGTCCGCGGGGCGGGGCCGGTAGGCGGAAAAAATCCTCCGCGGCCGACTCTTTCCCGTCTTCAGACGCTATTCGGCGGCGGATCCGCTTTCGGCCAGGAGAATTTCCCGGACCAGGGAAACAGGGATGGCCCCGGTCCGCAGCATCGCTTCGTGAAAGCCGAGGAGGGAAAACCGGGAACCTTCTTTAGCCTGGACTTCGGCCCGCAGGGACATGATGTCGAAATACCCGATGATGTAGGTGATGAAATAGGTGGGCGAGCCGATATACATGTTGACTTCTCCGGCCGAACGGGCGGGTTCGAACATGACCCGGTCTTCAAGGAAGCGCCGGGCGTCTTCATAGGAAATGCGGCCGGTTTGGAGCTTGACGTCGAGGATCACCCGGGCGGCCCGCCACAGGCGGGAGAGGAGCTGGGTCAGGCGGGTTCGGTCCGGATCTTCAAAATATCCGGTCTCGAACATGAGCTCTTCCGTGTAGAGGCCCCAGCCCTCGGTGAACAGGGTGGAGTTATAGAGCTTTCGCATGGGACGGGCGTTGTCCTGGACCTTCAGAGCGTGGAGGTGGTGGCCCGGGTATGTTTCATGGGGGGCGATGGTCGAGATGAAGGTGAAATCATGTCCGCCGAGAAGGGCGTCCTTTTTGTCCGCGGGGAGTCCCGGATCCACGGGATTGATGATCAGCGTCCCGACGCGCTCCGGGGAAAACGGCCGGGGCGTTTCCATAAGGCCGAACGGCGATTGGTCTCTGAGTGCCGGCGGCGTCGGGACGACGACAACGCTTTCGCCGTCGGGGATCACGGCCAGGCTCTTTTCCATCACGTGCCTGCGGGCCCGGACGATTTCCCTCTCCCAGGCTTTCAGAAGATTCCCGGCTTCAGGGTGCCGGCGGCGGTTTTCCCGGATGAGATCGGGCCAGGTTTTGCCGGGATCGATTTTTCGAGCCGTCTCCTCGAGAAGGCGGATTGTCTCGGTAAAATACGTTTCGCCCTTCTCGAGGATGGACTCTGTGTCCTCGTTCATCAAGTATGTTTCCCGGAGGTAATAGTCGTAAAGCTCCTGGCCGATACCCAATCCTTCGACGGCCTGCGGGCGCAGGTCGGTGTTCAGGAAGCGGGCGTAGTCGTCCAGGGCGGAGGCGGCTTTCTCCAGTTCTTCGCCGAGGCCGGCCGGCGATACAAGCGCGCTCTTGATCCCGCTGCCCAGATCGGAACGGAGAAAAACGGCGGCCTCGCCGGCTTTTTGAACGGCCCGGTCAAGAAGCAAAACAGGCGGACGCTTGAGATTCGCCCTGGCCAGGTCGACTCTCCGGCGAATTTCGGTCAGCGCCTGGCCGAGCCGCCGAGCCTTCTCCTCGGGGGTGGTCTGCTCCTCCCTGAGGAGGGAATCGATCCCCTCGGGCGGGAGATAAAGACCGGGATCTTTTTCCCAGGCCCGTTCCCTTTCGATCCGGGCGGTTTCCGTCCGGATGTCGGACCGCACCAGGCGGTAGTCGATGTCCTGGTCGAGCGTCAACCCTTGGCGGGGAATTGCCTCGAGCCGGCATTCCCAGCTCCTGAGCTCATCGGCCCGCCCGGCCCATTCCTCGGCGCTTCGCCATTCCCCCTGGCTCGTGTTCCGGCGAAACTGAACATAGGAGTCGATGAGGAGATCCAATTGCCGGCCGTTGTCCGTCGCCGGCCCGCCGGGCGTACAACCCTGAAGGGAGAGAAAAAACCCGACCAGGCCGAACGATGCGATCGTCTTCATCAAACGGGCCATTGATCCTCCAGGGGAACGAAAATCGTCTTCAACCGCGGTCATGATATTCCGGGGCCGCCTCATGGGTCAAGAAATGCCGCCGTCCGGTCGGGGCGGCGGCGCGGCTTCCGGAATGTCACGTTCTCCATCGGAAAGGCCTGGTTCTGCGTCTTGCCTCGACCGCACTCCTCCCGTGGTTGCCCTCTCCCTGGTCTGGAGCCGCGGCTTTTCTTGACATCCGGACGATCCTCCGCGTATGCTCCGGCCGGAGAGGTAAAAATCCCGATTGAAGGAGAGGCGATCGGCGATGAAACCGACGGTCTATCTTACCCGCCGGATTCCCGAAGCCGGGCCGGCGCTTTTGCGCGATTCCTGCGGGGTCGAAGCCTGGGACAGCGATGACGTCGTTCCGCGCAACGTCCTTCTGGCCGGTTGCCGGGAAGCCGATGCGCTCCTCTGCCTCCTGACCGACAGGATCGACGGCGAGCTTCTCGATAACGCCCCGCGTTTGAAAGTCGTCGCCACCATGTCGGTCGGCTTCGATAATATCGACCTGGCCGCCTGCACGGCTCGCGGAATCCCGGTCGGGAACACCCCGGGCGTGCTCACGGAGTCTACGGCCGACCTGACCTGGGCGCTCCTTCTGGCTTGCGCCCGGCGGGTCGTCGAAGGCGCCGGCTTCGTCCGCGCCGGAGGGTGGACGACGTGGGGACCGCTCCTCATGCTCGGCCCGGACATCCATGGGGCGACGCTGGGGATCATCGGCTTCGGACGCATCGGCGCGGCTGTCGCCCGGAGGGCCCGCGGCTTCGACATGCGGATCCTGTATCATGACCCGGGATGCCGGGAGAAGGCGGGACAAAACGAAGGGGCGGCGTGTGTCCCTCTCGAGACGCTGCTCCGCGAATCGGACTTCGTTTCCATCCATGCGACGCTCGGACCGTCGAGCCGCGGATTGATCGGGGCCGAAGCGCTCGCCCTGATGAAGCCGACAGCCGTGCTGGTCAATGTCGCCCGCGGGCCGATCGTGGATACCCGGGCGCTTTATGAAGCGCTTGCGGCCGGGCGGATCTTTGCTGCGGCCTTGGACGTGACCGATCCCGAACCCCTCCCGGCCGATCACTCCCCCCACACGCCAGGGAGAAGGGGCATGCCC
>CAYPKX010000003.1:43401-50911 GCA_964411395.1 uncultured Eubacteriales bacterium | reverse complement strand
CCCCCATATCGGAAGCGCCTCCATCGCCACGCGAACCCGGATGTCGGTCATGGCCGCGGAAAACGTCCTGGCCGGTCTGGCCGGCCGAAAGCTTCCGAACGGCGTCAATCCCGGCGTGTATGCGAAGTGAGGCCCTCCGGGCGAGGCGCCTCCCGGACAGAGTTGCTCGAGGGACCGTCGGCGAGGCCCTCCGGCGGACTCGTTCTCGCGCGGGTCGGCTCTCCGAAAGAGCAGAGGATAAGCCTGAAGCGCCCGTAACGGAGGAGTTATGAACATTGATCGCTTGCGGCGAATCGCGGCCTTGGCGGTGATCGTCGGAGGTCTGGCGGGAGCGATGACTTTTTCGGAAGGATTTCGTCCGGGCGGTCGGGCCTCCGGCGAAGACACGGCCACGGTCGACGGCCTGATCCGCGCCTTGTATGAATCGATCTCCTTTCCGGCGGGACAATCACCCGATTGGGACCGCTACCGAAACTTGTTTTCCTCGGCCTCCGTGCTCTGTGTCCGACTGGCGCCCAACGACGTCCGGGTTATGGACCGGGAGAGCTTCATGGCCTCTTTCAAGGACCGGATCGCTTCCGGCGCGATGAAGAGCTTTGTCGAGCGGGAGATCGCCCGGACAACGGAAAGTTACGGAGGGATCGTCCTGGCCATGAGCACCTACGCGAAACGCCTCAACCTCGATGAACCCGGGTCGGAAGCCCGCGGGATCAACGCCTTTCAGCTCTTTTTTAAAGACGGCCGGTGGTGGATCGCCTCGATCGTCTGGCAGGACGAGCATCCCGGCCTGCCGATTCCCCCGAAATATCTGAAATGAACGGCCTGTCCTTTTGCCGCCGGCCAAATATTCCTTTTCCACTCAAGGAGGGACCGTCATGCGAGTCGCACTGAACCGGAGTATCCTGCCCTGTTTATTAATTCTGGCCTTGGGGTGTGCGGTCAAGCCGGAGGCGGGGAAGCGCCTCTACAACGACTGGTACACGGGCGAACAGTTGACCTGGGGCGGTTTCCCCCTGGGGGGCATCGGGGCGGGCATGATCGCCATGGATTCGACCGGGTCCATTTCCCAGGTGTCGGTGCGAAACCGGATGCAGTTCTTCAATGAACCGCCCCTCTTTGCCGCCATCGGGATCAAGGGTGCGCCGGGCGCGGCCAAGGTGCTGGAAGGCCCTGTCCCCATGAGAAAAGCGTTCGGCGCGGCGGGAACCGGCAATGGGCGCGGCGATACGAACTGGGGGCTTCCCCGATTTGCCGGGGCCCGGTTTCAGGCCCGCTTTCCGTTCGGCCTCCTCGAGCTCAAGGACGCCGGAAATCCGCTCGAAGCGGCCGTCACCGGCTGGAGTCCCTTCATCCCCGGCGATATCGACAATTCCAGTTTGCCGTTCGGGGCCTTCGAGTACGTGTTCTCAAACCCGACCGGCTCGGATATCGAGGCGGTCTTCTCCTTCCATGGCCGAAATTTCATGGGCGAGGAGAACAAGGGCGAGGTGCTCCCGACTCCGGGGGGATTCATTCTCTGGCAGGACGCTTCGGCCGATCATCCCGAAAAAGAAGGCGGCTTTGCCGTCTTTCTGGAAGGGGCCGATGAGGTTAAGGTCGACCACTCCTGGTTCAAAGGCGGTTGGTTCGACCCCTTGTCCATTATCTGGCGGACGGTCCAGGAAGCCCGCGTCATCGAAAATCCGGCCGTCGAGGGACCGTCGGCGGGAGCTTCGCTTTACGCTCCGTTTAAAGTCCCGGCCAATGGGAGCCGGACTTTGCGTCTTCTGGTCTGCTGGTATGTCCCTCAGACGGATTTGACGGTGGGAAAACCGGAAAAAAAGAACGCGGAACCCTGCCCGGCAGGGTGCGCCCGGTTCCATCAGCCCTGGTATGCCGGGAAGTTCAAATCCATCGGCGAAACGGCCGAATACTGGCGGCGTAACTACGCGCACCTCCGGGAGGAAAGCACCCGCTTTCGGGACGCCTTTTACGACACGACCCTTCCTCCGGAAGCGATCGAAGCCGTCGCGGCGAATCTGACCATTTTAAAATCTCCGACAATTCTCCGCCAGCCGGACGGCCGGATGTGGGCTTACGAGGGATGCGGCGACGAGAGCGGATGCTGCCACGGCTCGTGCACGCATGTCTGGAATTACGCCCAGGCGATTCCCCATCTCTTCCCGGCCCTCGAGCGGACGCTCCGGGAAACGGAATTCTTCGTCAGCCAGGACGACCGCGGCCATCAGACGTTCCGCACGCCGCTTCCGATTTCTGAACCGAACCATGATTTCCACGCGGCCGCCGACGGACAGCTCGGTGGGATCATGAAGGTCTACCGGGAGTGGCGGATCAGCGGCGATTCCAAATGGATGGCCGGGATGTGGCCGAGGGTGAAACAGAGCCTCGAATATTGTCTCGCGACCTGGGATCCCCGCGGGCGGGGCGTTCTCGAGGAGCCGCACCACAACACCTACGATATCGAGTATTGGGGCCCCGAGAGCCATTGCACGTCCGTCTATCTGGGCGCGCTCGAAGCCGCCGTTCGGATGGGGGAGGCTCTCAAAGAGGATGTCGGCCGCTACCGCGGGCTGATGGAAAAGGGGAGATTGTTTCTCGAAACCCGGCTCTATAACGGGGAGTATTTTCACCAAATCATCCAAACCGAGGGTCTCAACAGCGCGTTTCCGGGAATCGATTATTCCTCCAACGGCCCGGGCTACACGGACATCATCGCGACTTTGAAAGCCGAAGGGCCGAAATATCAATATGGGACCGGCTGTCTTTCCGACGGCGTGTTCGGATTCTGGCTGGCCCGGGCTTGCGGGCTCGAGGAGCCGGCCGATCCCGCCAAGATTCGGAGTCATCTGCAGGCGGTGCATCGCCATAACCTCAAAAAGAGCTTGATGAACCATTTCAATCCGCAGCGCCCCGCCTTCGCCCTGGGAACGGACGGAGGGCTCCTGCTCTGCACGTGGCCGCGCGGAAGCGAACTCCTCCTCCCGTTCGTTTACAGCAACGAGGTTTGGACGGGGATCGAGTACCAGGTTGCGGCTCATTGCCTCATGCACGGCCTTGTCGAGGAGGGGCTGGAGATCGTCCGGATGGCCCGGAACCGCTACGACGGCCGTTTTCGCAATCCTTTCGACGAATACGAGTGCGGACATTGGTATGCCCGGGCCCTCTCGAGTTACAGCCTGATCCAGGCGCTTACCGGCGTCCGTTATGATGCCGTGGACAAGACGCTGGAGATCGATTCCCGGGTCGGCGACACGTTCCGCAGTTTTCTGGCGACGGAAGGCGGATATGCGACAGTGGGCCTCGACAAAGGCCGCCCGGTCGTCGAAGTGAAATCCGGCTCGATCGAGATTAAAAGCATCCTCGTCGGGGGGAAGGCCGTGGACCGGTAACGGGTTATTTCCCGGCGGACATCCTTTTGACCGGAACGCCGCCGAGGAATAGAATACTCCCTTCGTTTCGAGCCGTCTCCGGCGAAGAGGAGGCACGGCGATGAATATTGTGTTCATCGTGACCGGTTCGGCGGTGATCTTTGTCATCGCGTATTTAACCTACGGCCGGTTTCTGTCCAAAAAAGTTTTCGGGCTTGACGACCGCCGTCAGACGCCGGCCTGCGAGGTCAACGACGGCGTCGACTTCGTCCCGGCCAAGAAGCACATGCTCCTCGGCCAGCATTTCTCGGCGATCGCCGCGGCCGGCCCGATCAACGGTCCCATTCTGGCCGGCGTGCTTTTCGGCTGGGTTCCCGCCTTGTTCTGGATCATCATCGGCTCGATCTTCATCGGCGGCGTGCAGGACATGGGAGCTCTGATCGCCTCGGTCCGTCACGAAGCCCGCTCCATCACCGACGTCATCCGGACCAATGTTTCCCACCGGGCCTGGATTCTGTTCATGATTTTCATCTGGATCACGCTCGGCTACATCATCGTTGCCTTCACCGACCTGACGGCCGGTTCGTTCGTCGGGACGATCACTCTCGAAAGCGGCGAGAAAGTCGGCGGCGGGGCCATCGCCACGTCCTCGATCCTTTACCTGATCCTTCCGGTTCTCATGGGCTTGTCGATGAGATTCCTGAAGCTCAAGGAAAAATGGGCTTTAATGATCTTTCTGCCGCTGGTCGCGGTCGCCATCTGGGTCGGCCGCTACATTCCGATCACCCTCCCGGCCGGACTGGCGCCGACGCCCGCCGCGGCGGTGACCGTCTGGGCCGTCCTGATCCTCGTGTATTGCGTTTTCGCCTCGGTCGTTCCGGTCTGGTCTCTTCTCCAGCCCCGGGGCGCTCTCGGCGGGTATTTTCTATATTTTGCTTTAATCGCGGCGGCCGTCGGCGTTGTTTTCGGCGGTTATGAAGTCCGGTATCCGGCGTTCACTCACCTGACCCCGGACGGCGGTTTCGGGTCCGGCTTCTGGTTCCCGATGTTTCCGCTCCTTTTCATCACCATCGCCTGCGGGGCCTGTTCCGGGTTCCATTCGCTGGTTTCCTCGGGCACGTCCTCCAAACAGCTGGAAAAGGAATCGGACGCGAAACCGGTCGGGTACGGGGCCATGCTTCTGGAAGGAATGGTCGCGATCGTCGCCTTGTCCTGCGTGATGATCGTGGCCAAAGACGACCCTCTCGTTTCCAAAGCCCCCAATTTCATTTACGCCTCGGGCATCGGCCGCTTTCTGGAGCTCCTGGGGATCCCGGCTTCGTTCGGCATTTCCTTCGGCCTGATGGCCTTCACGACCTTTGTGTACGACACCCTCGATGTCTGCACGCGGCTCGGACGCTACATTTTCGAAGAATTGACCGGGATGAAAAAATGGCTCGGCCGGGCCGTCGGGACGCTCGTGACCGCCGGCACGCCGATCTTTTTCATCTCCCAGACCATGACCGATGCGAATAACAATATCGTTCCGGCCTGGAAAATATTCTGGAATACGTTCGGCGCTTCCAATCAGCTCTTGGCCGCCCTGGCCCTGATCGGAATCACGGTCTGGCTCTTCCATACCTCGAAGAGAAAACATGTCTGGCTGGTGGCTTTCCTTCCGGCCGTCTTCATGTTCATCGTCTCCAATTGGTCGCTCCTTCAGTCGATCCGCGACAAGTGGGTGAACGGCGAAGCCTCCATTCACCCGGCCGTCCCGTGGATCCATCTCGTCCTCATCCTTCTTTCGATCCTGGTGGCGGTGGAAACGGTGATCGCCCTGGCCCGAAAGAAAACCGAGGAGCCCGTCGGACCGGCCGTCCACTACTGAGTCTGATGGCGCGTCCTTTCCTTCGGGCCGTGGTATTCGACCTGGACGGGACGCTGCTAAACTGCCCTTACGATTTCGCGGCCATGCGCGCGGCCGTCGCCCAAGTCGTCCAGCGGTATGGCCTGCCCGAGGCCCTGCTCTCCGGGACGGGACTATTGGAAGGAATCGGCCTCGGCGAGGCCGCGCTTTCCGGGGAGGAGGGCCGCCGGTTTCGGTTGGAGGCGGAGAATGAAGTCCTGCGATTGGAGCGGGAGGGAGCGCGGCATTCGTTCCCGCTGGACGGGGCCGCGAAGGTCTTGAACTGGCTTCACGAGCGAGGGCTCAGGGTCGGTATTATCACCCGGAACTCGGGAGAGATCGTCCGTCCGATTCTCCAAAGAGCGGGATTCCGCTTCGATGCACTTCTGGCCCGGGAAGACGTCGCCCGGGTGAAACCGCATCCGGACCATCTCCGGGACATGCTCCGGCTTCTTGAGATTCGGCCCGAGTCGGCCCTGATGGCCGGAGACCATATCTGGGATATGGCCTGCGCGAAGTCGGCCGGAGTGTCAAACGTCGGGCTCGCCACCGGGACGAGTACGAAAGAAGCCCTCCTTCAGGCCGGGGCGGAGGCCGTTTTGGGATGGATCTCCGAGCTTCCCGGATGGCTGACGGCGTCCGGCGGACTCCCGCCGGACGGATGTTGATTTGACAGCCGGTAAACCCTGCCGTAATCTGAACCGGTTATGAATGCTCCTCGGGATGCCCAAAGCGCCGCCCTGCTGGTCATGGGGGAGGCCGTCCGCCTGTCCGGGCTGGCCGCCCGCCTCGAGCGGGAGGGTTTTCCGGTCCGTCCGGCCGGAGCGATCGAGGACGAATTCCGGCTTCAGAAAGAATGGTTTGAACAGCTGTTCCGCAACCTGCCCCATGGCTGCGTGGCCATGGATCCGGACAGCGTCATCCAGTCGGTCAATGCCGCCTTCGTCCGTATTTTCCAGTATCAGCCCGAGGAGATCGTCGGCCGCAAGCTGCACGACGTCATGATCCCGGAGGGGCTGTTGGAAGAAGCCGAACGGCTCTCCCAGATCACGTTCGAAGGCGGGATCGCCAACAAGGAATCCTTCCGGCGGCGTCGGGACGGGCAAAACGTTCCCGTCCGGATCATCGGCGTTCCGATCATGATCGACGGCCGCATCCGGAGCATTTTCGCGATTTATGAGGATATCTCCGAGCGCCGGCGCCATGAAGCCGAAATGAAGCGGGCCCTCGCGGAAAAGGAAATCCTGATGCGCGAGCTCCAGCATCGGGTGAAGAACAATTTCGCCGTGGTGGCGAGCCTTCTCCATATCGAGTCCGGGGAAGCCCGGGATGAGAGGGTCCGTGAAGTCCTGGATGTCTCCCTTCACCGAATCCGGGCCTTGGCCTCGCTTTACGACCGGCTGGCCCGGACTCAAAGCGTCAGCGAGACCGATGTCCAGGCCTACCTTCAGGACCTCTCGCGTTCGATCATGCAGATCTGCGGGGCCGAAGCCCGGCGGATCGAATTATCGCTCGAGATCCAGCCTCTGACTTTGAGCATCGAAACCGTGGTTCCTCTCGGCTTGATCATCAACGAGCTGATCGTCAATGCCCTCAAGCACGCCTTTGTCGGCCGGGACCGGGGCCGGATTTCCATCCGGTTGCGCGGCGACGGGGACGGCGGCACGCTGGAAGTCGAAGACGACGGCGTCGGGATGCCGGAGATCCCGGGTGATTCCGCCAAAACCCAGGGTTTGACTCTGCTCGAGCTTCTGGCCGAGCAAATCGGCGGCCGGATGTCGATTCATGGCGACGGGGGAGTCAGGACGCGCGTCGATTTTCCCCTGGCGGGGCGCCGGGGAGCATCTCCGGTCAGAGAATCTTGAGGATAAACGAAAACGTCATAACGCCCGAAAGAATCAGCCGGAAAACCATGGCCAGAAGGACGCCGGCAAACGCCCCCCATCCGGCCCGGAGCGCCTCGGCGCTCGGTTTTCCGGCGGTCAGCTCGCCGAGGACGGCCCCGGCAAAAGCCCCGATGATCATCCCGAGCGGAGGAAAAAAGAGAATTCCGAGGGCCATCCCGATCATCGCCCCCCAAAATCCGCGTTTACTCGAGCCGTACTTTTTTGTCCCGGCCAGGGGAAGGTAATAATCCAGGGCCGCGCTCGCGGCGGTCAGGACGCCCAAGATGATGAGGTACGCCGGGCTGAATGTTTCCCAACCCCTGGCCAGGCAAAGAAGAATCAAACCGGCGTAGTTGAGCGGGGGGCCGGCC
>CAYPKX010000003.1:30939-43391 GCA_964411395.1 uncultured Eubacteriales bacterium | reverse complement strand
GACGCAGCCGGCCAGGCCGGCCAGCTGAAGGACGGCACCCAGGACGATCAACACGGTTTCGGACATGGTTTCGTCGCCGGATATTTTATCATGGATGATCCTTCGAGAATTCCCTTTGTTTCCGAGGAAACAACTCCGATCGTTCTCAGGCGCTTGCCGGGTTCAAGGGCAGGCGGATTGAGAAAATCGAGCCTTTCCCTTCTTCGCCTCTTACCTCGATCGTCCCGCCGTGAAGCTGGACGATGTGCTTGACGATCGAGAGGCCCAGCCCCGTTCCGCCGAGGATTCGCGAGCGCGACTTGTCCACCCGGTAAAATCGCTCGAAGATCCGCTCCCGGTGGATCTCCGGGATGCCGGGGCCCGTGTCCTCGACATTGATGACCAGGGATCCGGCCTCGCTCTTGACCTCGACCGTAACGCCGCCCCTGTCGGTGTACTTGACGGCGTTATCGACGAGGTTGATCAGGGCCTGTTCGATCAGGTAGGCATCGGCCGGGAGCAGAGGCAGGTCCGGGCTTTTCCGGAGACTCAAGCGAAGGCCCTTGATTTTGGCTCTCGCGGAGAAAATCTCGATGACCCTCGCGGCCAGAGCGGCAGCGTCCAGATCCCCCACATTGAGATTCACCCCCGGGGATTCGAGCTCGCCCAGCTTGAGGAGGTCTTCGACGATCGAGCGCATCCGGATGACATGGCGGCGGAGAATGTCCCGGGCGGCGGGATCATTGGCCTGCCGGTCGTCTTCGAGAAGCTCGACGGCCCCGGCAATCGCCGTGAGCGGCGTCCGCAGCTCATGCGAAACGTTGACGATGAAGTCCCGCTTCATGTCCTCCACCCGACGCCGGTCGGTCAGGTCATGGAGAACGAGGGCCATCCCGTCCTGGGCGGCGAGGTAGCTGACGGCGGCCAGGACCTGGCGGTCTCCGATCTTGAGCTCTGCGCTGAGGGGTGTTTTTCCCTTGCGGACCCGGCCCAGCAGCTCCTGAAGGGCGCCGCTTCGGACGGCTTCCCAGTAATACACGCCGTCGGCCAGAACGGCCGGACAGAAGGACCGGAAAGCCCCGTTGGTCAGGGTGATCCGTCCCTTGTCATCGATGACCGCCAATCCTTCGCGGATCGCGGCGAAGACGCTGTCGACTTCTTCCTTGCGATGAACGAGGTCTTCGAATTGGGAATCCAGGCGTTCGGTCATGGCGTTGAATCCGGCGGCCAGGGCTCCGAATTCATCCCGCCGGTCGATGTGGACTTTGGATTTAAAATCGCCTCCGGCGACTTTTTCCGAAGCCCGGACCAGGGCCTGGATCGGCCGGGTCAAATGCAAGGCGAAGAGAAATGCGGCCAGGAGAGCCAGGACGGTGACGATCAGAACCGCCCGGAGGATCCCCCGCCGGATCTGGGCCAGAAGAATTTCGACATCCTTGCTGAAGAGGCTGAAGCGAAGGACCGCCCGAACGGCGCCATCCGGATTTTTCAGGGGGAGGCCGACATAGATCATCCGGTCTTCGACGGTATAGCTGAATCGCTCCGATTTTCCGACTTTGCCGTCCAGCGCTTCGGCTACTTCCGGCCGGTAGCGGTGGCTTTCCATCGAGGAGGGGTCCTGGATGGAATCGGCCAGGACTATCCCCTCGGGATCAATGACCGTGATCCGGGCCTGGGTTTGCCGGCCCTCCTCTTTCAGAAATGTTTCCAACCGGTCGACCGGTCCGTCCAGGAGGGCCAGGACATCGGCCGAGACGGCCCGGCCGAGATGTTCGAGCTCGGTCGCCAGCCGGCGGTCGTAATGCGTCCGGATCACGGAGAAGGAGAAGACTCCGACCAGTGCGGCCAGAATCAGGATCAGGGCGCCGAATCCGAGGATCGCCTTCAGAAACAAACCTTTGTTTTTCATGACTCGACTTTGTACCCCACGCCCCGGATGTTCTTGAGAAACCGGGCGGCCCCGCCCAGCTTTTCCCGGAGGTTCTTGATGTGGACGTCGACTGTTCGGTCCAGAACGATTTTTTCATTGCCCCAGATCCGGTCGAGGATCTGTTCCCGGGTGAACACCCGGCCGGGCTTGGAAGCGAGAAGATGGAGGAGCTTGAACTCGGTCGTCGTCAACTCGAGATGTCGGCCGGCCAAACGAACCTCGAAACGCTCGGGGTCGATCTCGACTTCGTCTTTTCCGAGGGTGATTCGGGCCGGAGGCGCCTCCGGCCGGCCCCGCCGCAGGACGGCCCGGATGCGGGCTGCCAGCTCCTTGTAAGCGACCGGTTTGACAACATAGTCGTCCGCTCCCAATTCCAGGCCGAGCACCCGGTCCGTTTCCCCGCCCTTGGCCGTTACACAGATGATCGGGATGGCGTGCCAGGCGTCGTTCCGGCGAATCGTCCGGCAGACATCGAGGCCGTCGGAATCGGGCAGCATCAAGTCGAGCAGGATGAGGTCGGGCGGCGTTTTTTCCAGGCTTCGGTAGAAGCTTGCGGCGTCCGGGTGGATTGAGACTCGAAAACCCTCTTTTGTCAGAAATTGCGAGGCCAGTTCGGCCAGGTCGGGCTCATCCTCGACTAACGCGATTTTTTCGTTCATTCGCGGACCCTTCTCCGCCCTTTTATATCCCAAATGAAGCCGGACGGCAATCGATGTCATCCAAACCGGCCGGTGACGTAATCCTCGGTCAGCTTGTTGGAAGGGGCGGTGAAAATCGTCCGAGTTTCGTCGAATTCGATCAGCTCGCCGAGCATCAGGAAGGCGGTAAAATCCGACACGCGGGCGGCCTGCTGCATGTTGTGAGTGACGATGACCACGGTGTAGGTCTTCTTCAGGCGGGAGATCAGGTCCTCGATTTTAGCGGTCGCGATCGGATCGATGGCCGAGCAGGGCTCGTCGAAAAGGATCACCTCGGGCTCGATGGCCAGGGCCCGGGCGATGCACAAGCGCTGCTGCTGTCCGCCCGAGAGGGCGAAGGCATTATCCTTCAGGCGATCCTTGACCTCCTCCCAGAGAGCGGCTTCCCGAAGGCTTTTTTCGACGACGTCCTGGAGATGCTCCCGGGAGCCGGCCCGTCCGTTGATCCGGAGGCCGTAGGCGATGTTGTCGAAGATCGATTTGGGAAAGGGATTGGGCTTCTGGAAGACCATCCCGATCCGCTTGCGGAGCTCAACGACGTCGACTTTCGGCCCGAGAATGCTCGTCCCGTCGAGCTGGATGTCCCCCGAGACCCGGGTCCCCGGGACGACGTCGTTCATCCGGTTCAGCGTCCGGATGAAGGTGGATTTGCCGCATCCGGACGGTCCGATGATGGCCGTGACCCTTTTTTCATGGCAGGCGATGTTGAGGTTCTTCAAGGCCTGCTTGGGACCGTAGTAGAAATCCAGATTCCTGGCTTCGATTTTCGGCGGAGGAGTCATGTCAGTACCTTCTGTGTTTTCGGCGGAGCCGGTAGCGGAGAATGACGGCCCCGAAATTGAGGCCGAGGACGAGGACAATCAGGACCAGGGCCGTCCCGTAGGCCAGGGGGCGGACCTTGGCGATGTCGTGATGCTGGGTGGCCATGATGTAGAGATGGTAGGGCAGGGCCATGAATTGGTCTCTGACCGATTGAGGAAGAATCGGAAGAGCGAAGGCCGCCCCGGTGAACATGATCGGAGCCGTTTCTCCAGCCGCCCGGGCCAGGCCGAGCACGGTCCCGGTCAGCATGCCCGGCAGGGCATACGGCAGGACGTTGGTCCGGATGGACTGCCACTTGGACGCCCCCAAAGCCAGGGCTCCTTCGCGGTAGGAATTGGGGACGGTCTTCAGCGCTTCTTCGGAGGCGGTGATGGTCCAGGGCAGGGTCAGAAGGCCCAGCGTCAACCCGGCCGAAAGAACCGAGGTCCCGAATTTGAAGATGTTGACGAAGAGAATGACCCCGAACAGTCCGTAAACGATCGAAGGCACGCCCGAGAGATTCCGGATGGAAAGGCGGATCAGGCGGGTCAGCCTGTTCTTTGGAGCGTATTCGTTGAGGTAAACGGCCGCTCCCATTCCCAGCGGCACGGCCAGGACGGCCGTGATCAGAGTGACGAGCAGGGTGCCGTATATGGCCGGAAAGATGCCGCCCTCGGACATTCCCCGCCGCGGGGGTTGGGAGAGGAATTCCCAGGTGATCGATCCGGCCCCCTTGGTTCCGATATCGGCCAGGATGAAGACGAGTACAAAAAGGACGAGGCCGAGGGCGATCCGGAGAGCGGTAAAACCCAGGGCTTGGGCGACGGCTTTCTTGACTCGAAGCGGGATGCTCATTGTTCGCGTTCCTGGTATTTCCGCAGAACCATGTCGGCCGCCAGGTTGACCAGGAAGGTCAGGACGAAGAGGACAAGACCGACGGCAAAGAGCGCATAGTAATGGGTGGTGAAGTATGGAACTTCGCCCAGTTCGATGGCCACGTTGGAGGTCATCGTCCGGACGGAATCGAACAGGCCGTGGGGAAAGGACCGGGCGTTTCCGGTGGCCATCAGCACGGTCATGGTTTCGCCGATCGCCCGGCCCATGCCCAGCATGACCGCGGCGATGATCCCCGAGAGGGCGGCCGGAAATTTGACTCGGAGGAGAGTCTGCCATCGCGAGCCGCCCAGAGCCAGCGAACCTTCGCCGTAGGACCGGGGGACGGCCGAAAGAGAGTCTTCGGAGAGGCTGATGATCGTCGGAAGCGACATGATCGCCAGAAGGATGCTCCCGTTCAGGGCGTTCAGGCCGTGGCTTTGACCGGTCCATTTGCTTAAAATCGGGCTCAGGACCACGATCCCCAGAAATCCGACGACGACCGAGGGGATCCCGGCCAGAATCTCGACGATCGGCTTGATGATTTCACGCACCCGCCAGTGAGCGACATCGGACAGATAGGCGGCCACGGCCAGCCCGACCGGGACGGCCAGGATCATGGCGCCGAGCGTGACCAGGAAGGAACTGAATATCTGGGTCAGGATGCCGTAGCCGGCTTTGAGCGGCGACGTCGGATCCCAGAGGGTGCCGAGAAGAAATTCCTTCAGGTTGATTTCCTTGAAGGCCGGCACCGCTGAGGAGAAGAGCAGGGCGAAGATGCCGACCAGGACGATCACGGCCAGGATGCCGTTGAGGAAGAAGTACGACTGAACGGCCTTTTCCTTGAGGTTTCGCAGCCTGAGTTGATTCATTTATTAACCCCTTTCGGGATCGCATCCAGCGGGATCCGCAGCCGGCGGGTGAGTTTGGAGAGGCGCCCCGTCGGGCGCCTCTCCGAGGTCCGGGCCGGGGACGTTAGCCTCGAACCCGCGCCTCTTCATGGCTGCGAACCTCACTTGAGGTTCTTCTGATTCTGTTCCTGAAGCTTTCCGCCGACAGTGTAGAAACCCTCCCGCTCGACGGTCTTCTGGCCCTCCGGTCCGACGGCGAACTGAAGGAAAGCGGAGGCCGCCGCCTTGGGGGTTCCGTTGGTGGCCATCCAGAGAGGCCGGGAGATCGGATAGTCGCCGGAATCGACGGCCTTTTTGTCCAGCGGGGAATACGCGGTTCCGTTGACGGCTTTGTTGATATCGAGGATCTTGAGGCCTTTCAGGGCTTTTCCCGTCGCCTTGTCGACGACATAACCCACGCCGACATACCCGATCGCGCTCTCGTCGGCGAGGACGCCTTCGATGATCTGGGCGTTGCCGTTCATTTCTTTCATGTCGGTCGAGTAGGGCTTATTGCCCAGGACGTGTTCCATCATGAACACGTAGGTGCCGGAGTTGGACTGGCGTCCGTACAGGGAAATTTTTTTATCCGGGCCGCCGACGCCCTTCCAATTCTTGATTTCGCCGCGGTAGATGGCCCCGACCTGCTCCATGGTCAGCCTGGCCAGGGGATTTTTCTCATGGATGATGATGCTCAGGCCGTCGACGGCGACGGCGAAAAGGCGGGGCTTGATGCCTTTTTCAAAGGCCAGGTCGAGCTCCTTGGCTTTCCAGTCGCGGGAGCTGTTGGCGACGTCGCAGGTCCCGTTGATCAGGGCGGTGATGCCCGTCCCGGAGCCGCCCCCGAGGACGGCAATCGGCATTTTCGGGTTTTTAGCCATGAATTCCTCGGCCAGAATCTGGGCGAGGTTGACCATCGTGTCCGAGCCCTTGACCTGAAGCATCCTGGTCTGGGCGGAGAGGAGGACGGGGGTGAAGGCGACGGCCAGGATGAGCCCGGCCACCACCAGCCATTTGATGATTCTTTCGTTCATCGGTTATCTCCTTGTCTTATCGATTTCAGAAGTTGAGAAACAGGGTCAGGTTGAAGACGATGTCGCCCTTCCGGGCGTCGCGATAGTCATAGATCCAGACGTTGGGCTGGATCTTCCAGCTCCCGTGCAACGGCGTCCAGTCGAATCCGGCGATAATCAGCCCGATTTCGTCATCGGCCTTGGTGTCGTTGGGCTCGTATCGGTCGTACCGGGCGAAGACCGCCAGCTTGTCCGGCTTGATCTTGAAGGATCCGAAGATCGACCAGCCCGAGGGTTTGTATTGGGTTCCGTTGGAGTTGAGCATGGCGTCGTTGTCGTAGGAGAACCATTCGAAGGAAACGTTGAGGTTTTGGACCATGTCGAAGAGAACATCGACTTTGGTGGTCATGGCTTTCCGGTCGCCGGTCTGCTTCTCGTAGTCGACATAGCCGACGATATTGAGGCCGGCGGCGGGCACGAGCTGAAGATAGCCGCTGAACTTCTTGAACTTGTCGGTTTCGGCGTGGGAATAATGGGCGCCGTTGTGGACGCCGAGACCGAACCGGAGCTGCCGGAGCAGGGTTCCTTTCCAGCTCAGGCCCAGGTCGGCCGAGGTGGCGTCGACTTCGATCCCGGCGATGTCCTTGTAGCCGTCCAGAAGCGTCTTGGCCACCGAGCGGTAGCCCCAGCGGTCCTCGGCCAGCTTGAAGGCCAGTGTTTCGATCATCCCGATGTTGATCTTGGAGGTCAGGAAATTCGGCGACCACTCCAGGTAGATGTGCTTGACGAAAGGCCGAAGCTTGTCGTCCTTCCTGGTCGTTTGCCTGGTGAAATCGATCGAGGTGATGTTCGCCGTATTGTCGGCGTCGTAACGGAAGCGGAACTTCAGGTAGTCGTTGATCTTGTTCTCGTAGGTGAAATAGGCCCGGCGAAAGTGGAACTTGTTGGTCAAGGCGTTGGACGTCAAAGACCCGTCGTCGGTGAGAAACGTCGTGTAATCGAAGTAGACGGTCGCTGCGAATGTCTGCGGGGGAGGCGTCTGGCCGAAGGCCGCGACGGTCACGGCCAGGGCGAGGAGCAAGGCGGGGAGGAATCGTTTCGAAAGAGGCATGTCTCTTGTGTCTCCTTTCATGGTTTTCATCAGGGTCAGGGTAATTCCGGCCGGTGAAGATCGGGTGAAGGAGGGATGAAATGATCGTGAAATCCTTGTATTTAAAGGCAATATGCCTGTATACTGCCCCCTCATGGCCCCAGGCCCGACCGCATTCCTCCCGAGGAGATCCCCATGCACTTCCGTCCGCCCCTGAAGTCCATTCTGATCCTGTCGATCCTCTTTCTGATCCCGATTTTATCGGCCTCCGGCGGCCCGTCTCCGGCGGCGAAAAAACCGCTGAGCTACGACGCCTATGACGGCTGGCGGTCGATTCAGGGAGCCCAGCTCTCCCGCGACGGCCGTTGGCTTGTCTATGCCCTGGTCCCTCAGGAAGGCGACGGCGAGCTCGTCGCCCTGAACCTGCAATCGAATCAGGAATACCGATCCTCTCGGGGCCGCCAGCATGTCCTCACGGCCGACGGGAAATATGTCGTTTTCACCGTCTTCCCGAAGAAGGCGGACGTCGATCAGGCCAGGAAAGACAAAAAGAAACCCGAGGAGCAGCCCAAAAACGCTTTGGGCATCATGGACCTGGCCACGGGGCAGGTCACGACCGTCGAACGGATCAAGAGTTTCAAGGTTCCGGAAGAGTCGGGGACGCAGGTGGCTTATCTTCTTGAGGCTCCGCTCCCGAAACCGGCCGAGAAAAAGGACGAGCCGAAAAAAGAGGAAGCCAAACCGGCCGCTCCCGAGACCAAGCCGGAAGCCGCCAAACCCGCGGCCAAAGCGGAGGAGCCGAAAAAACCGGAAAAGAAGAAAGATCCCGGGACCGAGCTTGTCGTCCGCACCCTGGCCACGGGAGCGGAATCCAGGATTTCCGATATCGTCGACTACGTCTGGAATAAGCCCGGCACGACCCTGGCTTGCGTCGTCTCATCCAAAACACCGGACAACGACGGCGTCCTGATCCATGAGCCGGTCAAAGCCGCCCGGACGTATCTGATCCGGGGCCTCGGCAATTATAAAAACCTGACGTTTGACGAAAAGGGCGGCCGGCTGGCCTTCACCGGCGATCGCGATGACTATGCCGCCGAGAAATCCGTTTCCAAGCTCTATCATTGGGCGGCGGGCGCGGCCGCGGCGGTCGAGATCGTCCCGGCGTCGGGCCGGGGAGTTCCGGCGGGGATGGCCGTCAGCGAAAACGGCCGGCTCCAGTTTTCCAAGGACGGCGAGCGCCTTTTCTTCGGCCTGGCTCCCCTCCCTGTGCCCGAGCCCAAGGACGCTCCGGACCCGATCAAAGTCGACATTTGGAACTGGAAGGATCCCTATCTCCAACCGATGCAGAAAGTCCAGGCCGACCAGGACCGGAAACAGACCTTCATGGCCGTCCTTCATCTGGGGGCGAAGGAAAATAAGCTCATCCCCCTGGCTTCGGCTGATCTGCCGGATATCGTCCTGTCGGATGATGCCAAAACCGCCCTCGGTTCCTCCGATCTGCCCTATCGTCAGCTTGTTTCCTGGGACCAGGGTTATTCCGATATTTATGTCGTCGACGTCCTGAGCGGAGCCCGGACAAAGGTCCTCGAAAAAACGCCCAACGGCGCCCGGCTTTCGCCGGGAGGAGCCTGGCTCTTTTATTTCAAAGACGAGGATAAGGCCTGGTACACGTACCGGATCGCCGACGGCAAGACCTTCAACCTGACGGGAAAGCTCGGGGTGAAGTTCGAGGACGAGGAATGGGATTCGCCCGCCGAGCCCGGTCCGTACGGTCCGGCCGGTTGGCTCGAGGGGGAGAAAGCCATCCTCCTTTATGATCGTTACGATATCTGGGAAATCGCCCCCGACGGGACGAAAAGCCGGATGCTGACCAACGGCCGGGGCCGAAAGGACAAGATCGTCTTCCGGTATGCCCGTCTGGATGCGGATCAGCCGTTCATCCCGGCCGGGCCGCTTGTCCTCACGGCGACCGTTGAAACCACCCGAGCCTCCGGCGCCTACCGGGTCGATCCGGCCAGGACCGGGGATCCGGTTAAAATCGTGATGAAGGAGAAAATGCTCGCCGGTCTGCAGAAGGCCAAAAACGCCGAGGTCTATCTCCATACGGAACAACGCTTCGAGGAATTCCCCGACCTCTGGGTCAGCGGCCCTGACTTTGCGGCCGCCCGCAAGGTCAGCGAGGCCAACCCCCAGCAGGCCGAATACAATTGGGGCCGGGCCGAGCTCATCGAATACACCAACGCTGCGGGCGTCAAGCTCCCGGCCATCCTGATCAAACCCGAGGATTTCGACCCGGCGAAAAAATACCCTCTGATGGTCTATATCTACGAAACCCTGGCTTCGGGCCTCCACCGTTATTCCGCGCCTTCGCCCGGAACCAGCATCAATTACAGCCGCTATGCCAGCAACGGCTACGTCATTTTGATGCCGGACATCATCTACGAGATCGGCTATCCGGGGCCGAGCGCGATGCGCTGCGTCATCCCGGCGGTGAATAAGGTTCTGGACATGGGCTTCATCGATCCCAGGCGGGTCGGCATCCAGGGCCACAGCTGGGGCGGTTACCAAATCACCTATCTCATCACCCAGACCAACATGTTCGCCGCGGTCCAGGCGGGGGCTTCGGTTTCGAATATGACCAGCGCGTACGGCGGGATCCGCTGGGGAACGGGCATGTCCCGGGCTTTCCAGTACGAGAAAACCCAGAGCCGGATCGGCGCGCCGCTTTGGTCGAAATTCCAGGCGTACATCGAAAACTCGCCCCTGTTCTGGGCCGACCGGGTGACCACGCCGTATCTTTCGATCCACAATGACGAAGACGATGCGGTTCCCTGGTACCAGGGAATCGAGTTTTTCTCGGCTCTCCGCCGGCTGGGCAAGGAAGCCTACATGTTCAATTACAACGGCGAGAAGCACGGCCTCCGGGTAAGGGAAAACCAGAAGCATTGGACCGTCCATCAGGACGAGTTCTTCGACCATTTTCTCCTGGGCAAACCCCGGCCGGATTGGATGGAAAAGGGCGTGCCGGGAAAAAGTAGAAAAACCGGAGAGGGGATTCCCCGGCTTCGCCGGCCGGCGGGCTCAGACCTCGAAGGCGACGGTGCAGCGGGTGCCTTCGCCGCTCTCGATCGTGAAGGTGCCGCCGAGTTGTTCGCTGAGCATTTTCACGAGAGCCAGGCCGAATCCTTTCGACTCCATGATGTCGAATTCCTTCGGGAGACCGACCCCGTCGTCACGCACGATGAGGGTGGCTTTGTTCCCCTGCCGGGTCAAATCCAGCCGGACCGATCCGCCGGCCCGGCCGACGAAGGCGTATTTCATGATGTTGGTCAGCAACTCGTTGATGATGATCCCGAGGGGAAACAGCCGCTTCGGATCGAGAAGAAAATCGGCGATGTTCGTCTCGAGCTTGATTCTGACCTGGTCGGGAAACAGGGAGGCCACGGCCGCGATCAGGCTTTCGGTGTAGCTTTTCGCCGAGACATCCTTGAAATCTTCGCTGATCAGAAGCTTGTCATAAAGGATGCGCATGCTGTTGACCCGGCTGGCGGCGTCCTGGAGTATGGCCAGGGGTTTGGGGTCGGAAATGGACTTCATCTGGAGGGCGATCAGGCCGCCGATCGAGGCGATGTTGTTTTTGATGCGGTGATGGACTTCCTTAAGCAGCGTGTTTTTTTCCTCCAGCTGCCGTTTGACCTCTTCCTGTGCCCGCACGTATTCGACGGCCAGGGCCACCTGCGCGGCGATCGAGGCAAAGAGATCCAGATCGTGCCGGTTATAGCGGTCCTTTCGGTCGTAATCCTGGACCACCATGACGCCGACGGTTTGATCGGCCGTCTTCAGCGGCACGCCCATCCACGAAGGCGAGGGAACGCCCACTTGCTCCACCTCTCCCTGGGCGATGAGGTCTTGGAAGAGACTCCGGGAGAACAAAAACGGCCGGCCCGTCCGGAAAACATACTTGCTGATGCTCTTTTCGAGCCCGGAGGGGCTGAAGAAATCGTCATATCTGTCCACATTGTAGGCCTCTTCAAACAAACCCGTGGCCTTGTTGTAAAGGGCGACGAAGAAATTTTCGGCGAAAACCACCTCGGAGATCGAAGCATGGACCCGTTCCAGAAATTCGCGGAGATTCCTGGCCGCCAGGACGCTCAGGGTGATCTCCTGAAGAACACGGCGCTCCTTCTCCCTCTGCCGGCTTTCGGTGACGTCGCGGATGGTCATGCTCGTCCTGGCTTTTCCGTCCTTGTCCTGGAAGATGACCGAGGACACTTCCCCCGGAAACGTCCCGCCTCCCTTCCGGTTATACGTCAGAACGCCATGGTACTTTCCTGTCCGGGCCCGCTCTTCGAGCGCGGCGGCCAGCTGCGGATCCGTTGGGTCGACCAACAGGTTCCGCCCGCCCTGGATGATCTCCTCCCTGGTCCATCCGAACAGGCGGCAGGCGGCGGAGTTTACGGCGATGATGTCTCCGTCCGGGACGGTGAGCAGAACGGCGTCGGGAGACTCGTCGAAAACCGCATGGTAGCGCGCTTCGCTCTCCCGGAGGTCTTCCTCTCTCTGCTTGCGCTCGGTGACGTCCTGGATGATCCCGTGCCAGAGGGTCCCGCCGTCGGGCAGCCGCTCGGGGTGGGCCTGGGACCACCGCCAGCGCAATCCCTGGCGCGGCAGGATGACCCGGAAATCGCAATAGAACGTGTTCAAGGTCCGGGCCGATTCGGAGATGGCCTCGGCCACCCGGTCATGGTCCTCGGGGTGCAGGCGGCCGAAAACCACGGAGGCGTCCTCGCGGACCTCTTCCGGCGTCACCTCGTAAATATCGTTCATTCCGGGACTGGCGTAGGGAAAGGCCGAACGGCCGTCGGGATCCAGCCGGTATTGATAAATCACTCCGGGGACCAGACGGGCGAGCTTGGTGAGAAGGTCGAGGCTCTGATTCAGCTTGAGCTCAGCCTGCTTGCGCGCCGTCGTGACCTCTGTGTAGGTGATCAGTCCGCCGATCTCGCCGTTGACCTGGTACCAGGGCCGGCATTCCCAGCGGTTGTACGTCACGGAGCCGTCGAGGCGTTCGAAGAAATCGTCGTCGTTTCGCTCGATCGCGCCGGCCAGGCAGCGCCGGTGCACGTCCCTCCATTTTTGGGGCATCTCCGGAAAGACATCGTAATGGTGCCGCCCGAT
>CAYPKX010000003.1:18896-30929 GCA_964411395.1 uncultured Eubacteriales bacterium | reverse complement strand
TGATGTCGGCTTCGTGAACGTTGTAATCCTGGAGGTAGCGGTTGCTGGCGGCGATATAACGAAGCTCCCGATCATACACGGCCAGAGCGTTGGGGTCGTGGCGGATGATGAAGCGCATCATCTCCTCGCTCTGCCGAAGGTCCGTTTCCTTTTTCTTCTCGCTGATTTTGGCCTTGAAGAGCTTGAAGGCCATTTTAATCGAGGCGTCGAGAACGGTGGAGGTGGACTGTTTCACCACGTAGCCGTAGGAGGTGATTTTTTCCGTCCGTTCCACGATCTCGGGTTCCATGTGGCTTGAGAGGAAGACCACGGGCAGGTCATGGTCCTTGAGGATGATCGCCGCGGCTTCCGGGCCGTCGATCCCGGGACCGAGGTCGATGTCCATGAGGATGAGATCGATGCCCGGCGTTTGGGCGACAGCCGTGATGGCGGCCCGGCCGTTGAGGGCGAGGAGGACCTGGTAGCCGTAATCCTCCAGGGTAGCCTTCGTCCCCATGGCGATGAGCGCTTCATCCTCGACGAGCAGGAGAACCCTCTTCCCTTCACTTCGCATGGCCTACTCCATCTTGCGACAGGGACTTCGCCGTTGACCGACATTCGTACTATATCGATACCGGGGTCCATTATCAAACCGTTCGACCCGGCGGCGTCCTGATTATCCGGCCAGAACCTCGCCCAGCGCTTCCGCCAGGCGGGCCGCCGCCTGGGGCATCTCGGTTGCCCGGATGTTGCCGTAACTCAACCGGACATACGGCTCCTCATTCATTCCAAAAGCCTCTCCCGGGACGACGGCGACCGCATGGTCTTCGATCAGACGCCGGGCGATATTCCAGCCGCTTTGAGCGTGAACCGGCGCGAGGCGGAGAAAGACATAGAAACCGCCGGCGCTTCGCGGATTGTCGGCCAGCCCCTGGTCCCGGAGACGCCGAAGGGCGGAGACAAGGACATCGCGGGACTCGCGCATGTCCGCTCGGAATTTTTCGGGATAAGCCGGATCGGCCGCCAGGGCTTCTTCGGCTAAAATCTGAGCCGGGATCGGCGGACAGATATGGAGCGTGTCGGCCGCCTTGATCGCCCCGGAGATGACGTCCGGCGGCGCGATCATGAAGCCGAGCCGCCAACCGGCCATCCCGAACGATTTGGAAAAAGAATGGATCCCGACCGCGTCCTCCGCCCCTCCGGTCCGGCCGGAGACATGGTTTCCTTCCCAAGCGAAATCCCGATAGGCCTCATCGGAAAGATAAGCGAATCCGTGTTCGCGAGAGAGGCGGAGGAGTTCGTCCCGCGCCCCTCTGTCCAGGACGGCTCCGGTCGGATTATGGGGGGAAATGACGATCAGGGCCCGGGTGCGGCGGCTGATTTTCCGGCGCACCGCCGCCGGATCGAAGTCTGCTCCGGCCGCCGTGTCGATGAAGACCGGGCGGAGGCCGAGCAGCTGGAGGGCCATCAAGTTATTGAAGTAATAGGGTCGGAAGAGGATCACTTCGTCCCCCGGATCGGCCAGGACGGCGAGGGCGAGGTATACGGCTTGATTCGCTCCGGGCGTCAGGCAGATTGTCTCCGCTCGGGCTTCGGAGAAGCCGCGTCTTTTTTGATCTTCGGCGATGAGATCCCGAAGGCGTTCCCGGCCCGGGACATCTCCATAGGAATCGCCTTCCCCCCGGCGCAGCCGTTCCAGAGTGCGGGCAAGGGCCGCCCCGGGCGGTCCGAACCAGGGCAGACCCTGGGCGAAGGACAGGACGCCCCGCTTTCCGCGGGCGAGTTCTTTGACCTTCGGGATGGGGGCGTCCATCACGCCGGCGACGGTTTTGCCCGTAATGATCATTCCGGATTCCCGCCGCCGGGATTTGCCGTGCCGAGCACCCGAAGGCGTTCGATCAGGAGCTGGTACGTCCTCAGGTTGTGGAGAGTGGCCAGGCGGAGGGCGAGACCGTCCTTGATGTCGAAGAGGTGGAAGAGATAGCTGCGCGAGTCCCGGACGCAGACGGGACAGTCGCAGTGACGGCTGATCGGCGAAAAATCCTTGGCGTGCTGTTCCTTCCGCAGATAAAGGTATTCATAGCTCTCCGGATTTTTCAAGGCCGCGAGTCCCAGCTCGCGCGGATCTTCCCGGAAGGCATAAAGGCGCTTGTGCCGGGCGTCCCGGGTGGGGAGGGTGCAGTCGAACATTTCCCAGCCCATCTCCCAGAGAGCGGCGATGTCCCAGGGCCGGCCGATGCCGAGGGCGAAACCGAACTTATCTTTTGGGATAAGGCCGGCGACATAGGCCGAAAGGTCGAGGTTCAACCGGCCGTTTTCGACGACATAACCCCCGTACCCGTAGCCGTCAAAGCCCAGCGCAATGAGTTCCGCGGCGCTCCGCTTGCGGGCCTCCAGGTCGAAAGCCCCCTGGATCACGGCCAGAAGAAGAGGCCGGGCGGCGCCGCTTCCGGCCCGTTCTTCGAGGATTCGGTCGAAGGCCTCTTTGCTTTTTCGGGCCCAGAGCGTCGTCCGGTCCACGCTTTCCCGAAGACGCTTCGGCCCGGCCGCCGGGTCGGTGAAATCGTCGAGACAGACGACCACGTCCGTGCCGATGTCGAATTGAGCCCGAACCGAGATCTCCGGCGTAAACAGCTTGTTTTTTCCGCCGCCGATCGGGAAGACCACGCCGGAGTCGGTGATCCTGCCCCGGCCGCCGGCCCGGTGAATCAGGGAGAAGCACTGCCAGCCGCCGCTGTCGGTAACGACCAACCCCTCGAAGCGCATCAGGTTTTTAAGGCCGCCGGCGCTTTTCAGAACGTCCGCCCCCGGCGTGCTCAGGAGATGGTAGGTGTTGACGACAACCGCTTCCGTTCCGACGGTCCGGAGATCGGCCGAATCGAGGTTCCGGACCACGCCCATCGTTCCGTCGGGAAGAAAGAGGGGGAACCGGTAATCGCTTCCGCCGGCGCGAATCGGTCCGTTGCTTTTCATCGGTCCTGCCCCGGCGCCGTCGGCTTCATCGGCCGGGTTTGTTTCCGACCGGATTCAGTTCGATGATCCGGGGAAAGGCCGAGGCCACGGCCGGGGAATGGGTGACGCAGAGGACGGTCTGACGGTCGAAGATGCGGATGATGTCATCCAGGATCTCCTGCTCGGTCTCCCGATCCAGCGATGAGGTGAACTCGTCCAGGATGATGATCCCGGGATCGCGAATCAAAGCCCGGGCCAGGACGATTCTCTGTTTTTGCCCGCGGGAGAGGTTCATTCCTTTCAGGCCGAAGATCGTATCATAACCGTCGGGGAGGCGTTCAATGGCCTCGTGGATTTGGACGGTCTTGGCGCAAGCCACGATCTTGTCCATCGGACTGTCGTACCAGCCGAAGGAGATGTTGTCCTTGAGGCTGATTTTAAACAGGTGGGGCTGTTGGGGAACATAAGCGAAATGAAGCAGGTACATCGGCAGGGGATAGCCGGAAACCGGCTCGCCGCCGAGCCGGATTTCTCCCGCGTCGGGACGAAGCTGACGGGTCAGGAGGTTCATCAAGGTCGTCTTGCCGCTGCCGCTCGGGCCGACGAAGGCGACTTTTTCCCCGGGTTCGACCGTCAACCGGAAATCGCGGACAACCGGCGCGTCCGGCCGGTATCCGAAGGTGACCGCCTCGAATTCGAGGCGGGTCGAATCGGGGGTTTTATCCGGCGAGGTCATTTCACCCGACGCCTCTTCCGGGTAATCGAGGATCTCCTTCAGGCGAAGGATCAGCGGCTCCTCCCGGACCAGGGCGGCGATCCCGGAGATCAGGTAGAACAGGACGTACATCGAATAGACGATATAAAAATCATAGGCGATCAGAACGCCGACGGTGATCGTCGGATCGCCCCGAAAAATGAGGAACGTTCCGACGAGGAAGGGCAGAAGGGAAATCAGATTGCCGATCCCCTCGCTTCCGATGAGCGCGGTATCGGCCCGCTTCACCGCCCGGATGCTCTGCCGGGTGAATTCTTCAGCCGGGCGTTCGAACCTTTTGACCGCGGGAATCACCTGTTGAAAAAGCCGGATTTCCCGGAACCCCGCGATGATGTCGAGCAGGGTGTCGTTCTGGACGGAAAGCGCGTCCCGGGCGGCGGCGGTGGAGCGGAAAAGGCCGGGCCTGATCAACCGGAGAAACAGAACGTAAGCCGGCAGGGCGGCCAGAACCGCCAGACCGAGCTGCCAGTGCCAGACGAGCATGACGAGATAATTGACCAGAAAGACGGCCATAAACGTCGAGGTGATCAGGACCTTGTCGTAAAGCGTCCCGGCCAGGCTGTCCAGGTCGGTGGACAGCCGGGTGACCAGATCGCCTTTTTCGAAGCGGGAGAAAAAAGCCATCGGCTTGCGGAGGATGGTTTGCAGGAGCCGTCTCCGCAGGTTGAGAAAAATGCGTTCGGCGGCCGTCGCGCAGAAATGAGCCTTGATCAGGTTGAGGATCATGTACAAGACGATGCTCAAGGCGGCCGCGCTGAGACAGGTCAGGGCCAACCCCCTGTCCCGGGCCGGAAGAGCCTGATCGATGAGTTTCTGGGTGAACAAGGGCGAGAAGAGAAAAGCGACGGCGGCGAGCATCGCGAACAGGTAGCCGAGAAAAAGAGAACGTTTTTCCCGGCGGAGGCCGTCTCCCAGGACGTCGTGGAGCAACCGCAGCAGGCCGGGACTCGCCGAATGGGACGGGGATAAAATCTTGGACATAAAAACCCGCGAAAATTGTTTCGTATTTCCCCGGCAAAGTCAAGACAAGCGATCCCGGATTGGGTTATACTTTCTCTCAAAGGGGGGCCGGGAGCGTCGGAGGATACGGACGATGGCCGACGAAAAAAGAAGAGAGAGAAGAAATTCGAGTCTGACCGAGGTCGTCTTCGAGCATGCCGGGATGAGCTTCGAGGGGCGGATCAGCGATTTGTCGGAGGGCGGTTTTTACATCGACACGATCAATCCCCTGCCCGAAGGGACGATATTGTTTTTCCGTTTCAGTCTGCCGGGAAGCGACCCGGAGAGGGCGATCGTCGGCGAAGCCCGGGTCGCCTGGAATCGGCCGTTTCAGGGCATGGGCGTGTGCTTCACCCGGCTTTCCGACGGAGACAGGGATCAGCTGAAACAGCATCTGGACGGCTGAAAGCGTCCGGCGATTTCTTCGGGGAGGAGCAACCTCATGGCGATGACGCTTCGCAAGCTCGGACAATCGGATCTGCGAGTTACCCCGATCGGCCTGGGTTGCTGGCAATTCAGCCAGCGCCGCGGCTGGAACAAGTACTGGCCGAAGCTTGCCTCCGAGGAGATCGAGGGCATTATCGCCGCGTCTCTGGACGGCGGCCTTAATTGGTTCGATACGGCCGAAGCCTACGGCAACGGAGAATCGGAGAAGGAGCTCTCCCGGGTTCTGCAGAAAGCGGGGAAAAAGCCCGGCGAGCTGATCATCGCCACCAAGTGGATGCCGGTTTTCCGGACGGCGGGCCATATGTCCCGGACGATCGACGAACGGCTGAATTGTCTGGCGCCGTACCCGATCGACCTTTACCAGATTCACAATCCGGCCTCGTTTTCCTCGACCCGGAAACAAATGGAGACCATGGCCGGATTGGCCGCCTCGGGCAGGATCCGGTCCATCGGCGTCTCGAATTTCGGCGCCGCGAGAATGCGGGAGTCCCACCGCCTTCTCGCCGACAAGGGACTGCCGCTTGCCGCCAACCAGGTCTCCTACAGCCTCATCAACCGGAAGATCGAAACCAACGGCGTGCTCGATGCCGCCCGGGAGCTTGGAATATCGATCATCGCTTACTCTCCCCTGTCCCAGGGCGTTCTCAGCGGCCGTTTCCACGACGATCCGGCGAAAATCAAGGAGATTTCCGGAATGCGCCGATACCGGGGTATCTACCGGAAGGACGCCCTCGCTAAGACCCGCCCGGTCATCGAGGCCTTGAAGGAGATCGGCGGGCGTCACGGGGCGACGCCGGCCCAGGTTGCCCTCAACTGGCTGTTCAGCTTTCACGGCGACATGGTCGTCGTCATCCCCGGAGCGACGCGAACGTCTCAGGCCGTATCCAACGCCGGAGCGATGTCTTTCGTCCTGACCCGCGATGAGCTGGACCACCTCGACCGGATTTCCCGGCCGTGATTCCGGACTCAGCCTTCCGGATGAGAGCCGGCCCGACGATTCGAATCGTGCTCCCTTGGGCCGATTCGGATTTCTTGACACGGGCGTCTGTCCGGCTGCATATAGAGAGTGGAGAAACGGAAAGGAGGACCTCATGAAGGTCGGGAACAACGGGTTTCGCTTTGCCGGCTTGGCTGGTCTTGTTCTCTTTCTCGCCGCCTGCTTCCCTGTCCCCGTCGGCGGTCCGGGCGGAACGTACGATCCCGGGTATTCCGGCTCCGCGTATTCATCCCGATGGATTCGCCTCGGGAGCCGGGAAGTCAACTTCGGCCTCGATCGGGATTCCATCGTCATTTCCCGGGCCCGCGGACCGATGCGCCAGCTTCTGGTCAGAGCCCGGATGAGTCCGGTCGAAATCTACGACATCCGGGTCGTTTTTTTCAATGGAAGATCCTATGACGCCGCCGACCGCCAGCGGTTGAACACGGGGAACGACCGGTTGTATATCAATCTTCCCGGCAATTCCCGCGATATTCGGGAGGTGATTTTCCGTTACCGGAAACTCGCCCCGTCTTCGCGTCGGGCGACGATCGAGCTTTACGGCCGGTAATCGAGGGGAGCGTCCAAACCGTCTTTCCTTTGAATTTTTCTTTTTTCGGATATATAGTACCGGCCATGCCGATGGAAAGGGTTGCGGTCGGAAAATCTTTTTCCTGTCCGGGCGTGTGTCACCCCGAAAGGACATCCGATCGGCGTTTCGTCCCGGATCGAGGACGGTCCGGCCCGAACCTTCCCTTTTCCCGACTTGGCATAAGGTTTGCAGCATTTGAAGTCGTCGGATTGTAACAGGGGAGAGGAAACATGAGAAAATTCAAGAGAGGCGGCGTCGGACTGGCCGCGTTTTGTCTGATGGCCGGGACGGCGGCGACGTTTTCGGCCCAGGACATTCAGCAGAAACCCATCAAAGTCGAGGTCAACGTCACAACCAAGCTCATTCAGGTCGCGGTGACGGACCGGAAAGGAAACCCGATCATGGATCTGACCCCGGCCGATTTCGAGGTCCGGGACGGGAACAAGGTCGTCAAGATCGACTATCTCGAAAAGCACAATTACGGGAGCGAAGCGGGCGGAGCGGTCGTTTCAGCGACGGCCGCCCGGCCGCTGACCCGGAAGTTCTTTTTCGTCTTTGATTTTGCGTATATGAATCCGAACGGCTTGAAAAAAGCCAAGGAAGCGGCGATCCAATTCATCGATACGGCTCTCCAGCCCGGCGATGAAGTCGGCCTGGTGACGTGTTCCGTCCAGCGCAGCCTGTCGATTCTCGAGTATTTGTCGACGGACCATAAGAAAGTCCGGGAGCTCATCGACGCTTTCGGACTGAAAAAGCTGACCGGCCGGGCCGAAAGCCTGATGGATTATTATATCGTCCAGTTGAACGTCGACCTGGCCGAAAACGCCGACCGGAGCAGGGAATCGACGGTCGCCGCGGATCCCTTTTTTGAACAGCTGGTCAAAAGCCGTGTCTCGCTGTCTTCCGACCAGAAATCCGGCGCCGTCACCCAGGTCATCAATTTCACCGGAGCCTTGAAAAACCTGGCCCGGACTCTTCGCCTGATCCCGGGAAACAAGAATATCCTGTTTTTCTCCAACGGCGTTCCCCGCCAGCTCCTGTACGGGCGGAAGGCCCAGAATATCGCCGTTCAGGAAAACTTCGGCGATGCCGATTCCATGGGGGCTTACCTCAGCCAGATGGATGCCAACATGCCCGAATCGGCCGCCCGGGATGCCTATACCGAAATGCTGGAAGAATTCGAAGCGGCCAATTGTCCGGTCTATTCCTTCAACACCGCCCAGACCTACTCCGAGGCGTCGGTCGCCGTGGACGACGACACCTCGTTTTCCATGCGGGAAATGAAGGGCGATGATGCGCTGCGGCAGTTCGCCTCCACGACCGGGGGCAAGTACTATCACAACACGATGAATCAGGCCGACGCCGTGACCGACATGAAAAACGTGACCGGGGCTTATTATATTCTCGGTTACACAGCCTCCGCCGCCGCCGACGGCGAATATCACAAGATCAAAGTGAAGGTGAACCGGAAAGGCGTCGATGTCCAAGCCCAGCCGGGATATTCCAATCCCAAACCCTACAAGGAGCTGTCGGAATTCGAGAAGCTCCTCCAGCTTTTGGATGTCGCGCTGACGGAGACGCCCCAGACCACGGTCATCGACACCTTCGCCTTCGTCCCGGTTCCCGTCCGGGGCGATGGAATCAATCTCTTCTCCGCTTTCGCCGCTCTTCCGTCCGATTCCATGGGGGAATACCTAAAGAAGAAAACGGAAGCGGTGATTTTCCTGACGGACAGCCAGAAAAATAACGTCGCCATCAAGCGCTTTTTCCTCGGCGACCTTCCGGCCGGACGGGAGGGATTGTTTCTCCATCTGGCGCTGCCGCTGAAACAGGCCGGCTCATACGAGGCCCGATTGATCCTCAGAAACGGGGAGACAGGTCGAACGGCTTTGGGGCAGGCCCGTTTCGATATCGCCGAAGTCTCGGGGCCGTGGACGGACCCGCTTTTATTGCTGGAAGAGGGCCGGAACCTGTACGGGATCAGCCCGACGCCGGAGCTGACGCTGGGAGCCTTTTATAACTTCGATCCGCAGAAGTATTTCCCGCGGACAGGCGATATTCTCCTGGGAACTCAAAAAATCCAGGCTGCGATCCGCTGCGGAAGCACCGGGGACAAGGACGACGTCAAATTCACGGCCTGGGCCCAGCACGCGGGAAGCGAACCGCGGACGGAACTCTCCGTGACCGCAGTCGAACAGGTCATGATGGGACCGACCCGGGTGGCCCGGCTGGAAATCGCCCTCGGCGACCTTCCCGCGGGCGCCTACACGCTCTACGTGACGGCCGGAGTCCCCGGCGGGGCGACGACGCCTCCGGCGACATCCTCCTTTACGATCCGGTAATTCGAATCGAGAAGCGGGTCCTGACCGAAATCGTCCGGCTTGAAGCCGGGGGAGGAGTTGCGACAATCATGGGAGAGACGAATGAAGCGACCTGGTCGGCCGGAGGACCAATCTCGAATAAGACTTCAAGGCGGGGCGGCTTTATGAAAAGTGAAGCCGCTCATCCGCTGATCGCGGTTTTTCTGATGATGTCCGCTCTCTGTTGTGAAAGCCTTGTCGGCCCGTCGACACCGACGCCTGAACCGACGGTCTCAACCTACCAGGGGGACTGGACCGGAACGACGGCGGCGGGCCTGGCGGTTTCCTTTACCGTCACGGGAAATTCCGTCACGTCATTCTGCGTTGATCTTCGCAACGCCTTCAATGACGTGATCTCTTATGCGTCCTCTGATCATGCGACGATTTCCGGCGATGGCTTTAATTTGAAGATCAACCCGCCGGTGCAGGAAAACGGGCCAACGATCGTGATCTCGGTCTCTGTCCACGGAAGTTTTTCGTCGCCGACGGCTGCGGCCGGATCGGTCACCCTCCAGCCTCCGGTGGCCTGGACGGCGCAAAAGAATGACTCCAATTGATCCTTTTCCATTGCGCCCTGAACCGGACGATGTTCGTTCCGATCGTCAAGCCTCTTCTCTGAGGCGTTACATCTCGATGTTCGTATGGCGGCCGCTACCGAGCTAACCAGGCAATAGGGAAGAGAGCCGGAGGACTTGGATTCGATTCGCCCGATTATCTGATCGTCACTGCGATCCGGTATTGCGCGCCGGTTTTTCCGTCGGTGATTACAAACCGATGCTCGCCAACGAATCCGGGTCCCGGCTGCCAGTAAAGAACACCGTCTATCGAATCGAAGGAGACCCCGACCGGAAGCGGACGATCCTCTTCCGCGACGAGGGCCCGGGCCTCATATCGTCCCGCGCTCGGGGAAATCCCGGCCGCCTCCCGCTGAATCCGTGCGAGCCGGGCCGGATCGTTCTCGTCCATTTCGGGCCGATTCAAGCCGACCGCAATCCAGGTCACGGCCGGAATCTCCACTCGTATCCAGCCGTCGGCCTCGGGATAAGCGGTTTCGGCCGACGAATCGTCGGCAAACCCGCGTTTGAGGTAGACGGGAGCTTGCCCGACCGGCCGAAGGAGGCCGGAACCGAAAACCGGCCGGCCCGAGCCGGAAACCGCGTTCGGGGCGGGGGATCCCCCCGCGTTTTGGACGGAAAAATACCGGCTCCCGATCCCGTCCACGTTGCCCGCCGAGTCCATGGCGCTCCACTGGATTGTGTGAATGCCATTCGAATAACCCGAAGTGTCGAGGGGGAAATATCCGATCGCTCCGCCGGAATTCAGGTATCCCGGAAAAAGGCCGGCAATGTCCGCTCGATAGTTATTGTAGACCGGGTGACCGAGGGGCAATCCGTCCACCCAGACCGTGATCGTCGAGCCGTCGACCGGAATCGAATTCGGCTGGGGAGTCAGGACCCAGCCGAAATTGAGATAGGCGGCTCCCGTGGCCATCCCTCCCTGGGCGGGAGTGTCGATCGCGCCAAAGGGCAAGACCGCGCTTGCGTTGTCTACGGTGACGGCCCGGGTGCCGAGGAGGACCTCCCGGCCGTACAGGTCGATGGCGTAGGCCAGGAGCGTGCAAGCCCCGTCTCCGCCGGGAAGCATGTTGGTCAGAAGCATGTAGCCCCAACCGGCCTTTCCGTTTTGGGGATGGGTTGGATAGGCTGCTTCGACATCCGGCCGGGCGCCATCCACGACGACGGCCTCACCGATAAACACCCGGTTGGACAGACTCGTTCCCCGGTAGATTTTGACCGATTGCACGCCGACCTTGTCCAGGGCCCAGCCGGTGACCGGGATTGAGGACCTGATGGTGGAACCCGCCTCGGGTGAGTCGACCGCTCCGAAGGGCGGCCCGCTCGCTCCGGTCGGATAAACGGTGTAATAAACGGAGAGAACCCGGGAGGGTGTCGCTGCACCCGGGTCGGACACCGCAACGCTTCCGGTGTAGGTTCCGGGGGACAGGCTGTTGTCGGTTACGCCGATGGTCAGGGTTCCGGCGCCGGTTCCATTCCCTGGAGCGACCGAGAGCCAGCTCTCCGAGGCCGCCGCCGTCCAATCGAGCGTTCCCGCCCCCGAGTTTGAAATGGAGACCGCCTCCGGGGGCGTCGGCGTCTGAAACTGCTCCGTTCCGAAATTCACCCGGGTTCGAGACAGGCCGATAATCGGGGCGGTCACCGTGATCGTAAACGGCGCGTCACTCGTGTCGGCCGGAGTTCCCGTCGCCGCTTCGCTCACCCGGACGAGGCAGGCGCTCGAGTCGATCGCCGGGAGAGACCAGGAAAACGGGCTGGTGCTGTTCGTTGAAGCCGAGATCGTCGTCCAGGCGGCGCCGTTGTCCGTCGAATATTCGATTTTTACGCCGGCGATCGTGCCGGTCGCGGTCCAGGCGATCTCATGCGTCGAACCGCCTGTCCAGCCCTCTCCGCCGTTGGGCGAGGTCAGGGAGAGGGTTGGAGCCGAGCCGGAGCCGTCCCAACCGGCCAGCCGGGCCAGGAGCCACCACAAGGCCCGGCCCTTAAGGACGCAATTGAGACGCTCGGAATGGGCGCAGCTGCCGCAGGAGTTCACGATCTGGGCTAAAACGCTCCCCGGGTTGGCCGCCAGCCACTGCGCGGCCCAGTTCCCGCCGCCGTAATTACAGGCGTCGTCGGCTCCGAGGTTGAGAAAATAGGCTCCCTCGGGATTGTAGCTCTCGATGTCGGCAAAATCGAACAGCACTTTATTGCTGTCCCGGCAAAACGCCCGGATTTGTTCATTCCGCTGATTGAGATTCCCGGCCGTGCCTGAGCCGTCCAGGTGGCCGGTCATATAGACGAAGGTGATGCCGGGAAAATCCATCTCGAGCTGGTTCATGAGACCCAGGTACGTTTGGATGTCATTGGCCGTCGCCCCGGAACCCTGGCCGCACCAG
>CAYPKX010000003.1:9294-18886 GCA_964411395.1 uncultured Eubacteriales bacterium | reverse complement strand
GATACCTTGCTCAGTGTTATCGGAGCAACCACCGCACCAGGACCACATCACCACATTGCGGTTGCAGCCTCCGGCTCGGTTGAGCAGGTTTCGGGTGGCGGCTTCCCAGGCGGTGAAGTCGGGATTGCCCAGATCGCCGGCCCCGGCGATGCCGTAGTCGTTAAGGAACCGGTCGGCGACGTATCCGCTCGTGGAGTATGTGTAATCGTAAGGCGAGCCGAGGAAGGTTCTGATGGCGGTCAGGCCGGTCGGAAGCTGGCTGCCGTGAGACGTATGCTGGTAAGCGATCCTCAGGTTCGCTTTGGCTTGATTGATCCAGGCGGCCGGAACTTGAGACAGGTCGGTATGCCGGTGGTCGATGATGACTGCGGCCGAGGTCCGGGGCGCTCCGGCGAACAAAGCGGCGATGAACAGCCAAACGAACAGGTGCGGCCCTTTTCTTTTTTGACGGCGCATGTGGAGGAACGATATCCGCTTTTAGCGGAAAAAGCAAAGGGGTCAGGTCTTAACTTTATATATTTTCTGCTCAGACCTGGCACGAGCGGGGTTAGGTCTATTCAAATTGGATATAAAGTTAAGACCTGACCCTTTTGCTTTCACCAGCGCCACAAGTAGCTGACTTTGAAGAAGAAGCCGCGTTTGGTCTCCAGGTAGCGGTCCGAGGCGATATAGTCTTCGCCGTCCCAGCGGACCCGCTGAAAGGCCGAGCCGTATCCGACGTAGACGACCGTCCCCGGGATGTAAGTGAACGAGGCCAGGGTGTCGACCGTCCAACGCTTATAGTAGGTATTGTACTCGGCGATGGCCCGAAGAAAAAGATACGTGTTGATTTGAAAGGTGTTGTGGCTGCGAAAAATGAGGTAGTCGAAGAGCTTTTCCTTGTTCGACCGCCGGGTGAAATCCGAATAGGTCAGGTCGACGAGGAAGGCCAGCTGGTCGGTCGGCTGGAAGCTCATCCCGGCGCTGGCCCGGTTGCCGTCGCCTTGAAGCGGGTCGTCGGGATCATACAGAATGGATCCCATCCGCCGGTAGAAGGCATTGAGGAACAGGTGCTTCGTGAGCTGGGAATTGAAACGGATGCCGGCTCCGCTCCGGCCGAAGCGCCGGGCTTCATAGACCTCGTTGCCCAGGATGCCTTCAAACCGGACCTGGGTTTGACCCGGGAGATGGAAGCGGAGGACGAACATATTGAAGGTTTCAAACATGTCCGAAGTCGTGTCGTACAAGTGGTAGGACCAGTAGAACGGCTCGATCCTCTGGATGAATCCGGATTTGGGATAGAACATCAGCATCCCGAAGGCGGCCAGGCGCCGGATGCCCGTCCGCTCGAGAAAACCGGTGTCCACCTGGAAATTCCGGGAGACGTCCTGGTAGCCGAGATCCAGCATCGCGTTGCGATTTCCCCAATTGTAACGAAGACCCAGAGCGCGTCCGGAAAGGACCGCTCCGCCCTCCGGATTTTTCGTGAACGAGCCGAAAAGGTGGAATTCGGTCGTGGTCGTCGAGTTCAGGCGGATGCGGCCGTCGGCTCCGCCGACCTGGTTGTATCCTCCCTCGGAATAGCGGCCGGTATAAAAGCCGCCGACGTAGGAGTCGTCTTTTAAAGCGTGCTTGAGGCGAAAAATGGAGAAGGAGGGTCGGGCATCCGCCGCTCCCGGCTGGTTGTCCCGGGCGAAGATGCCGGCGACGGAATTGCGCACCCCGAGCTTGCCCGAAAGCTTGAAGCCGAAATCCGGGTCGGCGATTGTCCGGGTATGGAGCAAGGCATAAAGCGGCGCTTCTTCCGTATTTCCCGAGATCGCGAAGATCTCGTTGCCCTCGAGGAAGAACGGCCGTTTTTCTGGGTAGTAGAGCTGATACCGGAGGTTCACGTCGACCTGGCCGGCGTCCGCCTCGACCTGGCTGAAGTCGGGATTGATCGTTCCGTCCAGAGTCAGGTCCGATGTCAGCCCGACCTTGGCGGTCAGGCTGAGGTCCGTCAGCCGCTCGTCCCGCCGCAGTTCGCCTCCGTCGGCGGCCAGGCGGTTGCTGTAGGTGAGCGCCGGCAAGAGCTCGACGACCCGCTTGAATTTCAGGCCGGACACGACGACCGGCTGGGTTTGAGCGATGATGCTGCCCTTGTCCGGGAAGACGGGCGGAGCGCTGGCGACTTCTGAAGTCCGGACGAACTGGCGGAAATATCCCAGACGGAAGGTGACGGTCTCCCCGGCGGGAAAGCGGATGCTCTGGAGCGGAACCCGGCATTCGACGGCGTACCCCTGGTCGTCGAGACGCCCTTTGCTGTCCCAGACGAAGTCCTGATCGCCCTGAAGGTTTCCGTCGATGCTCATGATGCCGTCGCCCTGAATGCCCAGGGGATTGACCAGAAAGCCGTAGCCGCTCTGCATCGTATTGGAGGTGTCCAGAATGATCCCGACGAAATCATCGGCGAACATGTCGTCGCGCTTGGACAGCGAGGCCTTGATCTTGGAGGGCTCGTTGTCGAAGCAGCGGAAGGCGAAGTACAGGTTGTGGGCGTCATAGAGGAAATAAGCCTCGGTTTTCTGGCTCGGGTCCTTGCCGTAATCCGGCTGGAAGGTTTTAAATTCGGTCATCTTGTAGGCGCCGTCCCATTCCCCGGCTTCGATCCGGCCGTCGATGACCGGGGCTTTTTTGGCCAACGACAGCTCGAGCGTTTTCAGGGCGGCAAAAACCGGTGCGGCCGCCAGGCCGATGGCGGCCGCGGCGGCCCATATTCCGCATCTTCTAAAACCTGTTTTCATATCGATCCTCCGCTGAGGCTTGGTCATATCCTGTTTCCTTCCGTCACCGGAAAATACGTTGACCCGGAGCAAAAAGTTCCCGTCAACCTTTTTATCCCGGCGTGAGTATTCTCTTTGGGTGCCTTGAATTCCGACTCAAAAGGACGAACATGAGAATCCGTCGAAAGAGATGCGCTTGGGCCGGCCTTCTGACCTTATTTTTTCTCGGGACCGAATTCCTTTTTTCTCAGGATTCGGCCCAAAAGACCGTCGATCCGGTCCGGAAATCCTACAAGGCGTCGCGGGCGGGCGATTCGGTTCCCGTCATCGACGGCCTCCTCGGCGAAACAGCCTGGGACAGGGCCGTCTGGGAAGGCGGCTTTGTCCAACGGGACCCGTATGAGGGGAGAGAACCGTCGGAACCGACGACATTCAAGATCCTCTACGACGAAAAATTCGTCTATGTCGGCATCCGGGCTCGGGACTCCAAGGCGGCGGCGATCGAAAAACGCCTTTCCCGCCGGGATCAAGCCGGCGGCGACACGGTCACGATCGGTTTCGACAGCCTCTACGACCGGTTGACGGCTTTTGTCTTCTCGGTCAACGCCGCCGGCGTCAAATCCGACCAGCTCATGGTCAATAATGGCCAGTCCTCCAACGGCGAGGAGGACATGAGCTGGGATCCCATCTGGGAAACCGCCGTATCCACGGATGACAAGGGCTGGTCGGTCGAGATGCGCATTCCTCTCTCCCAGCTCCGGTTCGGGGCCAAGGAGGAGCAAATCTGGGGCCTCCAAGTCCGCCGGCTGCTTTTCCGAGCCAATGAGACTTCGGAATGGCAGCCGATCCCCAGAAACGCCCCCGGCTTTGTCCATATGTTCGGCGATTTGACGGGCCTCGAGGGCCTGGCCGCCCCTCATCAGGTCGAAATCATGCCCTACGCCGTCGGCAGCCTGCTTTCGGCCCGGGCCGTGCCCGGCAATCCCTTCGCGACCGGAAGCGACCAGCGGCTGATGGGCGGCCTTGACGGCAAGCTCGGGGTGACCAGCGATCTGACGATGAACTTCACCGTCAATCCCGACTTCGGCCAGGTCGAGGCCGACCCCTCGGTTGTCAACCTGACGGCCTACGAGACGTTCTATCAGGAAAAACGTCCGTTCTTCGTTGAAGGCCGGAACATCTTCGATTACCGGCTCATGAGCGGCGACGGCGATTTCGCCGATGATAATCTCTTTTATTCCCGGCGCATCGGCCGTTACCCGCAGCTTTCGCCCGCGGTGGACGGATATATGGATATGCCGGCGGCGACGACGATCCTCGGGGCGTTCAAGCTGACGGGAAAAACCAAGTCGGGCTTTTCGATCGGCGTGCTGGAAAGCGTCACGGCCCGGGAACGCGCGGCCACTTTTCTGGCCGGAGCCGAAGACAATGTCGTTGTCGAACCCCTGACCAATTATCTGGCTCTCCGGGCTCAGAAAGACTGGAACGCGGGGGCGACGGTGCTGGGGGCCATGCTCACCGCCGTCAACCGGGAACGGGACGGAGGGGCCTACGACGCCCTCCACCGGGCGGCCTATTCCGGCGGAATCGATTTCTCCCACAGCTGGGGAAACCGGAACTATTACCTGAGCTTCAAAGCCATCGCCAGCCATGTCCGGGGAACGGAAGAGGCGATTCTCAATACCCAGATCTCCTCGGTTCATTATTTTCAAAGGCCCGACGCCGGTTATCTCAGCGTGGAGCCGGGCCGGATGTCGCTCTCGGGAACGGGCGGGAATTTTGAAATCGGCAAACAGGGCGGCGGCCGGTGGATGTACATGGCCGGCGTGACCTGGCGTTCGCCCGAGCTCGAGCTCAACGATACCGGATATCTCCGGCAGACCGACGTCATCATGCCGTTCGCCTGGGCGGGATACCGGATCACCGAGCCGTTCGGACCGTTCCGCCAGTTCAACGTCAATTTCAACGCCTGGGGGGGATTCAATTTCGGCGGCGAGAACATCTTCAAGGGAGGGAACGTCAACTTCAATCTGAACCTGAAAAACTACTGGTATGTCGGGTTCGGTTATAATCCCCAGGGCTCCACGCTCTCGTCTTCGGCCCTCCGCGGCGGACCGTCGCTCTTCTGGCCGTCGGGAGACAGCACCTGGTTCTATATCCAGACCGATTCCCGGAAAAAAACCCGCTTCTCGCTTTCCGGAAATACCTCCCGGCGCGGCGACGGGGATATGACCTCCTGGAACGTGACCCCGAGCCTGACCGTGATTCCCAGCTCGGCCTTCCAGGTTTCTCTCGCTCCTTCGTATTCCCGCTACCACAGCATTCTTCAATATATCGGGACGCGGTCCTTCGGAGAGGAAACCCGGTATATCTTCGGGACGATCGACCAGGAGACTCTGTCCGTGACGCTCCGGCTGACCTATTGCCTGACTCCGGACCTGACCGTTCAGTACTACGGGATGCCGTTCGTTTCGGCGGGGGCCTACCGCGATTTCAAGCGGATCATGAATTCCCGGTCCAAAGACGCGGAGGAACGCTTCCGTCTCTACGGCGAAAACGCCGTTTTAAATTCGGTCGCATCGACCTACCAGGTCGATGAAAACGGGGACGGAGCCGTCGATTATTCCTTCGGCGCGCCGGACTTCAACTTCCGCCAGTTTCGGAGCAATCTCGTCCTGCGTTGGGAATATATCCCCGGCTCGGCTCTTTACGTGGTCTGGTCGCAGGGGCGGACGGGCTTCCGGCCGGTCGGGTCGTTTGATTTCAGCCGCGACCTCGACGGGCTCTTCGATACCCATCCGGAGAATGTCTTTCTCGTCAAATTCTCCTACTGCTTCCAGCTGTGAAATATCCCGGAATGTTTTTAAATATTCTTAAGATTCGATAACGATTCGGTCATCACCGAAATACAAAAAAGAAGTTTTTTCCTCTTCGGGTCCTGCCTCGGCCGTCGGCCCGACACGCGAGTAACGCAGGAAAGCACGGGGGCGGGATTTCTCCCGTCCCCGCTGAAGATTCTTTCGGCCTCAAGCCTCCGCGTTCCGCTTTTTCTCGCGCTTGTGTTCGAACACGTAGTAAACGACCGGCACGACAACCAGGGTGATCAGGGTCGAGCTGGTCAATCCGCCGACGACCGCCCGGGCCAGGGGGGCCTGGGCTTCCGCGCCTTCCCCGAGGGCCATGGCCAGGGGGACCATGGCGATGATGGTCGTCATGGCCGTCATCAGAATGGGCCGCAGCCGGCGATGTCCGGCTTCGATGACCGCCTCCCGGAGCGGCATCTTGTCCCGCCGCCGGAGAAGGTTGGTGTAGTCGACCAGGAGGATGGCGTTATTGACCACGATCCCGCCGAGCATGATGCAACCGATGTAGGACTGCATATTGAAGGTCGTCCCCGTGATCCAGAGCATCAAGACGACGCCGATGAACGCCAGGGGGACCGAGAACATGACGATGAACGGGTCGCGGACCGATTCATACAGCATGGCCATGATCATGTAGACCAGGAGCAGGGCCAGGGTGATGCTCAGCATGAGCTCGCGGAAGGACTTCTGCTGCTCCTCATAGTCCCCGGTGAAGCTGATGGTGAAGCTTGGGGGCGTCGGGACGGTCCTCAGGGCTTTCTGCGCATCCGCGATGACCGAACCCATGTCCCGGTTGGCGATATCGCCGGAGACGGTGATGACCCGCTCCCGGTCCCGCCGCTCGATCCGGACCGGTCCCTTCCGGGACCGGACCTTGACGACGTTGCGAAGCCCGACCGGCGTTCCTTCGGAATTGTTCATGGTCAGATCCAGAATTTCATCCGTCGTCATGTACTCGGAGTCCTTGACCTTGACCAGAACCCGGAATTCCCGGCCGCTCTCGCGGAACGTGGTCGCCTGAGTTCCCATCAGGATGGTCTGAATCGTCCGCCCGATCTGGGTGATCGAAAGCTTCATGTCGGCCGCGGTTTTCCGGTCGATGTCGAACAGCTCTTCGGGATTTCCCATGTCCCGGCTGATCCGCGTGTCGGTCACTCCGGGGATCGTATCGATGACTTTCTTGACCTGCCGGGCAAGGTCTTCGGCGATGGTCAGGTCATAGCCGCGGATTTCGACCTGGAGCCGTTCCGTCCCGCCGCCGCCGCGCATGGCCATGCCCTGCTGGCCGCCGCTGGCCCGGGGCCGGATGATGGCGCCGGGAATTTGGGCCAGATCGCGGCGGAGGTCGTTGGCCACCTGCTCGCTCGACCGCCGGCGCTCATTCTTCGGAACGAGCTTGACGGTGACGTTGCCGGAGTTGCCGCCGCTGCGCCAACCGCCGCCGCCGGCGCTTTCCTCGATGCTGACCAATTCGGGGACCTTCTCCCGGATGATCGCCGAAACGGTCTTGATCTTTTCATCCATAATCGCCAGCTTGGTCCCGATCTCCATTTCCAGGCTGACGCGGACCTCGCCCTCGTCGGTTGCGGGCATGAACTCATTGCCCACGACCTTGATCAGAAAAAGGCTGACGACGAGCAATCCTCCGGCCGTTCCCAGGATCACGGCCTTATGGCCGAGCGCGTATTCCAGGATGCGGCGGTAGACGATTTCAAGTTTTTCGATGACTCCGCGGGTCATCCGGACGAATTTGACGTGGAAGCCCGGCATGGTCCCGTGTTCGACGTGTTCCACCTTCAGATAGCGGCTGCAGAGCATCGGGACCAGGGTCAGGGCGACGAAGAGGGAGACAATCAGGGAAAAGCTGACAACATAAGCCAGCTGCTTGAACATGATCCCCGACATCCCCCGGATAAAAACCATGGGCATGAAGACGGCGACCGTCGTCAGGGTGCTGGCGATGATGGCCGAAATGACCTCGCTGCTGCCGAGCAGGGACGCCTCGCGAATCGGCATTCCCCCCTCATGGAGTCGGTAGATGTTTTCCAGGACGACAATCCCGTTGTCGACCATCATCCCGACTCCCAGGGCCAGCCCGCCCAGGGTCATGATGTTGAGGGTGAAGCCGCCGAAATAGATCAGAGCGAAGGTGCCGATGATCGAGATCGGAATGGCCGCTCCGATGACCAGGGTGCTGCGGACGTTGCCCAGGAAAAAGAGGAGGACGAGAACGGCCAGAAGGCCGCCGTATACGGCCGAAGAGCCGACATTGTTGATGGCTCGCTGAATGTACTTGGCGCTGTCGGTCGTGAGGATCAGCTCGATCTGAGGAATGTCCTCCTGAATCTTGGCCAGCTCCTTTTTAATCCCTTCGGCCACGGCCACCGTGTTCTCGCCGGACTGCTTGTTGATGGCGATTCGAGTCCCCGGGGTGTCGTTGATCCGGACGACCCGGGTGATCTTGCGGAAGGTGTCTTCGATGGTCGCAATCTCTTTGAGCCGGATCGGCGACCCGTTTTTAAAGGCGACGACGGTGTCCCGGATCTGGTCGAGATTGGTGAAAGCGCCCGGGATTCGGAGAAGGACTTCGTAGTTGCCCTTCTCGATCTGGCCGATGGGCAGGTCGAGGTTCTCCTGCCGGATCTTGGAGGTGATTGTGTCCACCGGGATGTTGAGGGCCTTGATCTTGTCGGCCATCAGATTGACCTGGATCTCGCGTTCCCGGCCGCCCATGGCGTCGACCGAGGCGACGCCCGGCACGCGCTCGAGACGGTAAACGATTTGCTCGTCGATGATCCGGCGGGTTTGGATCGGGTCCAGATTGCTCAGGACGCCGATTTGAAGAATGGGCATCTGGGCCGGATCGAATTTTCGAAGCGACGGCCGGTCGACATCTTCGGGCAGGCGGCCGACGATCCGGTCCAACCGTTCCCGAATGTCGTCGGAGATGGCGTCCAGGTCGGTGCCCCATTCGAAGGTGATCCGGACCGAGCTGCTGCCCTCGGAGGACGTCGAGAAGACCTCTTCGACGCCGGGGACGGCACTCATGGCCTCTTCGATCGGCCGGGTGATGAGCTCCTCGATTTCCTCGGGGCCGGTGTTTTCGTACGAGCAGTTGACGTTGACCGTGGGGTAGGTGATTTCGGGCATCAGGTCGACAGGCAGGCGGCTGAGAGCCACCACGCCGATGACGATGACGACCAGGGTGATCATCACCGTGAAGACGGGACGGCGGATGGAAAATTCGGATATCGTCATCGTTTCGCTCCGGGGCCTCGCTTTCCGGCCGGTTTCCCGGCTTCGGGCTCGCCCTCCGCCTGGGGCAGGACGAGACCGGTCCCGTCCTCCAGAAGGTGATGGCCCAGGGTGACGATGTCGCCGGCGAGGCCGGCAGGCTCGGCGATCTCAGCCCAGTCGCCGGAGGTGATCCCGGTTTTGACCGGGATAAATCGGGCTTTGCTCGTTTCCTTATCCGCCAGGAAAATCCCGGATTGGCCGTTGCGTTGGACGATCGAGCTGACCGGGACAAGGACGGCGTCGGTTTTCATGGTGTATTCGACCTGGGCGGTGATGAACATCCCCGGCTTCAATCGGCCGTCCGGATTCTGGATCTCGATCTCGACCCGGGCCTGGCGCGAGGTTTCGTTCAGCATCGGGGACATCCGGGCGACTTTCCCGGTGAAGGAATCATTGGGGAAGGCGCTGCTCATGATGGCCGTTTCCTGTCCCGGTTGAAGCCGGTAGGAGTCCCGGTCGGTGACGAAGATCACGGCCGTGATCGGTTGGAGCTCGATGATCGACATGATCGCCCCGTTGGTCGAGAGCATCGACCCTTCGGTCACGAATCGCTCGCCCACGTACCGGACGGAGCTGCCCCGATCCCAGGAAGCCCGGACCTGGGTGTAGGAGAGGCGCAGCTTGGCCGTATCGAGGGCCGCGGTCCGGTTGGCTTCCTGGGCCTGGTTGACCTTGGTTTGGGCATCCTGG
>CAYPKX010000003.1:2481-9284 GCA_964411395.1 uncultured Eubacteriales bacterium | reverse complement strand
TGGGCCTCGTACTTGCTCTGGGCCGCGTCCAGCTGAGAATCGGATTGGATGCCTTTGGCGTGGAGCGATTTGGCCCGGTCCAGCTCCCGCTTGACCATTTCCAGGGAGCTTCTGGCTTCGGCCAGATTGGCCTGGGCCACGCGAAGGTCCGCTTCGGCCTGGATGACCGCCTGCCGGTATTCCTCGTCTTCGAGAACGGCGACGAGCTGACCCTGGCGGACGGTATCGCCGATATCAACCAGGAGCTGGCGGACCTTTCCCGAGACCTTCGTGGCGACGGTGAAGCTGGTTTTGGGGATCAAGGTTCCTGAAAACAAGCCCAGGTCGCGGATCGGACCCCGGCCGATCGGCGCGGTCTCCACGGCGACGGTGACGCCGCGAGGCCCGCCTCCGGCCGCGGCCTTGGGGAACAAAATCTTAGAGGCGCCCCACCCGAGAAGGAGCAGAGCGGCGGCCAGGGCGATTTTAACCGGAAGCTTGGCTCTCCGGATCATCTGGCTGAGGGACGTTTTCGGCATTTTGGCTTTTGTCTGGGATTCGTTGGGACTCATGGGAATAATGGCTCCTGCGTTTCCGGATTAGTTTTCGATCGCCGTATGTCCCGGGGTGTCATCCGGGAGGGCGCCGCGTTCCAGCTCCAGGCCCTTGCCCTGGGCCCGGAGAAGGCCGGCCATGGACACGTTGTAATCGACGATGGACTTCAGTTCGTTGGTCAAGGCCGTGGCCAGGTCGCGCTGGTATTGAAGGATGAAATAATTGGTGCTCAAGCCGACTTTGAGTTTTTCCTGCTCGGCTTCGAGCTTTTTGGCCGCGTTTTCTCGGGCGATCCTGTAAGCCTGGATTCGGAGATAGTTAGTCTCGACCGTCCGAACGGCGGTCCGGATCTCGAGGAAGATCTGTTGTTCCTGGTTTTTCATCCGGAGCTGGGTTTGCTCGAGCTCGAGGCCGGCCGAAGCCACCGCGGCCCGCGAGAAAACCGTGCCCAGGGGATGCTCAGGCTCAATCCGACGGACCAGTTTTTATACTTGAAGGCGAAGGCGTCTTTGATGGCCTGGTCGCCGCCGGCCGGGACGACGCCGATGATTTTTCCGGAAAGGGCATTGCCGTTTTCATAGAGAATTTGCGTGCCAGAGATGCCCGGGCTCCAATACGAGGCCGTCAGGCGAAGGTCCGGGTAGAGCTGGTTTCGGGCGAAAGACAGGTTGAATTGACTGGTGCTCATCCCGATCCGGGTGGCCTGGAGGTCGGGGCGGTTTTCATAAGCCTCATGCAGAGCCGCATCCAAATCGACTTCCGGTTTGGAGACGGACGGCGAGTCCGTCGGTTCGATGTGGATCAGGTTGGCCTGCGGGTTTTCCGACTGGAGGTTGATCAGTGTTTTGAGGAGGTCTTCGCTGTTTCTGACCGCCGCTTCGGCTTCGAGGATGTCGGCCTCGCGCGTCGAGACGTCGGCCTGGGCGGTGAGGATCTCGATGGGCGGCAGTGTGCCGGCTTCGACTTCCGCCTTGTTTTGCTCCAGGAGCTCGCGGGCCAGCCGGAGCGACTGCTGCCGGACTTTCAGATTTTCCCGGGTATAGACCAGGTTCCAGTAGGCGCTCTTGGTCCGATAAACGTACTCTTCCATCGTCTGGCTGAGGTTGTACTCGGAGATGTCGCGGTTGTTCCGGGCCAGGATGACTTCCCGGCGGCTGATCTTCCAGCCGAAATCCTTCAACAAGGGCTGGGAGAAGTTGAAGCGCAGGGTGCTGGAAAAACGGGGGTTGATGGTCTGGAACTGACGGGTCGTGTCCGACTTCCCTCCGTTCAGGCTCATCGAGAGAGAGCCTCCTGTCGGAAGGGTTTCGGTGAGCTGAGAGGTGTAGTCATTCTGGAGGGTGGACACGGCCGCTCCCGCGGCATCGAGGAACGAATACGAAGCGGTCATATTATCCTGTCGGCTATAGGAAAAATTCAGGGTGGGAATGAATTTCTCATTAGCCTGGGCCAGATCGGCTTCGGCGATCCGGGGTGACAGGATCTCGGCCGCCAGGCCGAGGTTGTTCTTCAGTGTCTTCTGGATGCATTCTTGCAAGGACAACCGGATGGTGCCGGCCTCTTGTCCGGGACGGCCGGGCAGGGGCAAGACCGCCAGAAGAAGGACGGCGGGTATCAAGGCGCGGTATCGCATGGATCTATTAAACCTCCTGGGGGAATACAGAAGAATAGTGTAGCAAAAACACAACCTCCGTGCCTTTAGACGATTTCCGGCGGCGTCTCTTCCTTATATTATCGATAAACATATGAAGCTATCGTCTTTGTATTCAATGGGATAAACAATGATGAGGACAAATTATCTTTAAACGTTTTTATTGGCCGGCGCCGATTTGGAATATAATAGGCCCATGGGACAGGGGATGGCGGCCGGATTTCTGGCCCTGATTCTGGCGGGGCTGGTTTTCTGTTCCAGACCGCAGGATTCAAATCGAACGGAATCCCGAACCGAGGAGGATGATTTTGTCCGCCTCCGCAAGGACATGGTCGCCGGGCAGCTGGCGTCCCGGGACATCCGGGACAAACGGGTTCTGGAGGTCATGGGAAAAATTCCCCGGCAGGTGTTTGTCGATCCCGGCTCCCGCAACCTGGCCTATGAGGACTTCCCCTTGCCGATTGCCGAGGGACAGACCATCTCCCAACCCTATATCGTCGCCCTGATGACCCAGTGTCTGGAGTTGAAAGGCGGGGAAAAAGTTCTCGAGGTCGGGACGGGCTCAGGATACCAGGCGGCGGTCCTCTCCCTCCTGACCTCGCGGATATTTTCGATCGAATTTCATCCCGACTTGGCCGAAACGGCCGCCGTCCGGTTGAAAAAGCTGGGATATGCGAACGTCGAGATCCGTTCCGGCGACGGATTTTTCGGCTGGCCCGAAGAAGCGCCCTTCGACGGGATCATCGTCACCTGCGCCGCCCGGCGGGTGCCGGAGGCGCTTTTCGGTCAGCTGGCCGAGGGAGGCCGGATGGTGATTCCCGTCGGCGAAAGGGATGATGTTCAGCGGCTTCTCCGCATTCGCAAAGTCAGAGGGAGGCCGGTTGAAGAGGAGATCACCATGGTCCGATTCGTCCCGATGCTCGGGGCGGACCAAAAAAAACGTCTGCCTTGAGGTGCAACCTCCGCCCGATCCTCTGCGTATATTCGATCTGAGGCGTTTTTTCATCTCGAAAGGAGAAGAGTCCCCCATGGTCAAGAAAACACATGTCTTTCTGGCGTTGTTCGGGTTGATCGGATTGTCCTCGATTTCGGCCGAATCGACCGAAGCGCGGGTTCTGCGGTTTCCGGCCGTCTCGAAAGACGCCATTGTCTTCACGAGCGCCGGGGACCTTTATACCGTCCCCCTTGCGGGCGGCCTGGCCCGGAAGCTGACCGCAGACAGCGGCTATGAGATGTTCGCCCGGTTTTCCCCCGACGGCGGAACGATCGCCTTCACCGGCGAATATGACGGGAACCGCGATGTCTACGTGATCCCGTCCGGCGGAGGAATTCCCCGCCGGGTGACCCATACGTCCACCCTCGGCCGGGATGATGTCTCCGACCGAATGGGCCCGAACAACATCGTCATGGGCTGGACGAGCGACGGGAAACAGATCGTTTTCCGGAGCCGGATGCGGGAGTGGAACGACTTCCTCGGCCAGCTCTATCTCGTCCCGGCCGCGGGGGGAACGCCCGACGACCTGCCCCTGCCGCGCGGCGGTTTCTGCTCCTTTTCCCCCGACGGGACGAAGATTGCGTACAACCGGGTTTTCCGCGAATTCCGGACCTGGAAACGGTACCGGGGAGGGATGACTGACGAAATCTGGATCTACGACTTCAAGACCAAGTCGACCGAAAATATGACCGCCAACGAAGCCGGCGACATCTTCCCGATGTGGAGCGGGGAGAAGATTTATTTTCTGTCCGACCGCGACGAGCGCAAACGGATGAACCTCCATGTCTATGACCTCAAGACGAAACAGACCCGGGCCCTGACCCAATTCGCCGACTTCGACGTCAAGTTCCCTTCCCTCGGCCCGACGGCCGTCGTCTTTGAAAACGGCGGATTCATCTACCGATTCGACCTTCAGACGGAAAAAGCCGTGAAGGTCCCGATTGTCATCGCCGACGACCAGGTTTCGGCCCGGGGCAAAGTCGTCAACGTCGGATCCCGGATCACCAACTGGGAGATTTCCCCCGACGGCAAACGAGCCCTGTTCGGCGCCCGGGGCGAGATATTCACCGTCCCGGCCAAGAACGGCAACACCCGCAACCTGACCGGCTCTTCGGGCGTTCATGAGCGCAACTCCAAGTGGTCGCCCGACGGGAAATGGATCGGCTATATCTCGGATGCGAGCGGCGAGGACGAAATCTACATCCGGAACCAGGACGGGACCGGCGATCCGGTTCAGCTGACGTTCAAGGCCGATACATATAAGTACGGCTTCCTCTGGTCCCCCGATGGCAAGAAAATCGCCTGGACCGACAAGCTCTTCCGGCTCCAGTTTCTCGATATCGCGACCAAGCAGGTCACCGTGATCGACCGGGCCAAGCCGGCCGAGATGGGGTCGTTTTCCTGGTCGCCCGACAGCCGCTGGATCGCCTTCGCCAGGCCCGAAATGGAGGGCGTGACGAAAATCTATCTCTATTCCCTCGAGAGCGGAAAAATCCATGAAGCGACCGACGGCTGGTACCAAAGCTACGAACCGGTGTTTTCCGGCGATGGAAAATATCTGTTCTTCGTTTCCGACCGGGATTTCAATCCGACCCTGAGCCAGGTCGAGCTCAATTTCTCCTACGGTGCGATGTCCCGGGTGTATGTCCTGCCCCTGGCGGCGGACACGAAATCGCCGTTCGCCCCCAAAAGCGATGAAGTCGCGATTAAAACGGCCGAAGCCCCGGCCCCCGCCCCGTCCGACAAGGCCAAGCCGGCCGCGGCTGAAACCGGCGTCATGGTTAAAGTCGATCCCGAGGGGTTGAAGGACCGGTTGATTTCCCTGCCGGTCGAGCCGTCCAATTACGGCGGCCTGGGCTCGGTCGGCGACCGGGTGTTCTATCAGAAATTCGTTGACGGCCCGGGCGGCCTGACGTTCAAATCCTACAGCTTGACCGACCTGAAGGAAGTCGACCTCGGCCAGGTCAACGGCTACGAAATTTCGGCCGATCAGAAAAAAATGCTGGTTTCCCAGGCCGGCGGGTACGGCATCATCGATTTGCCCATGGGGCCTGTCCGGCTGGAAAGCCGCCTCGACCTTTCGGGGATGGATATGATCCTGAATTTGAAACAGGAGTGGGAGCATATCTTCCTGGAGAGCTGGCGGCAGATGAAGTACTTCTTCTATGCCCCCAACATGCACGGACAGGATTGGGAGGGCCTCAAGGCCAAATACCTGCCCCTGGCCCGGGCGGCCAATTCGCGCGCCGACTTGACTTATGTCATCGGCGAGCTGATCGGCGAGCTGAGCGTCGGCCATTCCTATGTGGGGGGCGGCGACCTGCCGGTCCTGCCCAAAGTCCGGGTGGGCCAGCTTGGGGCGGTCGTTTCCAAAGATGCTTCGGGGTATTACAAAATCGACAAGATTTACCGCGGCCAGAACTGGAACCGGACCCTGCGCTCCCCGCTGACCGAAATCGGCGCGAATGTCAAGGAGGGCGAATTCATTCTCGCGGTCAACGCCCGGTCGACCCGGGACATGGCCGACATCTATGAAGCGCTCCTCAACACAGTCGGCAAGCAGGTCACCCTCAAGGTCGGGGCCAAGCCTGAAGATCAGGGCAGCCGCGACATCGTGATCGTCCCGATCGAAACCGAGCAGAAGCTCGTGTACTACTCCTGGGTCCAGGACAACATGGCCAAGGTGGACAAGGCCACTAACGGCAGGGTTGGCTACATCCATATTCCGGACATGGGACTCGACGGTTTGAACGAGTTTGTCAAATATTTCTACCCGCAGCTCCGGAAAAAGGCCCTGATCATCGACGTCCGGGGCAACGGCGGCGGATTCGTCTCGCCGATGGTCTTCGAGCGCCTGCGCCGGGAGATGATCATGGTCGAAATGGGCCGCGATACGACCGCTCGCCCCGATCCCAACGAGGTCATGCTCGGGCCCAAGGTCTGTTTGATGAACGAGTTCAGCGCTTCGGACGGGGACATCTTCCCGTACCGGTTTAAAAAAGCCGGGATGGGCCGGCTTATCGGCAAGCGCTCCTGGGGCGGCGTCGTCGGAATCCGGGGAACGCTCCCGATCCTCGACGGCGGCGTCCTCAACCGGCCGGAATTCGCTCCCTACAACATGGAAGGGAAGTGGATCATGGAAGGTTTCGGGGTTGAGCCGGATATCGTCGTCGACAATGATCCGGCCCGGGAATACGCGGGAGTGGACGACCAGTTGAACAAGGGCATCGAAGTGATCCTCGAAGAGCTTAAAACCAAGGACGTGAACCTGCCGGCGATCCCGCCGTTCCCGATCAAGAAGTAAGCCCGTTTTTTAATCCCAGGCGGGCGTTGGTTCTCGGGCAATGATTCCTTCGGTTTTTCGATGAATGTGTTGACAAAAATGAATTACGGGGATAATTTTCCGATTGGCCTGACTCGCCCGCGCCTAAGGAGACTGCTCGTGAACGACAATCAAGCGGACATCAATCTCAAAAGGTTGTATGAGAGCCCTGAGATCGTTCCGTTGGGCCGGGAAGCTCGCGGACCCGTGCCTTGCCAACCAGGGGGTGCGCCGGATTTTTGTGTCGACGGAAGCGGAAATTGGAACTGTACGAACGGGGCGAATACGGATAATTGCGGCAA
>CAYPKX010000003.1:0-2381 GCA_964411395.1 uncultured Eubacteriales bacterium | reverse complement strand
ATGAAGGGAAAAAGCGATTCCTCGAAACCCGGGCCGTATTATGATCCCCCGGCCCTTCTAAAACTCGGCGAGCCCGTGAGCGGAAAGGGGCGGACATGTTTCACCGGGTCCTCCGATGACGACGTCTGCGGGATCGGCAACGCGGCCGTCCAATCGTGTTCGACGGGAAATTTCGACGCGTCGAGTTGCGCCAGCGGAGAGGCCCCGTCATCGTACTGTGTGAGCGGGACGAACGTCTCGACAAGCTGCGCCGATGGAAACAGCCCGTCCTTTGCCTGCCAAATCGGCTCGTCCGCCCAAAGCTGTTATGACGGATCGACGGTGAGCTGAATCACCGCGACATCTTTGGTTTTCCTTGCTTTCTTCGGGGCCGCCTGACTATGATATCCGCGATCCCATGAATGAAAGCCGGTCGAGACGAAAGGAGGCGCCCTTTTCGTCCATGTCGGCGCGTTTCGGCGAAGACGAAAGCGGGTTGCTGATCGCCGGCCCGGTCCGCCCGGGTGAAAAAGGCGTGCTCCTCAGCGGTTACATCGGGCCGAGCATGAATCCGACGCTGTTGGATGGCGACATGCTCGAAATCCAACCTTATCACGGGCGGCCCGTCCATCCCGGCGATGTGGTTTTTTTTCGCCGTCCGGGCGGCGAGGGGTATATCGTCCATCGGGTCGTTCTGAGGTCCCGGGCCCGGGTTCTCACCCGGGGCGATAACAATCCTCAGGCCGATCCCTTCCTGCTCCGGCCCTCCGATATCATGGGGCGGGTTGTCGCCGCCCGCCGGCGCAATCGCCGCCGGAAAATCAGCGGCGGTTTTCGGGGGATTGTTCGAGGCCGTCTTCTTCTGGCGACGAGGGGAATCAAGAGGCGTGGCGCTTTCGCCCTGCACGAGCCCTATCAGGCTCTCGCCTCATCCGGCGCGTTCCGCCGCCTCCTGCCCCGGTCCCTGCGCCCGCGCTGCGTCGAAAGCGAATCCATGAAGGGGGGAAAGCGCCTTCACCTGGTCTTCCTGGGCCGGGTCGTGGGGCGCTTCGACGGGGCAAAACGAATCTGGATGATCCGAAAGCCCTTCAAGCTGTTGGTGGATGAAACGCTCCTTCCCGGTTCGCCGCGGGATCCCGAAAACGGAAAACGCCGTCCCGGTGTGACGCCCCGATGAAGCCTCGCTTCGATCCGTCGTCGACCGTCCTCATCTTTCTCCACAATGCCAAGACAGCCGGCCGGACGCTCCTGGACTACCTCGTCCGGATTTACGGTCCGGGCGAAATTTTGTGGCCGACCAGCCTCCGCGGATTGGTCCGGTTCACGGTTCTCCCGCCCGAAAATCTCCGGGACATCCGGTTCATTGGCGGGCATTTCAATTACGGCATCCACGAGCCCCGCTTTTCCGACTTCGTCTACTTCACGTTCCTTCGCGATCCGGTCGACCGGGTCGCTTCGTTTTATTATTACCGCAAGCGCTCCCCCCAGGAATCCGATTACCGGGTCATCAACGACGGCCGCCTGAGCCTCGGGCAATACGTCGCCCTGGGAAAGGCCAAGGAAACGAATAACGGAATGGTCCGCCGGATTTCCGGAGCGGGGATGCGGCCCGGATTCGGCGCCTGCCCGCCGGAGCTCCTGGAGCGGGCCAAAGAGAATGTCGAAAAGCATTTTGCCGCCGTCGGACTCCAGGAACGCTTCCCCGAGTCCCTGGCTCTCCTCCGGCGTCTGTTCCGTTGGCCGGAGGGGCCGGTCGAGGCCGTCAATGTCGATCCCGGCCGGCCGCTCCGAAGCGAGCTCGAGCCGGAGACGATCCGCCTCCTCGAGCGGTCCAATGAGCTGGACCTCGAGCTCTATCGCTGGGCCGCGGACCGTTTCGAAAAATCATTGACGGAGAAAATCTGATCCGTGTCCCGCCCGAGACGAGAGGTCGGTCGGGACCGGAGGCAAAGGGAGAAGAGGCGCCGAAGAACTCGCGTCTCGAAAGACCTCTCTACGGTTCAAGGCCCGGGCCGCTCAAACATCTTCGCTCGGCAAGCTCTTTGGCTCGCACTCGGTCGGCCTGGCCGACAAGGGCCGGCTTGTTTCGAGCCGGTTTCCCAAGCAACCCTGATTCGCAAGGCTCATGGAGGACGGCAAGGCCAGGTGTCGAGAAAGGCCTCATCCGGACGATGTTCGCTCCGGCCGTCATAATCTCTTCTCTCTCCCCACACCAAATGGAAGAGAACCTATTGTGAATAAAAATCAATCTGGGAATTATTTAATTATTTGTGAATATGGCCGGTCGAATCGTTTATAATATCCGGTCTGAAGAAAAGAAGAAGGAGTCGCGCCATGGCCGTTCCCGATCAGCCGATCGTCAATCCGAACATCGTCCTTCGCGAGGAATTCGACGACTGGGC
>CAYPKX010000002.1:56945-69704 GCA_964411395.1 uncultured Eubacteriales bacterium | reverse complement strand
CCTGTAAATCCGGCTCGCCGGCCGCTTCCCGGCCGATCACGCCCAACGAGATCGAAGCCCACATCCGGTTTCTCTCGGACGACCTGCTGGAGGGCCGCTTGACCGGGACTCGGGGCGTCGAAATCGCCGCCCTCTACCAGGAGCAGTTCTTCCGCTTCCTCGGCCTCGAGCCCGCCTTCGATGGAAGCTACCGGCAGCACTTCGAGGTGAAGGGATGCCTTCCGGCCATCCCGCCGTCTTTGACGATCAAAGCGGGCGGCCGGACCTTAGCCCTTGAACCGGGCAAGGATTTTGTCATGAGAACGTATCGTGAGGATATTCCTCAATCCGTCGCGGCCGATTTGGTCTATGTCGGTTTCGGCATTCAGGCCCCCGAACGGGATTGGGATGATTTAAAGGGCACGGATGTCAAAGGGAAAGTCCTCCTGGTCGAGATCAATGAACCGGGCAATGGGCCCGGCGGACTGTTTGACGGCGAAGCGATGACGTATTACGGCCGATGGGTTTACAAGTTCGAGAAAGCCGCGGAACTGGGGGCCGCCGGCTGCCTCATCATCCATGAGACCAAGGGAGCGGCCTACGGCTGGGATGTCGTCCGGAACGGCTGGGCCAATGAGGATTTCTTCCTTCCCGATAAACCGCAGCCTCTCTTTTTCCAGGGGTGGGTCAGCGGCGATGCGGCCGACCGAATGATCGCTGCTACGGGCCGGCTCAACCGGACGGCCCTTCGGGCGGCGGCTGAAACCAACGGATTCGTCCCGGTCCCGCTTGAGGCCAAGGTCGACGCCCGGTTGAAGAGCCGATTCCGCTCGGTTCCGGCTTCCAATGTCGCCGGCATCCTCCGGGGATCCGGACAGGGAGCGGACGAGCGGTTCATCGTGCTTTCCGCCCACTTCGATCATCTGGGGATTGATCCAACCCGGGAGGGCGACCAAATCTTCAACGGGGCGCTGGACAACAATTCGGCTACAGCGGCGATGTTGGCCCTGGCCCGTTATTACCGGGACGCGCCGCAAAAGCCCAAAGCGACGCTCGTCTTCGCCGCGGTGACGGGAGAGGAGGAGCTGTTCCTGGGTTCGGACTACTTCGTTCGCCACCTTCCCATCCCCCCCGCCGCGATTCTGGCCAACCTCAATTTTGAAATGACCGGCGTCTGGGGGGAAACCGAGGACGTCTACGGAATCGGCGCTTCGCACTCCGACCTCAATGAGATCATCGCTCAAGCCGCGGCCAATCGGGGTCTTCGGACGATCGAAGAGTTGAACCGCGAGCTGGGATACTTCTTCCGCTCCGACCAGTTCAGCTTTGCCCGGGCCGGCATCCCGGCCGTTTGGCTCCATGAGGGGATCGTCTCCCGGACGAAGGGCCCGGACTACATCCCGCAAAAACAAGCGGAATATAAATCGAGCGGATACCACCAGGTCGACGACGAGATCAAGCCGGACTGGGATTATGCCGGGACGATTCAAATCGCCGATTGGGCCCGGGAAATCATCGCCCTGCTGGACGCTTCGCCGAACCTTCCCCAGTTCAAGCCGACGAGCTCCTTCCGAAGGAAATGAGCCGGTCCCTCCGGCGTTTGACCGCGGAGCGACGGTAGGGTAGGATATGGGAAGAACGGTGACGCATGGATAAAAAAGATCTCCTCGGCATCAGCCATTTCTCGGACTACTTCAAGCTCGGCCAGCTCATCTTCGACCTCAAATCCACGGACAAGGTTCAGGCCGTGGAAGAGTTGATCGACGTTCTCGCCAAGCAGAAGCTCATCCGCAACCGGAAGATGATCCTGACTCGGTTAATCGATCGCGAAAACCTCGAATCGACTGCCTTGGGCGACGGGATCGCCGTCCCCCACGCCCGGGTCGACTCGGACGGCGAGATTTCCATCGCCGTCGGACGCTCGGCGGAAGGCATCGATTTCTCCGCCCCGGACAAGAAAAAAGTCCACCTGATCATCATCATCATCTGGAATCCCACCCTGCCGGGCTTGTTCAACCACCTGTTTGCCGGTCTGGCTCATTTCCTCCGTGATCCGCATTTCCGCCGCCGGATTTTCGAAGCCAAGGACAAGAGCGCCCTCTGGGAAGCCCTGGGCGAAATCGAGCTGCGCCTGCCCCAGGAGGACAAGATCGTCAGCCGGGCCGGCCTGCTTCGCAAGCTCCAGGAGATCGAGAAGAAGAAAAAGAAAGCCAGCAAGGCCCAGATGCCGACGCTCAAAGCCCAGGCCGACCTGATCCGGGAAGAGCTGGATTCGGCCCTTCTGACCCGGTTCGACAAGATGATGGAGCGCTACGGTTTTGCCGTAGCTGAAGTCGATGACGGCGTCTGCCAGGGCTGCAATATCAGCGTCTCGACCGAGATGAGCTCGGCCATCGAAGGCAGCAACGACATCTATATCTGCGAAAACTGCGGGAAATATCTCGTCGCTGCTTCGCCCAAGAAGAAAAAGAAATAGGGTGTTCGGCGCCGTTCGCCCCGAAAAGATCGCCGCCCTCCGGGAGAAGATGGAGGCCCTTGGCCTCCGCGACGCCGATTTCGTCGAATCCTTCATGCGTTCCGGGGGGAAGGGCGGCCAAAACGTCAACAAAGTCGAAACCTGCGTTCTCCTTCGCCATGTCCCGACCGGTCTTTCGGTCAAATGTCAGAAGGAGCGGTCCCAGGCCCTCAACCGGTTTCTCGCCCGCCGGATTCTTGTCGACAAGATTGAAACGCTGCGCAAAGGCGAGGAAAGCGCCGCCGAGCAGCGGATCGAAAAGATCCGCCGGCAGAAACGGAAGCGCTCCCAGCGGGCCAAAGCCAAGATGCTTGCGGCCAAACGCCTTCAAGGGGAGAAGAAAGCCGGCCGGTCTTTCCGTCCCGATAAAGATCTTTTTTGAAGGGGACGGGGCCGACGACCTGCCCCTGCCTTTTTTATGAAGCGAGGCGCAGCAGTGCGGCCAGAAGGATGTCGGCGCCCTTTTCCAAATCCTCCCAGCGGAGGGATTCGGCCGGGTCGTGGCTGATCCCGTCCGGGCTGGAAATGAAGATCATGGCGGTCTCCGTGACCGCCGAGAGGATCTGGGCGTCGTGCCCCGCGCCGCTGGGCAGGCGGAACCGGGGAAGACCCAAGCGCTCGGCTTCGCCGCCGAGCAAAGTCAGAAGCCTTTCAGGGACAAGATACGGCGACGTCTGATCCATCAGCTTTGAGGCGAATTTCAGGCCGCGCGAGGCGGCCGTTTCTCCGGCGATTTCAAGAAGCTCCCGCTCCAAAGCGGCCATCGTTTCCGACGATGTGCTCCGGAAATCGAGGGTGAAATCCGCCCGCTGGGGGATGATGCTGAACGTCCCCGGGTGGACCTGGACTTTGCCGATCGTGACGAAGCTTCCGTAGTGGTTGGCGCCGACATGGCGGGTCGCCCGGAGAGCGAAATCGGACAGGCCGAGGAAGGCATCCCGCCGGAGTTCCAGGGGGACGGTTCCGGAATGGCCCGACTCGCCCTCGAAGGCGCAAAGGCGGTATTGCTTGCCGCTGATGGCCTCGACGAGGCCGACGGGGATCCCCTCGGTATCCAGGATCGGGCCTTGTTCGATGTGAAGCTCGAGAAAAGCATCCAGCGCCGGGGCCGACTTGTGCGCTTCGAGGATCGAGGCGACCGAATAGGGCGTTCCCTCGAGAATGTCGGCCATCGGCCGGCCGAAGGACGTCAGGCCATGTTCGAGAAGCTCCCGGTCCACGGTTCCGGTAAACGCCCGGCTGCCGAGGAAATCTCCGACGAGATTTCCCTCCTCGTCGGTGAAGGAGGCGATTTCGAGAGGGAGACGGAAGCGAAGGCCGTTTTCCCGAATCGTCTGGAGGCATTCGAGGGCGGCCAGCACCCCGGCCGCTCCGTCGAACATCCCGCCATTTCTGACGGTGTCGATATGGGATCCGGCGCAGACGACCTTGCCGGGAAGGGCGCCTTCCAACCGGCCGAATTGGTTGCCGGCTCCGTCTTCGCGGTAGGCCAGGCCGGCTTCCTCGATCCGGTCTTTCAGCCAGGCCCGGGCCTCAAAATCGGCCCGGCTGAAGGACGGGCGGGTGATTCCGCCGGCCGGATCACTCCCGATCCGGCCGAGCGCTTCGATATTTGCCCGCAACCGGGCCGGATTGATGTGAATGTCCATGGTCTTCTCCGAGTCCCGGGCCGTCACCGGGCGGTCCGGCGGGCGAGCAGGGCGGCCATGTCGCGGACGGCCCGATCGAGGCCGACGATGGCCGCCCGGGCGATGATCGAAAATCCGATCGAAAGCTCGGTCATTTCCGGGATGGCGACGATCGGACCGACATTGTGATAGTCGAGGCCGTGACCGCCCGTGACGATCAGGCCCAGGCGAGCGGCGGCCGCGGCGGCCGTCCGGATCTCGTCCAGGGCCTTCACCCGGTCCCCTCCGGATTTTGCTTCGGCGAATATTCCGGTGTGGATTTCGATTTGCGGGACGCCGAGGTCGGCGATCGCCCGGATCTGTGGAATCGACGGATCGACGAAAATCGAAACCCGGATCCCGGCTTTGGCCAGAGCGGGGATGTGGGCTTTCAGGGTTTTTCTCTGAGACAGAACGTCCAGTCCGCCGGTCGTTGTCAGCTCGGAGGGTTTTTCCGGCACCAGGCAAACAACGTCGGGACGGACGGATAAGGCCGCAGTCTTCATCTCCGCCGTGGCGGCCATCTCGACGGTCAATTTGGTTTTGATCGTTTCCCGAAGCAGCCGCAGGTCCCTCTCTTTGATGTGCCGCCGGTCTCCCCGAAGGTGGGCGGTGATTCCATCCGCCCCGGCTTGTTCGGCGATCAAGGCGGCCAGAACGGGTTCGGGTTCACAAGCCCGGCGGGCCTGGCGCAGGCTGGCGATATGATCGACATTGACGGACAGCTTCATCTTCGTCTCCTTGCTTGGCCGTTCAGGCCCCGATTTTCTTCCGGATCGCGCTCGTGACCCGGGCGGCCAGGAACTCGATCAAATCCTCGTCCTCGCCCTCGACCATGACCCGGGCCAGGGGTTCCGTTCCGGAATAGCGGACATCCAGCCGGCCGTTATCGCCCAAGCGGCCCCGGACGTCGGCCATAGCCTCGACGACTTCGGACAGCGTCGACAAGTCGGGCTTTTGGGCCACCCGGACGTTTTTTAAAACCTGGGGAAACTCGGTGTAGCCCTGGATCAGGTCGGCCAGGGGCAGGTTTTTCGTGACCATGACTTCGAGCATCTTGAGAGACGTCAGGAGTCCGTCCCCGGTCGGACAATCGTCCGACAGGATCGTGTGGCCGGAGCGCTCCCCGCCCAGGTTGGCTTTGATTTCGAGCATTTTATCAAGAACATATTTGTCGCCGACCCGGGTTCGGACGAGACCGATTCCCCCGGCGGCCAGGGATTTTTCCAGACCCATATTGGTCATGGTCGTGGCCACGACGGTCCGGCCCTGAAGCCGGCCTCGGGCGTCCATGTCCCGGCTCAGGACGAAGAGCGTGTGGTCGCCCGTCAGGATCCGGCCGTGGTGATCGACCCAGAGAGCCCGGTCGGCGTCGCCGTCGAAGGCGATTCCGATGTCGGCCTGGCGGGCCAGGACCGTTTGGGCCAGCTTCTCGGGGTGAAGGGCGCCGCATTCTTCGTTGATGTTCCGTCCGTCAGGCTCGGCCTCGGTGGCGATGACCGTGAAACCCAGACCCCTCAGGACGTCCGGCGCGATCGTCGAAGCCGCGCCGTTGGCGCAGTCCAGGACGATCTTTACGGATTTGGTCCCGGGACCAGGCGAAAACTTTTGCCGGAGAAAATGCTCGTACTCCCGGAGATACAGGGGATCGGATAAGCCGCCGGCGCGGCCGGTCGAGTCGATCGTCCCGCCTTCGCGGATCTCGGTTTCGAGGCGTTCCTCCCAGTCATCCGGGATCTTGATGCCCTTCGGGGAAAAGAGCTTGATCCCGTTGTCATGGTAGGGATTATGGGACGCCGAAATCACGATCCCGGCGGAAAACCCGAACGTCCGGGTCAGGTGGGAAACCGCCGAGGTCGGAATCACCCCGGCCGAGGCACTGTGTCCTTCGCCGGCTTCAATCCCCCGGCTCAAGGCCCGCTCGATCCAATCCCCGGATTCCCGCGTATCCCGCCCGATCAGGACCCGGGGCGGGAGCCCTTCGGCCCGGAGCAGGTTCATCACCGCCCGGCCGAGGACGGCGATCGATTTTTCGTCGAGAGGATATTCTCCGGCGACAGCCCGGATTCCGTCCGTACCGAAGAGCTTGTTCATGCGGCCCCCGCTTTTATTTTTCGATGATGGTGACTTTGGCCGTGGCCCGGGTCATGGCCGTGGTGAAACGGAGCTCGGGCCGGGGAAGGATCAGGTCGACTTCGAAGGTCCGGGTCGAGTCGATTCCGGTGATGTCCATGGGGCTGGTCCGGATGCGGTCCTGGGCCTTGATTTTGCTTTCCGGCCCCCGGACGAAAACCTTGGAGGGAAGGATCTCGACCTGGTCGACCTTGAGGCCCTCCTTCGGTTTGCCCACGAGAACCGGCTGGATTTCCATCAGGACTTCCGCGCTCCGCTCAACTTTCAACCGAACCTTGTTCGGGAAAACCCGAACGGCCTTGGCCCCAGTCGGGACGGTCACGATGTCCGGGTTCAGGGGATAATCTTCCTGATTCGTGCTGGCTCGGGACAAATTGAGAACGGCCCGAACGTCGGCCGAGGACATTTCGCCGAGCAGCCGGTTCGGCGCCCGGACGGTCACGTCGATGGTCGCCGGCGGCCGTTCGGTGATTTCAAATTCACCGGGGAGATTCCGGGCATCGAGCGGAACCTGGAACGATTTCTCGGAATAGATCTTCTCCTCCGGCATCAGCGTGATCCAGAGCAGGACGGCCAGAAAGAAGGCCAGGAGCTTGAGAAACCCGTTCCGCAAGAAAAAGTCCCTGATCGGTCGTTTCATTTTTTCAAGTATTCCATCAACCGGTCTTCGAGCCGGTTGCGGTCGGCGAGGCGTTCGAGCGATCCGCCCATGGCCAGGGAGATGCCGCCGGATTCCTCGGAGACGATGATCACGGCCGCATCGGTTTCCTGGGTCAAGCCCATGGCCGCCAGGTGGCGCGTTCGGGTCGGCAGGGCGACGCTCATTTCGGCGGCCGGGAGGGGAAGGAGGCAGCCGGCGGCCAGGATTTTATCGCCCTGGATGATCACCGCGCCGTCGTGGAGCGGCGAGTGGGGGAAGAAGAGGCTGACGAGGAGTTCCTTGGTCAGGACGGCGTCGACCGGCGTGCCCCGTTCGGCGTAAGGGTTCAGGCTGATCTCGTTTTCGACGGCGATCAGGGCCCCGATCTTCCGGTCGGACATGTAATCCACGGCCTGGCAGACGTCCTCGATCTTTTCCTGAAAAGAGCGGAGGGCCAGCGGCTTCCGGAACGTCCGGGAGCCGACCCGGGTCAGGAACCTTCGAATCTCCGTCTGGAACAGGATGATGATGGCGATGATGAGGTAAGTGACGAAATTGCGGATCAGCCAGTTGCTGACGAAGAGATTGGCCCACTTCGTCACGAGATAAAGAAGGCCGATCAGTCCGAAGCCGATGGCCATCGGATAGGCCTTGGATTCCTTGATCAGGATAAAGAACGAATAGAGAAGGACGGCGACGACGCAGATGTCGATAAAATCCACGAGCTTGAACAGGTGAAGAGAGGTCAGGATGTTTTCAAACACGATCGGCCTCCCCGGCCTCGGCGGCCGGGGCCGCCGGTTCGGCCAGAATGGCGTCGGCGACCCGGGCGGCCCGGACCGTGGATTGGACGTCGTGGACGCGAAGGATATGGGCTCCCCGGGACAGGCCGATGACGGCGGCGGCCAGGGAGCCTTCCAGCCGTTCCTCGGGAGGAACGTCCAGGATCTTCCCGATCATGGATTTTCGGGAAATGCCGATAACGACCGGCCGGCCGAGGCCGGCGATTCCGCCCAGACCGCGGATCAGCGCGCAATTGTCTTCGAGCCGCTTGCCGAATCCAATGCCCGGATCGAGAGCCAGGCTTTCGACCGGCAGCCCGTAGGCCGCGGCGATTTCGATTTTCTCGGCCAGGAAATCCCGGACCTCGGCGATGACGTCGGCGTATCGGGGCGCGGACTGCATGGTCTTGGGTCTGCCCTGCATGTGCATCAGGATGAACCCGGCCCCGGTTTCTCCCGCCAGGGCCAGGAGCCGGGGATCCATGCGAAATGAACTGATGTCGTTGATGATGTCGGCTCCGGCGTCCAGAGCCGCCCGGGCCGTCTCATATTTGGTCGTATCGACCGAAAGGAGCGTTTTTGTCCGGGAACGGAGGAGGGAGAGGACCGGGACGACCCGGCCGATCTCTTCTTCGACCGGAATCGGGTCCGAACCGGGCCGGCTGCTCTCGCCGCCAACGTCGATGATGTCGGCCCCTTCGGCCTCCATCCGCAGCCCGTGATCGGCGGCCGCGGAGGCGTCGGCATACCGGCCGCCGTCATAGAATGAATCGGGAGTGATATTGAGAACCCCCATCACCCAGGTCCGCGCTCCCAGACAGTGGCGCGTTCCGCGGACTTGGAAGACGGTTTCCGGCCTCACGTCACCTCTCAGGCGCCCGCCGTTTCAGTTACGGGCGGTTTTTCCGCGGGCGGAACCGGGACCGGCGCGGCGACCGGTCTCCCCAGGACGGCGTTGATCTCATCGGAGGACAGGACTTCGCGCTCCAACAGGAGCTTGACGATGGCTTCCAACTCATCGCGGTGTTCCCCGATGATCTGATTGGCCCGGTCGTAATTGCGCCGGATGATCTTTTTGACTTCTTCGTCGATCATCTCAGCTGTTTTTTCGCTGTAGTTCTTGTGGGCGGTAAGCTCCCGGCCGAGGAAGATGAGGTCGTCGCGTTCGCCGAAGGTCAGCGGGCCCAGTTCGCTCATGCCCCACTGGCAGACCATCCGGCGGGCGATTTCCGTGGCCCGTTCGAAATCATTGGCCGCTCCCGTCGTCGTCTGATTGAGGAACATGAGCTCGGTCACCCGGCCGGCCATCAGGACGGCCAGCTGGGATTCGAGATAGGCTTTGCCGTAGGTGTAGCGGTCGTCCAGGGGCAGCTGCTGGGTCAAGCCCAGGGCCATCCCCCGGGGGATGATCGTGACTTTATGGATCGGATCGGCTTCGGGGATCATGGCTGCGACGAGGGCGTGGCCGGCTTCATGGTACGCCGTGCTTTTCTTCTCTTCGTCGCTGACGATCATGCTCTTCCGCTCGACGCCCATCAGGACCTTGTCTTTGGCGTATTCCAGGTCCTTCATCTTGACCTTGTCCTGAGCGAGCCGGGCCCCGTTGAGGGCGGCTTCGTTGATCATGTTGGCCAGGTCGGCTCCGCTGAATCCCGGCGTGGAGCGGGCGATGACCGAAAGATTGACGTCGGCGTCGAGAGGGATTTTCCGGATATGAACCTTGAGGATCTCTTCCCGGCCTTTAACGTCGGGCATGTTGACGACGACCCGGCGGTCGAAGCGGCCCGGCCGGAGCAGGGCGCTGTCGAGAATGTCGGGCCGGTTGGTCGCGGCGATGAGGATGATGCCTTCATTGGAATCGAATCCGTCCATCTCGACCAGGAGCTGGTTGAGCGTCTGCTCGCGTTCGTCGTGTCCGCCGCCCAGTCCCGCTCCGCGCTGGCGGCCGACGGCGTCGATCTCGTCGATAAAGATCAGACAGGGAGCATGTTTCTTGCCGTTTTCGAACAGATCGCGAACCCGCGAAGCCCCGACGCCGACGAACATCTCGACGAAGTCGGAGCCGCTGATCGAGAAGAAGGGGACCTCGGCCTCGCCGGCGATGGCCCGGGCCAGGAGAGTTTTTCCCGTCCCCGGAGCTCCCACCAGCAGGACGCCCTTGGGAATCCGGCCGCCGAGCTTCTGGTATTTCTGGGGCTCCTTGAGGAAGCCGACGATTTCCTTGAGCTCTTCCTTGGCTTCTTCGACCCCGGCCACGTCCTTGAAGGTCGCTTTTTTCTGGACGGTCGAAAACAGCTTGGCCCGGCTTTTGCCGAAGGACATGGCTTTATTTCCCCCGGCCTGCATCTGGCGCATGAAAAAGAACCAGAAGAAGACGATCAACAGGAGGGGCGACCAGGTCAGCAGGACCGAGAACCAGGTGGAGCGGTTGGCATCCTTGACCGTGATGTCGACCTTGTTTTCCCGCAGGACTTTGACCAGGTCATCGTACTGGGGAGGGAGGATGGTCTTGAACGCGGATCCATCCTTCAGTTTGCCGGTGGCGTTGATGCCGTCGATCGTGACCGATTCGACCCGCTGGGCTTCGACATCATCGATGAACCGGCTGAAGGGGACGTCGTTTTTAACCATTCCCGGAGCCTGGAGCAGGCTCCAGAGGATGATCAGGATCAATCCGGCTCCCAGCCAGAAAAAGATACTCTTGACAGGTTGAGTGCGCTTGACGGCCATGGAAATTCCTTTTGACGAGAAATTTTATCATGGATCCGCCCCGATGGAAAGGAAAAAAACGGATATTTCCCTCCGAAAAACCGATTTTCGGGGGATTCGCCGTCCGCCCGGCTCACGTTCCGGCCGGGGTGTCCTTCGAATCCAGCTTTTCAATCAGCTTGTAGAGGTCCGGATCGCGCTCCAGGAGCTCTCTTCGGGTATGGCCATAGGCGATTTTCTGGTCGGCCAGCTTGTCCTCGGAGACGTAGGCCTCCACTCCGACGGCGAAATATTCCATGACGTTGGTATCGGAGTAAAAATCCAGGGTCAACCGCTCGGCTTTGGCCTTGGCGTACAGCCGGTCGATTTCGGATTGGATCTCGGCCGGGAGCATCCGGTGGATCTGGTGGGCGAATTCATGGGCCACGACATTGAAGCGGAGGTACTTCACGTCCCGTTCCCAATCCTCGCCGCTCATGGCTTTCCGGCCGCCGAGGCCCTTGACGTCGTCCCAGAGGCGCAGGTCGAAGGTCCGCTGCCCCTTGAGGTTGGCCATCCCCGGCGCTTCGGATTGCCTCAGGTGAAAGGGGGTGATGTAGAACGTCGCTCCTTTTTCCTTTCCGACCTGGAGAAACGCCCGGAGCGGCTTGACCGCGAACCGGATGATCTTCTGGAGGTTGGGGTCGAGGTCCTTGTAGTTGATGAAGACGTCCCGCAGGTACGGCGGCTCCGGCGCGTCCTTGGCTGCGAATGCCTGTTCGATTTCCGCGAGGCGGATGTTGATCCGGTCCTTTTTCCGTAGGAGCGTCTGGGCGAGGCCGTAATGGGCCAGGCCGTAATCGGGATTGAGATCCAGGATCCGGGTAAAAAGATCCTGGGCTTGATCATAATCCTTCTTGTCTTTGTTATAGGCGATCGAGGCTTTTCCGAGGAGGGCGGGAATCATTTTCGGAGCAAGGGCGAGGACCTGGTCGAATTTTTCGCGGGCGGGGCCGTAAATGTGCTTCGTGAGGAGGAGATTCGCCTCGGACAGAAGCGTTTCGATTTTGGCGACTGTTTCGGGATCGCCTTCAATCTTGAGATCCTCGTAGTCCCTGGGCGACCAGCCGTTGCCGATGTAATTATGGGCGAGATAATTCCAGCGGTTGATTTTCAGGGCGAGATTGGCCTCGACGTACCCTTCCTCCATCTTCTTTTCGCCCCGCATCAGGATGTTGGACAGGTTGGCCCTGGCGTCTGCGTCGAAGGGGTCGGCTTCGACCGCCTTGCGCCCGGCGGCCGCCCAGAGGTCGTTTTCCTGCCGGATCCGGTGAATGAGCGACTTGAGAAAATAGGCCCGGGAAAACGCCGGATCGAGGGCCAGGCCTTGGTCGGCGAGCTTCATGGAGTCTTCAAATCGGTTTTCCCAGTAAGCGACCTCGGCCAGTCCGCAGAGAGCATCGGGAAGCTTGGGATTTTCCGAAGAGAGTTTCTCATAGATCTTTTGCGCCGAGGCGAAATCCATCCGGTCCATGGCCAGGCCGGCTTTCAGGAGGCGGACGGGGACGGCGTCGGGAACCGCAGCCTCGGCTTCGGCTAAAACCTTGAAGGCCTCCTCGAATCGGAAGGAGTTCCGGTACAAATTGCCGCGAAGGGCATACGCCGGGCCGTTTTTCGGGTTCTGCTTGAGAATTTCTTCCAGATTGCTTTCGGCGTTGTCGAGCTGTCCATTCATCAGGAAGAGGCGGACGAGATCGAGCCATTTCTCGTCATTGACGGGTGTGTTGCTCCGAAGGTTCGAAAGGCCGGCGGCCTGGGCCTTGGCGATGGCCGCCTCGAGCTCCTCGAACGTCTTGAATTTCTGTTGGGGGGCCTGGTTCTGCGGAACGGCCGCCCACAATCCGTTCGCGATCACCAGGGCCGCAATCAACGCGATCGAAATGGCCGTCAAGCGCCGCATCTTCATCCTCATCCTCCAAGCCTTGAGTCTCCGGTCCGTCCGGCCGGGCGAATGAACATTCTATTCCCTCAGCTCGTGGGATGAAAGGCCCCGAATCAAGCCATCCAAAATCTTGCCGAAGGCTGATAGGTCTTGCCATCTAGAAATCCTGCCCTGGCGGGACAAAGAAAAAGGCTTTTTCTTACCCTCGCCTCTTTTTTGTACGGGGAGAAGAGGGGCGTTTTGACGGCCAGAGCGAACATCTTTAACGAGGTCGCCGAAATTGACGCTTTTTGCAGCCTGTGATATTCATGGGCGGCGGAGCGGAGACATGAATCTTTCTCCCGTCGACCTCGTCATTGTGGCCGTGTACCTTGCCGCCGTGGCGGGCATCGGTTTTGCCGTGAAACGGCGGG
>CAYPKX010000002.1:43276-56914 GCA_964411395.1 uncultured Eubacteriales bacterium | reverse complement strand
AAACTCGACTCCTACTACCTCGCCGACCGGAATGTTCCCTGGTGGATGCTGGGCCTGTCCGGCTGCTCCAGCTACATCGATATCGGCGGGACGATGGCCATGGTCGGGGCGATGTTCTACCTCGGCCTGAAGTCGCTCTGGGCCACCCACATCTTCTGGGGCTGGTTCATGATCTGCTTCTATATGGCCTTCCAGGCCAAATACATCCGCCGTTCCGGGGTGATGACTTTCGCCGAATGGAATGAAACCCGGTTTGGAACAGGCCGGGCGGCCGAAGGCGCCCGCCTGGCTTCGGCGCTCTTCCTGCTGGTGTTGATGGTTTTCAACTTGATTTTCATCAGCGTCGGGACGGGCAAGTTTGCCGAGGAGTTTCTCCCTCTGCCCCGGTGGGAGGCGACGCTCATCGTCCTGGCGGTCGTCGGGATCTATGTGACCCTGGGCGGATTCTTCGGGGTGATTTTGACCGACATGTTCCAGACGCTTTTGATCGCGGTCGGGGCGGTGATTCTGGCCGTCATCGTTTTTTCAAGCCCGGCCCCGGCTTCGTTCATCGCCAAGGACCCGTCCTGGTTTTCCTTGACTCCGGCCTGGCGACTCTGGCCGTCCTTTGCCGCCGAGACGCCGGCTGCCTACGGGCACTTTGCCGCGTTCGGACCGATTCTCGCGGCAGGATTTTTCTGGATGATGTTCCGGCTGCTGGCCGGGCCCAACGTCTGGGACTTCCAGTTTTTCCTGACGACCCGGACGCCGCGCGACGCCCAGCTTTCGGCCGGGATGTGGACCGTGGGCTATACGCTTCGCTGGATCCTCGGCTCGGCCTTTATGGTGCTGGGCATCCTCTACCTTGGTTCCCAGGCGGGATTCGACGCCGAGAAAATCATGCCCCTGGTCCTGCAAAAGCTTCCCGTCGGACTGCGCGGCTTTTTCCTGGCCATCCTCCTGGCCGCCCTGATGTCGACGATCAGCGCCATGATCAACGTGACCAGTTCGGTCGTTCTCAATGACTTCATCCGGCGCTATTTCGCCCGGAACCTGACTCAGAAAAAAGCGGTCCGGATCGGCCAGGCGGCCTCGGTCGCCGCTTTGCTCGTCGGGTTCTGTTTCAGCCTGTCTTTCGACAACGTCGTCACCGCCTGGGAGACGATGGTCTTCGTCGTCGTCACGGTCATTCTGGTCCCGGCGACGATGCGCTGGCATTACTGGCGGTTCGGGCCCTCGGCCTTCGTCTGGAGCATGTCCGTTTCGACGGTTCTCATCGCCCTGCGGCTGGTGTTTTTCGGGTCGCTCCACGCCGCGGCGACCCTGGCTCTGGACATGGGGCTGTGTCTGGCGACAACGCTTATCGCCGCCGCCCTGACCAGGCCCGCGCCCATGGATGTCCTGGTCCGCTTTTATGCCCGGGTTCGGCCGTTCGGTGTCTGGGGTCCTGTCCGGCGGGAAGCGGTGAAGCAGGGCCTGGTTCCGTCCCGGGATAAAATGCCGGCGTTCGACATGCTCAACGGCCTTCTGACTGCGGTCTTCCAATTCTCCCTGGCTGCCGCGGTTTTTACCGCGTTTTTGCGGAAGTGGACGTCTTTCGGCTTGTGGCTGGGAGCGGCCGTCATCCTGACGGTTGTCCTCTATTTTACCTGGTATAAAAACCTTCCGGCCAAGGATGAGACCTGATGTCCTCCGCGCCGCGGCGGCCGGCCGTTCATCTCATCTGCAACGCCCATCTGGACCCCGTCTGGCAATGGCGCTGGGAGGAGGGAGCATCCGAAGCGGTTTCGACCTTCGGGACGGCGGTCGAAATCCTCAGGGAACATCCCGGTCTGATTTTCTGCCATAACGAGGCTGTCCTTTACCGTTGGGTCGAGAAATTGGATCCGGTTCTTTTCCGGGAAATCAGGCGTCTGGTTCGAGCCGGGCGCTGGGCGATCGGCGGCGGATGGTTTCTCCAGCCCGATTGCAATCTACCGGGAATCGAATCGCTGATCCGGCAAATCGAAGAGGGGCGCGCGTATTTCCGTGAGAAATTCGGCGCCGCTCCGCGTGTCGCTTATAACTTCGACTCGTTCGGTCACGGCGGGGGAATGCCCCAGATATTCCGCCGGGCGGGTTACGAGCTCTACGTCTTCATGCGGCCTCAGGCCGAGGGGCTCGAGCTTCCGGCGGACCTTTTCCGCTGGCGGGGAGCGGACGGCACGATCATCCCGGCTTACCGCATCTCGGTCGGTCTCTACCACACGGAATACGGGAACATCGGCGAGCGCCTCGCGGCGGGAATCGACCTGGCCTTGAAGCTCGGCCGGGACGTGCCGCTTTTCTGGGGAATCGGCGATCACGGGGGAGGGGCGACCCGGGAAGACCTGAAGGTGATCGAGTCGATGACGGCCGCGGAAAAGCGGGTTCGGATCGTCCACAGCACGCCGGAGATGTTCTGGGCGGTTGTGAAAGCCGGTGCGGCGAAGGCTCCGGTTGTCTCGGGCGACCTCCAACGCTGCTTCCCGGGAGGCTATACGTCGCTTTCCCGGGTGAAACGGGCGGCCGGGGCAAGCCTGGCCGGGATTGTCCAGGCCGAAAGTCAGCGGACTGCGGCTTGGTGGTTATTCGGGAGGAAATTCCCGGAAGAAAAATTCGCCTCAATCTGGCGTTCCCACTTGTTCAACGATTTTCACGACATCCTTCCCGGAACCTGCATCGAACCGGCCGAGCGGGATGCCCTGGGCCTTTACGCCAAGGCCGAGGCCGAAGCGCGGATGCTCAAGCTCGAGGCGGCCGCAGCCTGGGCTGCTTCGCAGAAGGGGTGGGCCGCGATTCCCCTGACCGTGCTTAATGCGAATCCCGCCCTGTCCCGCTTTCCGGTCGAGGCGGAGTTCATGATCGAGCATCGCCCGAAGCGGTCGGGAGCGTGGGGCGTCCGGCTGGAGGACGCCGCAGGCCGAAACATCGCCTGCCAGGAAGAACAACCCGAGGCGCTTCTGCCTTTCAACGGCTGGCGGAGGAAAATCGCCTTCCTGGCCGACTCGCCCGGCGTCGGGGCGGCGTTCTACCGGGTTGCGCCTTATGAGATTCAGAGCGGGCCGGCCGGGGCGGAAAAAATGGATTCGAATCCGTCCGCCGGGCCGCCGGAGAAGACGGCGGAATTTGCCGATAAGCTCAGCCGCGGGAAATCCGGGCTTCTCCCGCCCCGGACGCATGTCAACCGCGATTCGGGTTTGCTTGATTCTCTTCGAACAGGCGGGTTGGACGTCTTGAAAAGCGGAATTCCGCGGCTTCTCATCGTCGATGACTTTGCGGATTCCTGGGGGACGGGCGGCCGAAGTTTCCGCGATGTCGCCGGCGAATTTGCTCCGGCCGGAACGGCCCGGGTGATCGAGGCGGGCCCCGTCCGAACAATCACGGAATCGGATTGGACTTGTTTTCAAAGCCGGGCCGTCATCCGAACCGTCGTTTATCCGGATTGGCCCGCGGTTGAGGTCCACCTTCGCGTTATTTGGAACGAAGAGCAGCGGCGGTTGGTGCTTTCCTTTCCGACGACGTTTTCGGCCGATTCGGTCCTTTGTGAAATTCCCGGCGGGGCGATCCGCCGTCCGGCCGATGGAGAAATAAGCGTCCACGGACGTTGGTGCGCCGCGATGGACCAGGGCGGCCGGGGACAAGCCTTCGGGATCGCCCATAACGGCCTCCACGGGATCGAGCTCTGCGGGGGGCAAGTCCGGCTCCATGCTCTTCGCGGAGCGGCCTTTTGCCATGAGCGGGGATTCGAGCTCGGGACCGGGCGGAGTTGGAAATTTTCCGACCAGGGCGTCCACGAGATCCGATTGGCGGTGACGGCCGGCGCCGCCGGCGACGTTCTCCGTTTCCTGCCGGGGCTGGCCGATTGGATCGCCGCGCCGCCGGCCGTTTACGCCCATCTGCCTTTTGGGCGGAGCGGTAAAAATCGGTCCCGGGGAAAAACGGACATGAAGAGCCAGGGAGGCAATCCAGCGCCGTTTCTCTCGATTTCTCCCTCCCATATCCGGCTTCTGTCCTGCCGGCCGGCGGGCAACGGCAAAGCGCTTGTCGTCCGGGTCCAGGAATCGTCGGGCGTCCGGACCGCGGCGAAAATAAAAATCGGGCTTTCTCCGTCTGCGAGGAAGACGTCCGTTGCTTTTTCCGTCCGGTTCCGTCCTTTTGAAATCAAAACGTTCCGTATCGAGCGTTCCGGCCGCTGGAAAGAGACCGGCTTGATTGAATCATGACCCGGTCTTTTGGCGGGCTGATTCCCATGGGCCTTGGCCCCGCCGGATGGCTTCGCGTTACCCGTGCCGATGCGATTTGCGGCCTGTTTTTTTCTTCGATAAGATGGCTTGGCAAAATCCTCTTGGAGGCCGCCCGATGACCCGTCGCGAACGCGTTTTAGCCGCCATCGCCCACCGGGAGCCCGATCGTGTCCCCGTCGACCTGGGGGCGATGCGGTCCACCGGTATCACGGCCGTCGCTTACGGCCGGCTCAAGGAATATCTGGGAATGAGCGGCGGATCGATCGACGTTTACGACGTCATTCAGCAGCTGGCCCAGCCGGAACAATCGGTCCTCGAATATGTCGGAGCCGATGTCGTCGACCTCGGGCGAGTCTTCCTCCAGGACGACGCCGATTGGCAGCCATTCATCCTGCCCGACGGCCAGGCCGCCCGGATCCCGGCTTATATTCGCTTCGTCCCGGACGGCAAGGGCGGCCGGTTGGCCTTGTCCTCCGACGGCGTTCCGATCGGCGCGATGCCGGCTTCGTCCCATTACGTCGACCAGATCGTTTTTCCCCTGATGGATTGGAACGGGGACACGGCGGTCCTTGATCGGCTGCCCGAATTGCAGAATCACGTTATCTGGGCGGCCCTTTCGTCTCCGCCCCACCACCTGCCGCCGAATCCGGAGAACCTGGCCGAAATCCGCCGGCAAGCCGAGCGTCTGCACCGGATGACGGATTACGCGATCATGGTCGGCTTCGGCGGGAATCTTCTTGAATGGGGTCAGTTCCTCTGCCGGATGGACCAGTTTTTCATCGACCTCGCGGCCGACCGCCCGAAAGCCCTGGCCCTGCTCGACAAGCTGGTCGAGTCGCATTTGGCCGGGCTGTCCCGCTTCCTCCCGGCCGTGGACGGCGTTGTCGACATCATCCAGATGGGCGACGACCTGGGCACCCAGAACGCCCTGGAAATCTCCCCCAGGATGTACCGGGAAGTGTTCAAGCCCCGGCACAAAGCCATGTTCGATTACATCAAGAAAAATTCCGGGCTGAAAATTTTCCTCCACTCCTGCGGGGCGATTTCCGACATCATCCCGGACCTGGCCGAAATCGGCGTCGACATCATCAATCCCGTCCAGACCAGCGCCGCCGGGATGGACCCGGCCCGGTTGAAGCGCGATTTCGGAAAAGACATCACGTTCTGGGGCGGCGGCTGCGACACCCAGCGCGTTCTGCCGCTGGGGACACCGGAGGAGATCGCGGCTCACGTCAGGGAGCGGATCGAGATTTTCGCTCCGGGCGGCGGGTTCATCTTCACCCAGGTCCACAACATCATGCCGCACGTCCCGCCCCGGAACGTCGCGGCCATGGTCGAGGCGGTGCGGAAATACCGCTGATCCCGGTTTAGTCCCGGTCAATTTCGCTTCGGTGGCCGATCTTGATCACTTCGATGATGTGGCGTCGTCGTCGATCCGATAGACGATCCGGTAATCTCCCTGGCGGAGGCGATAGAGATTCCGGACGGATAGCTTCCGGCCGCCCGCCGGCCGGGGATTTGCGGCCAGGTCCTGTATTCGCCGGACGATTTTCTCCAGGTCGTTTTTCGGGATTCCGGTCGACAGCTCGCCGGCCGCCGACCTCTTGATGAGGATCCGATAGCTTTCCCTCACGCTTGAGCTTTTTTAAAACGTCTTCGAAGGCGAGGGAAGGCTCGGCCGCCCGGTCAGCGACGGCCGCCAGGTCGAGGGCGTCCTCCCGTAGCGCATCGCGGACCGCGTCGTTGACCAGGTCGGAAACGGAATTCTCCGTCTCGGCCGATTTCACTTTCAGAGCCCGGTGATAATCGGATTGAAGGGAGACGGTCATGCGCTTGCTCGTTTTGTCCATTGAGAGACTCCCTTAACGGGGACGAAATAACGCTAATACGTCAAGCGGATGGGATTCCGATTCAGGATGAGGCCCTCAAGAAATCAGATCCGAAATATGCCGAACCGGGATCGCCCGGACGCCCGGACAGAGGGACGAACGAGAAGCGATCGATTCCGTGGGAAGATGGACAAGAAACGCTTCAACGTCGCAGCCGGATACGATCTCCTTCAGCCGAAGAAGCGATCCGGCCGACCCGGCTCGCCGCGAGCGAAAGAAAGCGACGGAACGTCGTCAAGTCCCGGATCGAGCTGATCGCCCGGACGTCCCGCTCGAGATATGTTTGAATAGAGGAACGGAACCAAGGATCCGATATCCGGGGCCGTTCGATGACCTCCGGGTATCCGCCTTTGAGAAGGGTGACCCGGGCGGATTCGGCAAGGGAGAGGGGCAGAAGGCTGAAGATGGCGGCCCGGCCGGCCATGGACTCCGTGACTCCCTTCATCAAAGCCGGATCCTGGGAACCTGTCAGCAGCCATCCGCCGTTTTTCTTTCCCGACATGTCGATGCGCGTTCGGATGTAATTCAGTAGCTCGGGAACGTTTTGGATCTCATCGAGGATAGCCGGCCGGCGAAGCTCGTCGAGGAAGGAGCGGGGATCGCTCCGAACCCGGCCGATGATGTCGTGATCTTCGAGGAGAGGGTCGGTCGCCCGGGGAAATGTTCGGCGGAGGAGCGTGGTTTTTCCGGACCGCCGCGGACCGGTCAGGATGAGGGCCGGGAAATGCGGAACGGCCCCGAGGATAGGGCCGGCCAGAAGACGAGGAATGTACCGCCTCTGTAAAATTTAAATTGATACTTTAAAAATGTCAACAAGAAGTCTTCCCGATGGCTTATTCGAACCGGTAGCACTTCAGGACCCGGAAGCCCTCCTCGGTTTCGACGATGGCGTACATCCGGTCTTTCCGGACCTGGGAGAGCCGGAACGGGAGGACAACCTGCTTGAGATAGATTCCCTCCGGGGAGAAGACGTCGTAGAGATAGGGCGCTTTCTTCGCTTTTTCGTCTTTTTTATCCGGCTCGTTTCGGAAAAGTTGGAACCAACCGTTTCCGGCGTCGTCGAAGAAGAAGTCCTGGACAAAAGCCGGAAGGTTCTCGCTCAACGTCGTCGCCTTTTGTCCGGCGATCTCCAACGCGGCGAAGGCTTTGGATTTCAACGGCCTGAATTCCCTCCCGAACCGGAAGAGGGGATTTCCGTCGGGGTCGTAAACGCCGATTTCATATGTCCCGTTGTGCCCGGCCCAGATGCGCCCGTCGGGGGCGACTCCCCACCCGGTCGTCGGCGAGTTGGGGGAACCGGCCGAGACCATGTTGTCGCCGGTCCGCCTCATGAGCATCACGTCGGCCTGAAAAGGCCCGATCCGGATCGGATTTTTCCCATCCTTCCCGCTGCGGACGAGGGTGAACGTGTTCTGGATTTTCGAGAACTCCGAGGTCAGCTCCGTGTCCCCGCGGCCGGTCTCCTCGAGGAAGAGACGGCCGGACGTGTCGATCCAAATTTTGGAGCTGAATTTTTCCAGCCGGAAGCTCGAGATGTAATCCCCCTTCTGATCGAACAGGCTGACCCGCATGTTCCGGGCGTCCGTGAGAAAGATATTTCCGGCTGAATCGACGTCGAACCAGGCGGGTGTTTCCATGTCGCCGGGCCCCTGGCCCTTGCGGCCGATCGGGCGGACGAATTTGCCTTTCTCGTCGAAAATCCGGATGCAGGTGTCGCCCCAATCCAGAACATACGCCTTTCCGGATCCATCGACCCGGACCTGGAAGGGTCGGTTGAGCGTGATCCCGGCCGGATCGCTTTCGTCTCCCGCCGACCAGAGTTCGGTCAATTTCGGGGTGAGGACTCCGTTTTTTGGTTTTTCCGGATTGGAGACCAGGCGGGCCGAGGCGGCGTTTTTATATTGCGGAGCGTTGAAGGCCCCGGCCGCGGCGAGGCCGCAGGCGATTACGGCCATACCGGCTACGGAAAAGATTTTTCTCTGCGAATTCATGATGATTCTCCTGTGAATCGTCGTACCGGGCGGAATCCTCGAGGATTCTCCAGCGCCGTGTCCTCTCCATATATTACGCTGCAGGCGGTGGCCTTTGTTGCAAAAAATTCTTAAATATTCATAAATATTTCCGGATCGCCGGACCTTTTTGTTTTTCGGACGGACGATCGGCCCGGCGTCTGAGCCGGGAATGAGCGAAGGCCTCGGGAAGGGCCGATTTGGCCGGCCGAGGTCAAAGATGAAGTCCGCCGACTGCGCGATCTCTTCGGGCCTTTCCGGATCGCGAGCCCAAGCCATGAAGCCCTCCTTCCCAACGTCCCCCCTGAAAACGCGGCCGCGATGGCCGAGGCGGCCCATGAACCGTTATAATACTCACGGGGAGACGGAGAATGCAGATCCTTTCTTTTCTTGAAGAAGCCGCGGTCCTGGAGGAGACGCTTTCGTTGTGTTATCTCGCCCTGGCCGGGCGGGCCGCCCCAGCCGCCGTTAAAGAAGAATTCGAACGGTTGGCGAATGAAGAGCGCAATCATGCCCTGGTTCTCCGGACGGGGAAAAGTTATGTGAAGAAGGAACCGGGCCTCTTTGGACGGACGATTATCGACCGGTCGGAGCTTCAAACGGGATTGATGTACACCCGAGCCGTTGGAGAGGCCGTCCGCGGGGAGGCGCTCTTGTTTCGAGACGCCGTGATCCGGGTCAGGGATCTGGAAATGCGCTTTGAGAAACTGCATATGGCGACGGTGATGCCGATTCAGGATGAAACGCTCCGCGAGCTTTTTCTCCAATTGGCCCGGGATGACAAATCCCACCGCCTGGTCCTGGAGAGAATCATCGCCGAACTCCGGCCGGAGTGAGAGGCGGGCGGCCCCTCCCGAAGCGTTTCCTTGTTTCAGTCGTAAACCGGCTCGCGCCGGATTCTCGGATCGGAAAAAACATCTCCCTCGTCGACGCTGGCCGAGCTGAATTCACTGAGGATGGCGCCCTCTTCGCCGGCTTGGAACCAGTGCCGGGTTTGGGGAGGAAGGGTGAACTGGTTGCCGGGTCGGAGGATGATTTCCCGGGGAGCTGTTAAAAAAGCTTCATCCCCAGGAGGGATTTTCGCTTTCGGTTCCGGAGTCGGCTCGCCGGGAACATGCAGATAGACTGTCCCGAATCGACAGCGGAACGTTTCCTGCTTCCCCGGATGGGCCGGCCCAAGCGGGGGATGCACGTGTTCCGGACATGTTTGGCCCGGAAAGAGGACGATTTCCTTGGCGCAGTACCGGTCGTTGTTGACGTACGTGACGATCTCCAGGCCGTAGCGTTGGAGGTTTCCGAGGCCGAAATCGGCCACTTCCATATGTTCTTCTTCGTCGGTCGTTAAAACGATTCCCGATTTTTTCAATAGGGCAGCGGCCCGGCGCCTGGCCTGGACCGCGTCTGCACTTCTCATGATGGTCTCCCCTGAGCTGATGGTCTTCCGGTCGCCGACATCAAGCGAATGATCTCGTTTCGCCGGGGGGCGGACGGCTGCGCGCCCGACCGGGTGACGGAAATCGCCGCCGCCGCTGCGGCAAAGCGAACGGCCTCGATCAGCGGGCGCTTTTCGGCCAGAGCGACGGCCAGCGCGCCGTTGAAAACGTCTCCGGCGGCCGTGGTGTCCAAGGCTTTAACCCGGAAAGCGGGAACAGTCGTTTCGATCCCGAGGGCGGAGACGAAGACGCCCTTCGATCCGAGGGTGACGAGGACGATGGGATCTTTTTTCGCGCCCGTTTTTGCCGCCGTCATCCGAGTTCGTAGGATTCGGGCGGCGTGTCGCAGGCTTTCCCGGCCGGCTATCTTTACACCCGAGAGCATCCCGGCCTCAGGGACATTGGGAGTCAGGACGTCGACAAGAGTCAGGAGTCCGGCGGTCAGGGGAGAATCCGGAACGGGAGCCGGATTTAAAATGACCGGAACGCCCGCCCGGGCGGCTGACCGGGCCGTTTCGCTGACGGTTTCGAGAGGGCTTTCGAGTTGGAGCAGGAGGATGCCGGCTGTCCGGATCTCGGCGGCCGCCCGTCGGGTGTCCGCGACGGAAAGATCGAGATTGGCCCCTGAGGCCACGGCGATGCTGTTTTCTCCCCGGCGGTCGACGACGATCAAAGCGATGCCCGTCGGTCGTTTCGAGGAAACCCGGACGTATTTCGTTTCGATTCCGTCGGTCGCGAAACCGGCGACCGCTTCGGCCCCGAAACGGTCCCGGCCGACACGGGCGATAAAAGTCACCCGTCCGCCCGCTCGGGCGGCGGCCACGGCCTGATTGGCTCCTTTACCTCCGGCCGCGATCCGGAATTCACCCCCGAGAACGGTCTCTCCGGGACGCGGCAGCCGGACGGTTTGGACAACGAGATCGGCATTGACGCTGCCGATAACGAGAATGTTCGGCTGTCCGCCGGTTCGGGTCATGGGTGCATTGTATCCCAGCCGTCCTCGCCGGTGAAGCGAGGGTAGCGGTCCGGAAATCGGGATTTTCGCGATGCGGCTTGACGAATTTTCTCTTTTATCGTATGATTTGCGCCCTTCCCGTGGGGCTGTAGCTCAGTTGGGAGAGCGCTTGAATGGCATTCAAGAGGTCGCCAGTTCGATCCTGGTCAGCTCCATTCCTCCCCGACGCCGCTTACCTTTTTCTGGGCCCCTCCTGAATTCCAGGAGGGGAAGGGGAGGTTAAGACCAATAAGGGCAGGATTAGAAGCGGCGCCGGAATAAAGGATATCCTTCAACGGCGATCATGACCGGGGAGCATATCGTAAGGGGGATTCGGGCCCCTTGCGCTTGAATGCGATCCTGAATCCGATCATCTCTTCCGCCTGATGGATCCGGCCGAGCGAGGCGGTTGGAGATCCGTCATAAGCGTTGCTGTCGGGCAGAGTCGTTGAAGACAACGTGTTTCCCGGAAGATAGAAATCTCCGGCGTCGGCCGAATATTCCTGTTCGATCTCTTCCAAGCCGTCTGCCTCCATCAACCGGACAAGCTTGCGGTCGGTATAGGAATTGTCATAGCGGAAATTTCCCCAGGCATCCAAACCGGCGTCGATGTGGAAGACCAGGAGTCCTTCGCCGGGAAGGCGGAGATCGTTTCCGGTCCGCGTTCTGTACTGAACCATGAAAAACTCATGAAACGGATCGCCCAAGTCGAAGTGAGGCCAGAAAATGAGCGCGTCCCCTCCGGACGAAGCCGGACGGAGCCCGAGGCCCTGGGCGCCGCGGTTGAAGACGCGGGGCGTGAGCCATCCGAGCATCATCTTGCTGAAGCCGTTGTGATCGCCCCAGACACGATCCATACAATCGATGCCGCCGATGCCTCCCTTGGGGCCGACCTCGGAGTCGTAATCATACAGGTCGGGCAAGCCGAGAGCATGGCCGGTTTCATGGATGGCCGTCGAGGGGGAAAACGTCCCGGGATAGGGCCGCGACTCCCACTGCCAGGAATAACCCGTTCCCTGGAATCGCGTGCCGTCCAGAATCAACGATTTCGAGTACGAGGTGTAATACCCCCACCAGAAACTGGCCCATTCTCCGGCCGGCCCGGTCCAGATCACCAGAAAATAATCGATATCCCCGTCGCCGTCATTATCGTATTGGGAAAAGTCATGCCCCTGGGCGTCGAAATAAAGAAGCGCTTCCCGAATCAGACTCTCCCGTCCGTTGGCGTTCATCGCCACGGCGGTCCGGTTATAGGCCGGCCTGTACCAGCCGAGCGTCGATCCCTGGATCTCGAGCTGTCCGTAGGACGAACGCCGGTAGAACGCATTCAAGCTTTCGTAGGGATATCCGCCATCGCCGTCTCCGAACATCTTGCCGTCGATCGAGGCGGCGCTGTTGACGGATGGGAAGTCGGCAAAATCGATGAGCAGAACGAAGACCTTGTTGAGGCCCTGGCTTCGCAGTTCCCCCGATATGAAGGGATCTCCTCCGGAAGAGAGATTGGGATAGCCTGCGGCCTCGGAGGTGCGGGGAGCGTCCGGCCGAAGAAAGGCGAGCCGGGAGCGGAACTCCCGAAGGAGCCCCGGCGAAACCCGGTGATTTCCGAACGACTCTGCGGCCGCGATGCGTTCGGAAAGCGTGCCGTTCAGACGATATTTGGCGATTTGGCCGGCCGCCGGAGGTTCAAGGGAAAACATCCGGCCGGCTCCCGCAAGGAGAACGGCGATCAACATCAACGCTCTTTTCTTCATGGGTCCCTCCTCACGACGGGTCGCGGCTTTGTCCCCGACCCCGCCCGGTTATAACACGCCTTGGCGTTTCAAATCATCCTCGACCGTTCCGTCCGTGCCGAGAAGGCCGACGCAGTCCGGGTGGAGGGGCATCAGACCGAAAAATTCCCGCCCTTCCTCATCATGGAGAATCCCCAGCGGAAAGAGGCGGCAAACCTGCGGCCGGACCGGGTGAATCCGGCAGCCGTCCGGTCCCAGAAAGAGGCAGTCCCCGTTTTCTTTCACCCGCACTTCGCCGGATTTGGGATCGAGGCATTCGCCCTCGAATTGCTTCTCCGAGAGACCCAGATAGGCGGCCAGTTGTGCCCGCTCGAAGGGGGACACAATGAGACGTTTGTTGTTGCAGCAGGCTTTGCAGCGTTGGCATTTGAATGAATAGGGGCTCTGCCGCGTCAGCCGGAACGAAAGAGAACCGTCATCGTCGAACATCGGGGCTTATCCGACGACGTTCAAGGCCTTGGGAACGACGGTGATTTCCAGGTCGGTAAACCGGGACCGGCCGTCTTCCGTTCCGAGGATCTCGCCATCGGCCTGGATTTCCAAAGGAAAATCGGAATGAAGCTTATAGGACGCCGATTTATGAAATTGCACCTGGCGAAAACGCCCGTGCCGGCCTTTTCCGGCCAGGCGGTAGATTTCCGCCAACCGGACGAACCGGCAGGGCTTGATCAGGCAGAGATCAAGAATCCCGTCGTCGGTCCGCGCCGCGGGCGCGAATAAACGTCCGGTCGCCCAGTATTTGATGTTGGAAAAGACGGCGGCCAGATATTTCCCGGAGAGGACCGTTTCATCGGTGGCGATATCCAAACTCAGCGGGACTTCCCGTGACCAGAGGGCCGCCCGGATGGCCAGATAACCGGCCGCCCATTGCAACCGGGCGGTTTTCCAGCGGCGTTCGGCCATCCGGGCGATCCGCCGGTTGACGACGGCACCCAGCCCGACGTTGGCCTGCCCCAAAAAACATCCGATGACTTCGCTTCCCGTCCGGACGACACCGAGGTCCATCCGCCGGGTTCGACCCTCCTTGAGGGCGAGGACGGTCTTTTCCATCCGATCGAGCCCGAATTCGCGGGGGACATCATTGCTCGAACCGAGGGGGATCATGCCCAGGGTCGAGTCGAGCCGTCCGGCGAGAATCTCGCCGGCGATGAGGGAATAGGTCGAATCCCCGCCCGCCCCGACGATCACCGGATGCGTTCGCCCGGCGTCGCGGGCCACCCGTCGAAGATGGCCCAGGCTCTGAGTCACGACGAAGGTGTATTTCAACCCGGCCCGGCGG
>CAYPKX010000002.1:8502-43266 GCA_964411395.1 uncultured Eubacteriales bacterium | reverse complement strand
GGCGGAGGGCGTCTTCCAGGTCGGCCCGCTTCCTGGCGGCCCGACCCTGGTTTGAGGAGGGGTTAAACAGAATGAGAATCGGTTCCATCGGAAGAATTCCTTTCATTCCCGCCGGCTTTCATATCGACGGCCCGGGCGGCGAGAATGGCGTGGACGCGGTTCAGGTCCTTCGGGACCCGCGAAAGGACCGGCAGCCAGAGAAAAATACTTAAAATCCAGAAGACCAGAGCTCCGGCCATGGCCGTTCGCAAACCGAAGCTCGAGGCGAGATAGGAGGCGATCAAGGGACCCAGGGCGTTCCCGGCCATGTCCATCACCGAGGCAAACGAGATCATGGCGGCCCGGTGCTCGGGAAGGTTGACGTCCGTCAGTGTCCCGTACCAATTCGGATTGACGCCCGGGTTGACGAACATGGCCGCCGCGATCCAGATGACCAGGGCGGCGATCCCGGGCGCGGCGAAGGTTTCCCGAAGGCCGGCGCCCGGGGGGACCATGGCCTGCGAGGTGAGAAACGGGATCAGGAAGACGGCCGGAAAGGCGTTACAAAGGAGCGCCGTCCGGATTTTCCCCCGGGGATCCCTCCGGAACCAGGCGTCTCCCAAGCGGCCGAAGACGATGGCGCCGGCCGCCCCGGCGACAAAGACCAGAATAATCGAAACGTTGACCGCCGCGGCGGCCATGTTGTGGACGTCCTTCATGTACTTGAAGATCAGGAAGAGGACGATCGCTCCGGGGACAACGTCGAGGAAATTGAAGATCAACCAGATATTGCTTGGCGCGGCCCGGAGCGCGGAGATGTCTTTACGCGTCCAGTGATAACGGTATTCCGCGCCGGCGAGAATCGCTTCCCGAAGCTCCGGTTCACGGGTTCCCCGGGCCGGTTCCCGAAGCAAAGCCAGCGTTGCGGCCAAGCCGAGGTTGATCGCCCCGATCAGGCCGTAGGCTGTTCGCCAGCCGTCCTCAAACGCCCCGCCGGCGAGAAAACCGGCCATCCGCCCGGCCAGCATGGCTACGGACAGGAATCCGAAAGCCGTGGCCCGGCGGCCGGACGCAGCCAGGTCGGAAGCCAGGGCGAAAACCGCAGGAACGATCAATCCGATCCCGAGACCGGCCAGGGCCCTGGCCAGGAAAAAGAAGGCATAGCCGGTCCGGCCGTGCGGAACGAGCATGGTCAGGATGCCGATCAAGCCATACGTCAACGAGCCGGCCAGGCAGAGGCGCAGCCGCGAAGTTCGTCCGGCCAGAATCCCCGCCGCAATCGTCGCTCCCGCCGAAAGGAGAGTGAAGGAAAAAGCGATCCAGCCCAGCGGGACGAGGTCGGATGTCCGTCCGAAAAAATCGTCCAGGAGGGAATTGAGGAGGGGGCTTTGGAGGGACTGGTCGGCGAAATTGAAGACGAGGAGAAGGGCCAGAACAGCCCAGAGCAAGCCCTGGGCTGAAGCGTTTTTCGAGAGGGAACGGCCTTCCATTTTTTCGTCTCTGCGGCCGTCCAATATAACGGAAAGCCGCCGAATTGAAAAGGGGGAAACGGCCTGGTGTGGTGGCCAAGCCAGAATGTCCCCTCTAACTGCTCAGCTAAAAGGTCCCCTTTGCAGGAGGCGGTGGACAGGCCGGAGGGAATCACCTTGAGCCGAAAAGCGGAGCAGCCGCAACCGGGATCAGTCAAAAGAAGCGGGAAATGTTTAGGCTGAAGGACTCCGGTCCGGGTCAGTACCAGTCGCCGCCGCCGCCATCCATGCCTCCGTATCCGCCTCCGAAACGAGGATTGACGACATTGCTGTACAACGAGCCGAAGCTGTAGCTGAATCCCACCGAGAAGCGGTAGGTATAGCCCGAGGCGAGCTCGGATCGTTTGAGCAGAAGCTCCTCGAGAGAAATATCCCCTTTGCGGAGGGAGAGCTGGTCGTGAACGACTGCATATCGTCCGTCGAGCGTGAGAGACAGGCCCTTGATGAGCCGGATGCTCAAATTCCCCTGAACCCGGAGATGATTGAAGGAAAAGTCGCGGAGCAGGCTGGCCGCTTCCATCGAAACCTCGGCGTTTCCCCAAGGCTCGCGGACCTCGAAGGTCGTGGTGAGGGCGTGGCTCAGGGTCGCTTCGGACATCTTGTCGAATACGGTCAGCTCCATGTACTTGTCGAAATTATATCCCGCCCGGTACATGATCCGAAGTTCCCGGCGGGTGGATTCCGCATAAGGAAAGATGTTGTATTCGATCGCCGGCTGGAAGGTCAGGCCAAAGCGGATATTGGAGTAGGAGGAATGGTTGAGGCTCATATACGCTCCAACCGACAGGTGGTCGCCCAGGCTGAAGACATAAAGACCGTCGAAGGATCGAAACCGGGAGCTGCTTGTCTCCTGGTAGTCGTCGTAGTGGTATTCGCTCGTCTCCTCAAAGGCGGATAATCCCATCCTGAGCCGGTTTTCGGGCGTGACGCGGTTGACGGAAAAATTGCCGTTGAGCGAATGCGTGCTCCAGGATTCCTCTCCGCTCATCCGCAGGCGGGTGCTGATGCTGAAGACCCAGAAGTCCCAAGGATCCTCGACGGAGGTCTGGGCGACTTTTCCGGTCAGGCTCAGGTTGAGGGCCTGGGCGATCGGGGTCCGGGCGACAAAAGGCGTCAGGCCGAGTTTCAGCGTCCGAACGATGCCTTTCCGGACTTCGTCCTGGGTGTCGACTTTATTGGAAAAATACCTCAGTTCGTTCTTCAGGTCCTCATAGGTCCCGAGGCCGATGAAGGACATGGTGTATTCGTTCCCGCCTCCGCCCGTTCCCTGCTGGCTGATCAGTACATGAACATCGGCTTCGGTGCGGTCGCGGACATAATTGACGAATTCGATTTCGGTTTTAATGTAATTCGTATCAAGGCGTTGCCCGTCGAGGTAGACGCGCGGAGCGCTTTTTTTCAACTCATTGATATCCTGGGGCGAAAGCTTGGATTCCTCGCCGGCCCGGGCGCGGGCGGCCGGCAGAAGAAAGGCGGCGACGATCGCGAGGATGAGGGCGCGTTTGTTCACGTCGGTCTCCTTGGTCGTTTCGTCTGATATATCCTATTTCAGACGCCGGCGGGCTATTTTTCTTCCCAAAAATGGGGGAGAGGGGAAGTCAAAGCGGAAACGGCCGGCTCGAAATCGGTTATCGCTCGAACAGGACATTAACAGAATACCAGATTACCGGCCTGACGTCCATCATCCCCAGGGGTGATGACAAGAGTGTTGAAGGGGGAACGAGCGCGAGCATCGTGGATTTTTTCGGCCGATCGGGTATAATGGCGGCGGTCTGGGAATGCGCATGATCGAAATTCTCAAATCCCTGCGGCCGGCTCAATGGACCAAAAACCTTTTCGTTTTCGCCGCCCTTGTCTTTTCAAAAGGATTCCTGGTTGGTGAATCCGTTTTGCGGTCGGTTGCGGCGTTTGCCGTCTTCTGCCTGCTTTCGGGCGCTCTGTACCTCATCAATGATGTCGCCGATGCCGAGGAGGACCGCCGTCATCCCAAAAAGCGTCTGCGGCCCGTCGCCGCGGGGCGCGTGTCGCCGGGCGCGGCGATCGCCTGGGCCGTTTTCCTGGGGGCCGGCTCTCTGACCGGGGCCTTCGCTCTCAGCCTTCGGTTCGGTCTGGTTGCCTCGATCTATGGCGTTCTGACGCTGGCCTACACGTTCGCTTTGAAACAAATCGTCATCCTCGACGTTTTCCTGATCGCCTCCGGCTTCGTCCTTCGCGTCGTGGCCGGCGGCGTGGCGATCTCCGTCCCCCTGTCCTCCTGGCTGATCATTTGCACCTCGCTTCTCTCTCTGTTCATCGCCTTCGGCAAACGACGGCATGAGATCGTTTCGCTTGACGCGGAGGCCCCCCTTCACCGGCCGATTTTAAACGAATACAGCGCCTATCTTCTCGACCAGATGATCTCGGTTGTGACGGCCTCCACGGTCATCGCCTATTGTTTGTATACGGTCTCGGACGAAACCATCCAGAAATTCGGGACATCCAGCCTGATTTATACGACCCCTTTTGTCCTGTACGGCGTCTTCCGGTATTTGTACCTGGTCCATCGGAAAGGACAAGGCGGCAGCCCCGAAGAGATGATCCTCCGCGACAAGCCCCTGGCCGCGGCGATTCTCCTCTGGATCGCGGCCGTGGTCGTCGTGATTTATTTCCGCTGATCGCGCCCTGCGTTCCGCAGGCAACGCAGGCTTTTCGGCTCCCGTTCGAGGTGGAAGACAAGCATGGCCTGGAAGGCCTTTTCGAACGACTTCAGGTCCTCGGCCGTAAACGGAGCCGCGACGCAGGCCATCGGCGGATGGTCCTGAACCCAGGCCATAAACCGCCCCAGATTATCCCGGATTTCTTCTTTGCGCGCCGGAGCGCAGGAGTCGCAGAAAACGCCGTCGCGGCGCGGGGAAAGCCAGCCCGGGGAGTCCTCGGCGATGGCGGTTCGGCAGCGGCGACAGCGGCGGATGTCGGGCATGATCCCGTTAAGACGGAGCATCCAGGCTTCGAAATAGCGGGCCAGGATCTCGGGCCCGGTCCCGCTCCGGAGGGCTTGGAGGATCGATTGGAACAGGCGAAAAGCCAGGTTGTCCCGTGTTCGGGCGGGAACGAATTCTTCGGTCAATTCGACGAGATAGGACAGGGTAAAATGGGCTTGGAGGCCGGAAGCGACATCGAAATAGGATTCCCGTAAGTCGCACCCGCTGATTGTGACCAGGTCGCTGCCTTCTTTCTCGTAGAAAAATACGGTGACGTGGGACAGCGGTTCCAGAGCGCTTCCGAAGCGGTTTCCGAATTTCCGGGCGCCCTTGGCCACGCCGCGGAGGACACCCCTTTCCCGGGTGAGAAAGACGGCGATCTTGTCCTGATCGGCCAGGGGGAAGGTCCGAAGAACGAAAGCTTCGGCCTGGTCGCGGGGCATGCGTCCTCAGGCCAGGAGGGTCAGGCGAAAGTCCCGGATTTTTTCCCGGAGCGTTTCCGGGGTGATGTCGAGCTCGGCTGCCGTCCGGTGAATATCCCAGCGGTTCCGCCGAAGGGACTCGTCCACGGCGTCCCGCTCCGCCCGGCGGAGAGATTCGGCCAGGGCCGGACGAGGGGCCGGCCCCTGCTCGCGGGTTTCGACGAGAAGGTTCAAGTGGCTCGGACCGATTTCGGAGTCCTCGACGAGAATAACAAACCGCTCCAAGACGTTCATCAGCTCGGCGACGTTGCCCGGCCAGGGATAGTTGAGGAAGGCCTGGAGCGCTTCCCGGTGGATGCTTTTGGGCTTCCGGCCGTATTCGAGGCAATAGATACGCAGATAGTAGGCAATCAGGACGGGAATGTCATCCGTCCGTTCGCGGAGCGGCGGGAGGTTCAGGGGAATGACGTTGACCTTGAAATAAAGGGCGTCATTGAATTTCCCCTTCCGGACGAGGTCTCCCACCGAGAGCTTGCTCGAGGCGATGATCCGGGCTTCCAAGGGGACGGCTTCCGAGCTTCCGATCGGCTCGAACGAACCCGTGTTCAGAGCGGACAGCAAAGAGGCCTGGGTCAGGAGCGGAAGGGTTTCGATCCCTTCCAAGAAGACCGTCCCGTTCCCCGCCTGCTGGAGTTTGCCCTTTTTCTCCTTGGCCGGGTCCGGCCCGTGGCCTTTCAAGCAACCGAAAAGTTCCGTATCGATCAACGCTTCAGGCAGGGCGGCGCAGTTGACTTCGACAAACCGTTTGTCTCTCCGGGAGCTGGCCTGGTGGATGATCCGGGCGGATAATTCCTTGCCCGTCCCCGTCTCGCCGGTGAGAAGCACGCGGGCGTCGGTCCGGGCCGCCGCTCCGATCTGGTTTCGGAGTGCGCGGATGGCGGCGCTTTTGCCGATGAGGCGGTTCCGGGTTTGAAGGCGCTCTTTCAGGCGGACGTTTTCCTCCTCCAAGCGGACGCGATGGAGGGCGTTCTTGACCGTCAGGACGACCTTATCCAGAGAGAGCGGCTTTTCCAGGAAATCGTAGGCCCCCAGTTTAACCGCTTTGACCGCCGTCTCCACGGTTCCATGACCGGATATGACCACCACGGCCGGGCGTTCTTCGAGCCGTTGGATTTGAGCCAAAGCGTCCAGGCCGCTCATTTCCGGAAGCCAGATGTCGAGAAGGACGAGTCCGAAGCCGGCTTTCGACAGAAGCTCCAGCCCTTCCTCGGCCGAGGCCGCCGCCCGTACGGCGTACCCCTCGTCTTCCAGGATGCCGCGCAGCGAAGAGCGGATGGCGGACTCGTCGTCGATGATCAGGATTTGTTCAGTGCTCATGCAGGCCACTCGATGATGAATTTCGCCCCGGAGGGACGATTGCTTTCGACCCGGATACTGCCCTCATGTTCGCGAACGATCTGGCTGACAATGGCCAGGCCAAGGCCGCGGCCCTTCTTTTTCGTCGAGAACGTCGGCAGGAAAATCTTGCTGGTGTCCTCGGCCGGAACTCCCGGGCCGGTGTCGGCGACCGCGACCAGAACGCGGCGGGCTTCCGGCTCAAAGGAGGCCTGAAGGGTGACGGTACCGCTCTTGTTCATCGCGTCGATCGCGTTGTCGATCAGGTTGATGAACGCGCGCTTGATCTGTTCCGCGTCCAGGCGGATTTCGGCCGGGACGGCCGGGTCGACCCGGACCTCGATCGCGACGTCGGCGAAGATGCCCCGGAAAAGAGCCGCGACTTGCCGGAGGATGTCGCCGAGTGAGGCGGGCTGAAGGTTGATTTTGGGGAGGCGGGCGAAATCGGAGAATTCGTCGACCAGGGCTTTGATCGCCTGGGCTTCCTGAATGATTCCGCGGGCGCCCTCTTCGATGACGTCGGCCGCGGCCGGGTCGCCTTTTCGGAAATTGCGGATGATCCTCTCGGCGTTGAGCTGGATGGGAGTCAGGGGATTCTTGATTTCGTGGGCGACGCGCTGGGCGACTTCCTTCCAGGCGGCGATTTTCTGGGCGTTGATGAGCTGGGTCAAATCGTCCAGGGCGATGATCATGCCTGAAAAATCCTCGCCCGGCTTGCGGAGAGGGGTCAAGCTCAGGGAGATCGTTTTGAACTGCCCGCCCAGAACCATCTGGATTTCCCGGTCGCTGATCTTGGTCCGGTTCTTGAGAGCCGTGTCGATCGCCGCTCCCAGGTCCCGGAACTTCTCCGGATCGAGGACATTGCGGAACGGCTGTCCGGCCGGGTCCTTATCGGGAAGATCGAGCATCTCCCGGGCCGCCGGATTGATCGTCGTTACAAGGCCGCGGGCGTCCAGGGCGATGACGCCCGTCGAAATCGCGTTCAGGACGGTTTCGATCGTCCGCTGGCGGGCGCCGACTTCGCTGGTTTTCTGGGCGACCTGTTCCTGCCCGGTCCGGAGGTCGGCGATCATCTGGTTGAACGAATCGATGAGCGTCCCCAGTTCGTCGGTGGCCGGGTCTTCGATCTTGACTGAAAGATTTCCCCGCGAGACTTCCTTTGTCGCATTGGCCAGCTTCTGGATGGGAACGGTGATGCTTTTGGCGAGCTGGAGCCCGATCCAGATGGCGGTGAAGACGATGATCATGGTGACGAAGATCAAGGTCAGGGTATAGAGCGTCTTGGTCATGTCCCGCTGGGTGCCGCGCATGCTGTAGCGCTCGTCCAGGGCCATGATCGAGTTCATCTTTTTGGTCAGGCTCTCGGGAAGGAATTTTCCGGCCGTGACGAGGACGGAGCCCAGCTTCGGATCGTTGAAGGAGAAACCGCGGCGGACCAGCTCCCCCGCGCCCATCGGCTTGATGTCGACCAGCGACTGCCCGAGCTGGGCCCGCCGGACATCCTCGGCGTTGAGATCGCGGTAATCCTGAAGGGGGAGGTTCGGATTGAGCAGGGAGAAGAGCTCCTCGTTCTCCAGAAAGAGACTGATCTCGTCCAGCTTGTACTCGTTTAACTGGCTCTTGATATAGGATTCAAGCCGGGGACGGACGGCCGGATCAGCCAGGCCCCGGGTCTGGATCTCCCGGGCCAATTGCTGGGCGAAGTGGAGCGTCTCCTCCGAAGTCGTCGAGTAGAAACCGTCGGCGACCGCCCGGGTATCCTTGACCAGGCTGGAGATGTCGATCCGGAACCACTGTTCGATGCTGTTGTTGATCACCCGGCTGGAGAAGAAAAACAGAAGCAGGGTCGGGATGAAGGACAGGGCGGTAAAAAAGATCACCAGCCGGGTTTTGAAGTGGGCGCCGGCGATTTTATGCTTCCGCTCGAAAGAGAGCTTGACCAGGTATCGGCCGAGGACGAAGGTCAGGATGACGGAGAGGAGCAGGACAATGAACTGGAGGGCGGTCAGGAGGATATTCGTGACCCGGCCCGGAGAGAACTCGGCCGAGCCTCGGAGAAAGACGTCGATGACGAAAAAGAGGACGATCAGGAGGAGGATGATCCCGACGACGACTCGCGTCCCTTTTTTCTGGCGTTGATCCTGGCCGGCGTCCATGGAGATCAGCGTCCGTCGGGCTCAGGAGATGAAGGCTTTTCCTCTTTAAGGAAGGTCGAGGCGTTATCGAGATTGATCCGGAGGTCAGTCAGGACGATCCCCGGTCCTCCAAGCGGCCGCCCCGGCCGGCCGTTGAGGGAGAACTCGAAACCGCCGGCGTTGCCCGTCTGAAGCACGAGCTCTTTCTCCGCCCGGAGCTCGGCCGACGTCCCTCCGGCCTGGATGCCGTTCATCACCACGAGGCCGTCGGCGGTCACGTGCATCCAGCTGTCGGCGGTGAAGCGAAGCTCGATCTTGAGGCCCGGCGCGACGGGGGCGGGATCCTGAGCGGCCGGTTTCGATTCCTCCTTTGGGGGAGGGGTTTCAGCCGGGGTGGAAACCGCCGGCGCCGTCGTTTGGACCGGCGTCGGGGGAGAGCCGGGTTTGATCAGAAAAAAATAAACGGCCGCGGCGGCCAGGGCCAGGGCCAGAACGATGAGAACGATGATGAGGAATCGCCGGGGGGGCCTCTCGGCGGATTCGAACAGGTCCTCGTCGGAGACCGGCCGCACTTTCTTCACAAAGCCGTTGCGGTCCTTCTCCGAAGGCTCCGGGGCGGATTGCCGTTGGAGGTCAAATTTCGTCAGGTAGACATCCGGATTGGCTCCGAGGGCCTGGGCGTATGCTTTTATGACCCCCTTGATGAAGAACTTCTGGGGCATCAATTCCCAGCGGTCGCTCTCGAGAGCCAGGAGGATGCGGGTTCCGATTTTTGTCCGGTCGGAGATCTCCTTCACGGTCAGCGAGCAGCGCTCCCGTTCTTCCCGAAGTTCCTGTCCGAGTGTGGCCATTCGGGCAAATTCTATGCCTTGAATTGGGTGAAGTCAATTTCACCCGCAGGATTCATTCAAATCTCCGCCAGGAATGGATTTCCGAAAACCGGCCGGGGGAACGATCCGGGCGGGGAGCGGCTTTTCAGGATCGGAAGACGCGGCGGAGGGCGGCCAGGCTGCCGAGGAAGCCGGCCATTCCGCCGCCGATGATCAGAGCGGCGCCCTGGCTCAGGGTCAGGGATTCAAATCCGATCAGGTCCTGGAGCGCGCCCAGCGACTGGCCGAGATAGACGGGAAAGAAATGGGCGGCGAGGGCGACCAAACCGGCCGCCGTCGCCCCGCCGGCTGCTCCGAGGATCAATCCCTCCAGGAGAAACGGGCTGCGGATGTACCCGTTCGTCGCCCCGACGAGATGAAGGATATCGATTTCGTCCCGGCGGCCGAGGATATTGAGCCGAATCGCTCCGGAGACGACGGCGATGGAGATGAGGATCAGAAGGCCTCCGAGGAACAGGCCGAGGGCATCGCTGAGCCGGCCGAGGGCCCGAATCCTTTCCGCCCAGCGCCGGTTGAATTGGATGTCTTCGACTCCGGGGAGCGCCCGGATTTCGTTCATCAAGCCGACGATCGGCGCGTCTGGAGCGGCCGGATCGCGCAAGGTCGCCTCGATCGAGGCGGGGAGGGGATTGTCGCCGAGATTGTTCAGGACGTCTCTCAGATCGGGAAAATCCTTGAGAAACCGGTCGGCGGCGTCATCCGGCGCGATGGTCCGGATTGAAGCGATGAGCGGCGAAAGGCGGGCTTTCCGCTCCACCTCGGTCCGTTGTTCCGGAGTCGCCGAACTCTGGAGATAGACGATGACCGCCACATCCCGGGACAGCTCCCTCGCCTGCCCCCGAAGGTTGTTGGATAAGGACAGGAACAATCCGGCCATCAAAAACGAGAGCACGAGGACGGCGAAGGAAACGGCATGGCGGGTTTTGGCCCGGCCGAGATGACCCAAAGCGTCCCCCAACGCCCGTCCGACGGTCCGGAGGGTCATTCCGCCCCCCGTTCCCGCAACCGGCCCTCGCGGAGCGGGAGAACCCGCCCGGCGAATTTACGAACGATTTCCCGGTCATGGGTGCAGATGACGACGGTCGTTCCCTGGCGGTTGATTTCCCGGAACAAGGTCATGATTTCCGAAGCCAGATCGGGGTCGAGGTTTCCGGTCGGTTCGTCGGCCAGCAAGAGCCGGGGATTGTTGACCACGGCCCGGGCGATGGCCACCCTCTGTTGTTCGCCGTAGGACAGCTCGGCCGGCGTGTTCCAGATCCGGTGATGAAGTCCGACCATCCGCAGGGCAATAAAGACTTTGCGCTTGACGTCTCTGGCCGGCAGGCTGAGAACGCGCAGGGGAACGGCGACATTGTCAAAAACGCGGCGTTCGGGGAGAAGCCGGAAATCCTGGAAAACCACGCCCATGGCCCGGCGGAGAATGTGGATTTTCGATGCCGGGATCCGGCTGATGTCCGTCCCGCCGACCAGAATGTGCCCGTCGGTCGGGACGCATTCCCGGGTCAGGAGACGAAGGATCGTTGATTTTCCGGAGCCGCTCGGCCCGGTGATGAAGCTCATTTCTCCCGCCGGGATGGCGAAGGAGACGTCGGAGAGCGCCCAGGCCGGTTTCTGGTACTGTTTCCAAACGTGGTGGAATTCGATCATAACGACCATGACCCGGCTAGTTCAGCAAAGCCATATCGCCGCCCGATGGTGAACAAACCAGGTCAAAGGGTGAAGAGATACATCAACCAGCCGAAGAGGGCCGCTCCTCCGGCCATGATCGCAAACATGATCAGTCCGTATTTGAGGCGGCTTTTTTTATCGTCGCGGCGGAGGAAGGATAAAACGGTCGCGACGAATCCGGCGTACAGAATCATGGAGAGGAGATGGCTGCGGAAGATCATGACTTGGTCCCCGCGGCGATGTCATAGGCGTCCAGGGCGATGAGAAAGTTGAGAAGTCCCGCCCCGGCGATATAGGCCGTCCCGAATTCAAAGGTGGCCAGCTTCAGGTCGCCGAGGCCCACCGGGACGAACCGCGAAACGAGATAGAGCAGGCCGTTGCCGATGTCCGCAAAGAAGGCCAGGATGGTCAGGGGATTTTCCGTCTGGAAGGGATAAATCCGGCCGCCGAGGGCCAGGCCCAGAGCGGTCATGGCCGCCAGGCATCCGAAAAAGACGCCGCCCCGGACGTATTTTTTTTGAACGATGTGTCCGAGGCCGGGAACGGCCCAGCCGAGAACCATCATCCCCGCGGCTTTGAGTTTCATAACGGAGGGTATCTTAGCAACCTTTTCCCGGAGACACAAGACCCTGACCCGGTCTGGCGACGGCTTCAGGCCGCCGGATGATTCATGATTTGGATTCTGAGGAAAAAAGAAAATTTTACGAATCTTCCGGGTTCACGGTCCCCTCCGGTTTCGTAAGACCGTCGGCGGGGCTTGTGTCCCTCTTCGATTCCGTTACAATACCGGAATGCCCGAACTCCCCGAAGTCGAAACGGTTGCGGCCGGCCTGAGAGCCGGAGCCCTGGGTTTGAGAATCAAGTCGGCCGTCTGCCGCCTGCCCAAGCTTCTTCGGGAGACGAATTCCGGGGACCTTAAAAGACTGTCGGGTTTGAGCATCACGGCCGTCCGGCGGCGGGGCAAGGTCCTGATCATCGAAGCGGAAGAGCGGGCCCTTCTTTTCCATCTTAAAATGACCGGGCAATTCCTCTGGTCCCGGCCGGATCGGACGCCGGACAAGCACACCCACTTCATTCTCTCGTTCGAGGATGAGGTCGAGGAGCTGCGCTTCCGGGACGTCCGGAAATTCGGGTTTCTCCGCTGTCTCTCCCGCGCCGAAATCGAGGCCAGTCCGGAGGTCGGAGGCCTGGGTCCGGAGCCGCTCGAAATCACGGAGGCCGTCTTCGCCGCCCGGCTGGGGGAGCGAAAGGGCCGATTGAAAAGCGTTCTTCTCGACCAGCACGTCCTGGCCGGAATCGGGAACATCTATGCCGATGAAGCGATCCATGCCGCGGGTCTTCACCCGCTGACGCCCGCGAGCCGTCTGACACCGGCTGAGCTCCGGAGGCTCAGAGAGGAGCTTCGCCGCATCCTGAAAGCGGCGATCGCCGCCGGCGGATCGAGCATCCACGATTACCGGAGCGTGGAAGGCAGCCTCGGCGATTTCCAAACCCGCCACCAGGTCTATGGCCGGGCAGGGGACAAGTGCCGGCGCTGCGGCGGGACCATCCGCCGGATCGTCGTCGGCGGCCGGTCGACATTTTTCTGTCCGAAGTGCCAACGCCGGAAACAGTCCGGAAGATAAGTATTGTGTCTCCCTTTTAATATTCGCTATAATGCGAAGGTCCGTTTTCATTTCATCCGCGGGAGGGAGTGTCGTGGGTTTTTCGTCTCTGGACGAAGTCCTGGCTTTCGCGATCGGGCGCGAGGAGGAAGCCGCAATCCTCTACCGGGGCCTGGCCGGTGAAGTGCGAACCGAGCCGCTTCGCCTGATGCTCGGGGAGCTCGAGGCCGAGGAACGCGCCCATAAGGCCCTCCTGGAAAAATTCCGGGCCGGCCTGCCGATCCCCGCGCCCGGAGCGAAGGCTCCGAACCTGGGACTGACCGACGCCCTGGCCGTGGAACCCTCCGGTCCCGAGAGTTCGGCCCAGGCCATCCTGATCCTTGCCGCCCGGAAGGAGGCCCGAGCCGCCGAGCTCTATGGCCGCCTGGCCGCCGCGGCGACGGGCGACGAGATGCGCTCGCTTTTCGATTATCTGGCCGGGCAGGAGCTGCGCCATAAGTTCCGCCTGGAAAACGAATATGAAACACATGTTCTGAAGGAAGACTGAGCGTTCGATCGCAAAGGAAAGGAGACTCCGATGTCAAAATGGGAATGCACCGCGTGCGGCTACATCTATGACCCGGCTGTCGGCGACCCGGATAACGGGATCGCTCCCGGCACGTCCTTCGAGTCCCTGCCGGACGACTGGACCTGCCCGCAATGCGGCGTCGGGAAGGATTATTTCCGGCAAGTCGAAGACTGAGACGACGAAACGGTCCTCCGCATGAACGTCGCGATCGTGGGGAATGGTCTGGCCGGGACGATGGCGGCCAAGACGATTCGGGAGTTGGATCCCCAGGCTTCCCTCTCCGTGTTTGCGGCCGAAAATCGCCCTTATTATCCCCGCCCGAACCTGATTGAATTTATCGCCGGGCGCCTGCCGGAGGAAAAAATATATGCCTTCCCGGCCGGCTGGGCCGAAAAAAACCGGATCGATTTGCGCCTCGGCACGCCGGTCCGCCGGATCTTTCCGGCCGAAAGGAAAGTTGAAACGGCGGGAGGATTGTCCGTCTCCTTCGATTTCCTTCTTCTGGCCGACGGGGCTTCGGCCGGAGTCCCGCCGATTCCCGGAACCGGGAAACGCGGAGTCTTTACGGTCCGGACGCTGGATGATGCCCTGGCCCTCCTCGATTATCTGCCGGAACACCGGCGTGTCGGCGTCCTGGGCGGCGGCCTCCTCGGCCTCGAAATCGCCCGGGCTCTGAGAACCAGAGGAGCCGAAGTCACGGTCGCCGAGATTTTCCCCTCCCTTCTGCCGCGCCAGCTCGATCCGCAGGGCGGAGCAATTCTGAAAGCCCGGATCGAGGAGAGCGGCATCCGCATCCTGCTCGGCGTTGCGGCCGAGGAGATGACCGGCGATCCGGAAGTCCGGAGCATCCGTTTCAAGGATGGCTCGACGATTGCGGTCGATCTCGTCATTCTGGCCGCCGGGATCCGGCCGAACACCGGCCTGGCCCGCGAAGCCGGATTGGCGGTGGACAAGGGCGTTGTCGTCGACGACCGCATGGCCACCAGCGCGCCGGGCATCTACGCCGCCGGAGACGGCGCCCAGCATCGCGGACGGATGTACGGCATCATCCCCGCTTCCTTCGCCCAATCCCGGGTCGCCGCCGAAACCATCTGCGGCCGGGACAAGTCCTACGGCGGCACCGTCATGTCCAACCAGCTCAAGGTCTCCGACCTTCCCCTTTTATCGGCCGGAATCGTCCGCCCGGAAGAACCGGGATTCGAAGAACTCCGCCTGGCTCGGCCCGAGTCCGGAATCTATAAGAAACTGGTCATCAAGGACGGAATCCTCGCCGGAGCGATCTGGATGGGGACCAAGGCCGGGGCGTCCGAAATCGGAAAGGCCGTTTCCGAAGGACGGAATATCGCCGCGGTCAAGGCGGACATCCTTCAGGACGGTTTCGACTTCAAACGCTTATGAGAAAATTTTCGATTCCGTTCTTTTTTCTGGCTCTCGGTTGGGCCGTTTCCGGGGAGGCTCAACTGGCCCGGCCGGAGGAGCCTTCCCAGCTCAAGTTCAATGGATATTTTTCCTTCGAGGCCGTCCGCGGCGATTCCGGACTTCCGTCGACCTCGTGGAATCTGACCAACCTGCGGGGCGGCCTGGTTTTTTCCGGTGAGCTCTCCGACGGATTGATGTTCGCCCTCGAGCCCGCTTTCTCTCCGGGGGAGGGGCTCGACCTGATTCAAGCTTGGGCCGGTCTGGCCCTGGCCGAGGGAGTCGGGATCAAAGCCGGGCTTTTCCTCGTCCCCTTTGGAAAGTACAACCTGTCCCGGCGTCCCCACGAAACCACGTTGATTCGCGATCCTTCGCCCCTCGGAGTGGCCTATCCGGTCCATTGGCGGGAGCTGGGAGTTGCCGGCCAGGCTTCTTTCCGGGGCTTTAATTTCGCCGTGTTCGCCGGGAATGGATTGGCCGAAGCCGAAGATTTCGCTTCCGGGCAGCAGTTGCGCGACAACAACCGGAACAAGTCCTGGGGAGGGCGAATCGGCGTCGCGGTGAGCAATCAGTTTGAGCTTGGCGGGTCCTATTATCAGGGCAAAGCCGATGCGGACAATACGCGGACGCTGATGATGTGGGGAGCCGATGCTTCGTGGCAGACCCAAAGCCTTCGGGCGATCGCCGAATATACCCGGGCCGAAATCGAGAATCCTTCGCCCTGGACCAAGGGAACGGCCGAAGGATGGTTCGCCCTTCTGGAGATCCGGTGGGGTCAGTTCATTCCGGCGGCGTCGTATCAAAACCGCCGGATCGATGACCCGTTTCACGGGCCGGGATTTGCCGGTTCCACCGCTCCCGGTTTGGGAATCGACCTCGAGGAAACCCGCTGGGCCCTGGGCCTGGCGGCCACGCTGGGAGCGAACCTCCTTCTCAAGATCGAATACGACCGGGAACGAGGCCGGGGTGAAACGGCCTGGACATCCGGTGTTCGGGCCCAGGCGGCCGTTCATTTTTAAGGATCGAGAGGAAATCATGGCCAATATTGTCGTTCTCGGAACCCAGTGGGGCGACGAAGGAAAAGGAAAGATCGTCGACCTGCTGACCCCGGCCTTTCGGGCTGTGGCTCGCTACCAGGGCGGACACAACGCCGGCCATACCGTTTATATCCGCGGCCGCAAGATCGTTCTCCACCTGATTCCCTCCGGCATTCTCCATCCGGGGACGCTCTGCCTCATCGGCAACGGCGTCGTCATCGATCCCAAAGCGTTTCTCGATGAGCTCGAGGCCTTGAAGGCGGTTGTCGGGATTCAGGATGAATTCCTGGCCGTCAGCCGAACGGCCCATCTCATCCTGCCGTATCACGGGCTGCTGGAACGGGCTTCGGAAGCGGCCTTGGGCGACCGGAAAATAGGGACGACCTGCCGGGGAATCGGCCCGGCCTATGAAGATAAAATCGGCCGCCGGGGCATTCGGGCCGGCGACCTTCTCGAACCGGCCGTCCTTCGGGAAAAGATTTTTCTCAACACCGCGGCTAAAAACGAAATCGCCGTGCTCCGGGGCTTGAAGCCGCTCGACCCGGAGGAGATCTTCGCCCAATACGCGGCGTACGGCCTCCGCATGGCCCCGTACATCAAGGACGTGTCCCGGATTCTCCATCAGGAGATCCGCGCCGGCCGGCCGGTTCTCTTTGAAGGCGCGCAGGGAGTGCTCCTGGACATCGATCACGGAACCTATCCCTTCGTGACCTCATCGAATCCCACGGCCGGAGGCGTTTGCACGGGCCTGGGCATCGGCCCCACAGCCATCGACGCCGTCATGGGCGTGACCAAAGCCTATACGACCCGGGTCGGTTCGGGCCCCTTCCCGACGGAGCTTTTCGACGGCGACGGCAAGAGGCTGGCCGAGCGCGGAGACGAGTTTGGAGCGACGACGGGCCGGCCCCGGCGCTGCGGGTGGTTCGATTCCGTGGCCGTATCCTATGCCTGCCGGATCAACGGGATCCGGAAAGTCATCGTGACCAAGCCGGATGTCCTCGATGCCTTCCCCGAGATCAAAGTCTGCACGTCCTACCTTTATAAGGGGACCCCGCTCACGGAATTCCCCGTCGAGCCGGAGATTCTGGAACAGATCAAGCCGGTTTATGAGACCCTTCCCGGCTGGACGTCTCCCGTCCATGGCGTCAAGGAATTTCGAAAGCTGCCGACGGAGTTCAGAGATTACCTCCGGTTTCTCGAGGACCGGATCGAGGCCGAAGCGGCCGTCATCTCCACCGGGGTGGAGCGCGACGAGACGATTTTCCGGGATGAGGTCCTGGCCGGGCTGATGGATCCGGCTGCCGTCCGGAAAGCGATCGCCGGCGATTGATCGGGAGCGTCCATGTCCGGTAAAGACGACGGCGATTTGTGGCAATGGATCGAGCTTGACCGGCGGGCGCTGGCCTCCAACGTCCGGCGGTTCCGGGACTTGGCCGGCCCCCGTCGCCTTCTTCTGGCCGTCGTCAAGTCGAATGCCTATGGCCATGGAATCATCGAAACAAGCCGGCTCGCTCTTGTCGCGGGCGTGGATTGGCTCGGCGTCCATTCGGCTGAGGAAGGGCTGGCGCTGCGCGAAGCCGGCCTCTCCGCTCCGGTCCTCGTTCTCGGGCCGGTTGCCGCCGACCGCTTCGGAGAGGCTCTGCGCCGCAAACTTCGTTTGACCGTCTACGACAGGAAATCCGTCGAAGAGTTGTCCAGGGAAGCCGTCCGGTTGGGTTGGAAAGCCCGAGTTCACATCAAGCTGGAAACGGGGACAAACCGCCAGGGTTTGCGTCCGGCGGAGCTGGCGGTCTTTGCCCGGCGGCTCGCCCGTCTTCCCGGAATCGAGATCGAAGGGATGTCCTCCCATTTCGCCAACGTCGAGGATACGACGTCCCTCGACTATGCGAAACGTCAGGCCGCCCAGTTTGCCGAGGGTTTGGCCCTCCTCCGCAAAGCCGGCATCGCGGTTCCCATCCGCCACATGGCGGCGACGGCCGCGGCGATTGTCTATCCGGAATCAAGAAGCGGAATGATCCGCCTGGGGATCGGCCTTTATGGGTTGTGGCCTTCGAAAGAAACGTATTTATCCTGCCGGCTTCGCAGCCGGAAACCGATCATCCTCAGGCCTGTCCTTTCCTGGCGGGCCCGGATCGCCCAAGTGAAGCGCCTGCCCAAAGGGGCCTTTGTCGGCTATGGCTGCACGTATCGGGCGACCCGGCCGACCCGAATAGCCGTGATTCCCGTCGGTTATGCCGATGGATACGGACGGGACCTGTCCAACACGGCCCATGTCCTCGTTCGGGGCAAGAGGGCCGCCGTCCGGGGCCGGATCGCCATGAATTTTTTCACCGCCGACGTGACCGATATCCCGGGTGTTTCGGCCGGTGACATCGTCACCCTGATCGGCCGGGACGGCCGGGAAACCGTCACGGCCGAGATTCTGGCCTCTCTTTCGGGAACGATCCATTACGAGGTCCTGGCCCGCCTGAATCCCGCGATCCCCAGACGGGTGATCTGAGGCGCGGCCGCTCTTGCTATTTTCCTTTCTTCGTGGCATATAATGATCGAAAAGATTTTGACGCAGCGGGAGGACTCCATGAAACGCATCGCTCTCGTGCTTGTGGCCGTGCTCGTTTTCGGCGGAATGGTTGTGTCGGCCCAATCGACCGTCCTGAAAGTGAAAGTTCAGACGGCCAATGTTCGGTCTCAGCCCGATACGGGAGCGGCCGTCATCAAACAGGTCAAGCTTGGGACGCTGCTCGAGTCCAAACAGAAGGTCGGGGACTGGTATGAGATTTCCGTGACGAACGAGCTGGGAGTCAGCCTGACCGCTTATGTCCATATCAATGTCGTGGATGTCGTCACCGGCGCTGCGGCCGTTCCCAATCCCGAAGAAACACGTCCGGCGGCCCCCCCGGTTGCGGCGGTTCAGCCGCCCCAGGTCGAAGCCCCGGTTCGCGACACGACCTATTCCCCCGCTATCATCAATCCCGGCGGATTCAAGCTCATGGCGGCTTATGCCTCGTCGAGCATCGTCGTTTCCGACCATGCGGCCGCCGAAGCCGACCAATATAAGAAGTCTTTGACAGGTTTTTCCGGCGGTCTCGGTTTTGAAACCGGCGGGACGCTGGGCCTGGAGATTGACGTGATGTACCTCCCCAAGGGGATCCGTTATCAGGGCAGCGATCCCGGCGGCACCGATTTCGATGTCAAGGTCATGCTCACCGAAATCAGCGTTCCGGTCCTGTTGAAGTTCAATCTTCCGGTCCAGGGCTTGAATCCCTATCTGCTGGGCGGCGGCGAAATCGCCTATCTCGCTCAGGCCAAGTATAAGTATAACGTTACGGACGGCATGGATACGGAAAGCGGGGAAGAGGACATCAAGGAAGAGATCGCGAAAATCGACTACGGTTTGGTTTTCGGCGGCGGTGTCGGGATCCCGCTCGGCGGAATGAACGTCGTCCTCGAGCTGCGGTATCATCTCGGTATGGCCAATCTGGTCAAGGACCCGATGGAGGGGGACCCGACAGTCAAGTCGAACATGCTCCTTTTCCTGGCCGGATTCAAGTTCTAAAACCCGCCCCGGATCGCTTTCCGGAGCTCGCTTCCGTTACGGCCGCAGTTGCCAAGCGGGGCGGCTTGTTGTACACTAAGACTATCAGTTTTGTATGATAAGTGAATTTCGGGCCTCGGCCGCTGAGGCCGCCCGGCCCGGGGAGTCGATTCCATGACCACCGCATCGGCCGAGTTTTCCCCCAACGCGCTTCGCATCCTTAAAACCCGTTATTTTCTCAAGAACGAAAAGGGGGAGATGGTCGATAAATCGCCGGCCGACCTTTTTCTCCGGGTAGCCCGGGCGGTGGCCGCCGCCGAACGCACGGACCCGGACCGGGAAGCCTGGACCAAGCGGTTTTTCGATTTGATGATGGACCGGGATTTTCTGCCCAACAGTCCCACCCTGACCGGAGCCGGCCGGGACATGTGCCTCAGCGCCTGTTTCGTCCTGCCGATTGAAGATTCGATGGAGTCGATTTTCGACACGGTCAAGAACGCTGCTCTCGTCCATAAGGAAGGAGGCGGAACGGGATTCGACTTCAGCCGCCTCCGGGCGAAGGGCAGCTTCGTCCAGAAAACCCAGGGCGTCGCCTCGGGCCCGGTGTCGTTCCTCAAGGTGATCGATGCGGCGACCGAGGCCGTCAAGCAGGGAGGAACCCGGCGCGGGGCCAATATGGGCATCCTCCGGGTCGACCACCCGGATATCGAAGAATTCATTCTGATGAAGAAAGACGGCAAAAGCGTCGGCAATTTTAATATCTCCGTAGCCGCGACGGACGCCTTCATGGAGGCTGTCCGAAAGGGGACGAGCTATGAGATCGTCGACCCGAAGTCGAAGAAAGCCGCCGACCGCAAGGACGCCCGGAAAATCTTCCGGATGATCGTCGAATCGGCCTGGGCGATCGGGGACCCCGGTCTCATCTTCATCGACCGGATCAACAAGGCCAATCCGACCCGGGCCCTCGGGCCGATCAGCGCGACGAATCCCTGCGGCGAGCAGCCGCTCCACCCCTACGAGTCGTGCAACCTCGGCTCGATCAACCTGGCCAACTTTTTCGCTCCGGCCCGCCCCGACGGTTTCGATTGGGACCGGTTCGCCGGCGTCATCGCCGCGGCGGTCCGGTTTTTGGACGACGTGATCGACGTCAACAAGTACCCGCTGCCCCAGATCGAGGCGATGTCCAAGAGCAATCGCCGGATCGGGCTGGGGATCATGGGCTGGGCCGATCTTCTGATCAGGCTGAACATCCGGTACGACGCGCCCGAAGCCCTGGCCCTGGCTGAAAAGATCGGGGTGTTTCTCCGGAAGACAGCCGTTGCGGAATCCTCCCGGCTGGCCAAAGTCCGCGGCGATTTTCCGAATATCGAAAAATCCGTCTACAAAGGCCGGCGGATGCGGAACGCGACGGTCTTTACCATCGCCCCGACCGGAACGATTTCCCGGATCGCCGGGTGCTCTTCGAGCATCGAGCCGGTCTTTGCCTTTGAATTCACCTCCCGGATCATGGACGCCGAGCTCAAGGACGTTCATCCGCTCTACGCCGAATGGTTGGAAAAGAATTCCGGGAAAACGGTCCCGGGTTATTTTGTCACGGCTCATGAAATCGCCCCGGAAGGCCATATCCGGACCCAGGCCGCTTTTCAGAAATCGGTCGACAACTCCGTTTCCAAGACGATCAATCTGCCCCATACGGCCGCCCTCAAGGATGTCGAGGCGGCGTACCTCCTGGCCTACGAATTGGGGACGAAGGGCATCACGATCTACCGCGACGGCTGCCGCGAGGAGCAGGTCCTGGTCAAGGCCGGGGCGCCGGCTTCGCGGCTTCCGGAGGAACGGCCCGACACGCTCACCTCGGTGACCGACAAGATCAAGACGGGATTCGGAAATCTCTACATCACGATCACCTTCTTCAACCAGAAACCGTTCGAGGTTTTCGCCTCGATCGGCAAGAGCGGCTACTCGACCATGGCCGACGCCGAGGCCATCGGCCGGCTGATTTCCCTGGCTCTCAGGAGCGGAGTCGACCCCAAGGAATTGGTCTCCCAGCTCAAGGGGATCGGCGGATCGGAACCGATTTTCACCGAAGGAGGCTTGGTGACCTCGATTCCGGACGCGGTTTCCCGGGTCCTGGAGCGCCATTTCGGCGAGGTCAAAAACGGCTCCAAGGACATGTTCCAGTCCCAGTGCAAGCAATGCGGGGCGACCCTGCCCGACGAGAAGTGCCCGGTGTGTCCCAACTGCGGCTGGAACAAGTGTTCGTGACGGCGGGCTCATCCCGGCAGAAATGGGCGTCGAGGCTGCGCGGATGAATTCAACGCCTCTGCTTCGGGTCCTGCCGAGGAGGGCCCCTCCTCGCACCACCCATCCCCCCGTGGGACCCCTGGCGCTGCGGGCGGGCACACCTCGTCACCCGGACGGAAGTCTTTGTCGCCTCATAAGGCCGTTATCAGCAGAAATAGCGACCTCCGCTCCCACGTCCGCTCCGGCCGCTATTTCTTTTCTATCGGCCTTTATGAGGCTCATGCCGGAACGAATTTCCCGCGCTTGATCTGCTTTTCCGGGAGCTCGCCCGCCGTTACGTTAGGGTCTGGAAGAGAAATCGCCCCCCCCCGATTCGACCGTCAATCACTTGTCAGCGTTTCGTTTTTGGGGGGGGCCCAGCCTCCCGGCTCTCGTCGATTGAACGGCGTCTTCCTGAACCGGAATGCGACTTTCCCGCCGGGATCTCGCCCGCCGTCACAAGCCAGCTGACGGAAAGGAAGGGGGGAGGGCTTGACATTTGACGGAATAAATCCTATAAATCCTATAGGAATTAATTTTTCCGAGGCCTGCCCTTTCTCCGGCTGGAAAAACCGCCTCGAAGGGGCTATATTATGAGGACCCGGTTAAGGAGTTTTCCGATGAAAGAGAAAGTCGAAGCGGCCTTGAATAAAGTCCGGCCCCAGCTCCAGATGGACGGCGGAGACGTCGAGCTCGTCGGGATCGATCCGGACGGCGTCGTCAAGGTCCGCCTGAAAGGCGCCTGCGGCGGCTGCCCCATGTCCCAACTGACCTTGAAGATGGGCATCGAGCGGATCCTCAAGAAGGAAGTCCCTGAAGTCAAGGAAGTCGTCTCGATCTGAACCGTTTGCCTTTTGCCGGCCGATGAAACGCATCTACCTCGATCATATTGCGGCCGCGCCGACCGACCCGCGGGTTCTGGCCGAAATGCGTCCCTTCCTGGAAGCGCAGTTTGGAAATCCCCAGAGCCTGCACTCCGACGGCCAGGCCGCGGCTGAAGCCGTGGAAACCGCCCGGGAGAGGGTCGCGGATTTGATCGGAGCCGATCCGGTCGAGATCATCTTCGTTTCCAGCGGCACCGAAGCCAATAATCTGGCGATGAAAGGCCTGGCCCAGGCCCAGAAAGCGAAGGGGAATCACCTCGTTGTCTCGGCGATTGAACATGCCTCCGTCCTGAACGCGGTGAAAAGTCTGGAGCGAGCCGGCTTTCAAGCGACGCTCGTTCCCGTCGACGCGGAGGGAACCGTCGACCCGGCCGATGTCGTCCGGGCTCTTCGGCCGGAAACGACGATTGTTTCCATCATGACCGCCAACTCCGAGGTCGGAACCATCGAGCCTGTGGACGAGATCGTCCGCGAGGTTCGGGCCAAAGCTCCCGGCGTCCTTATCCACACCGACGCGGTCGCCGCCGCCGGAGCGATTCCCCTCGATGTGAAAAAGCTGGGAGTGGATGCCCTCAGCCTCAGCGGAAACGCCTTCTCCGGGCCGAAGGGGAGCGCGGCGCTTTTCCTGAAAAAGGGACGGAAGCTTGTTCCCCAAATCGAAGGCGGTATCCAGGAAGGCGGCCGAAGAGGCGGATCCGAAGATGTCGCGGCTATCGTCGGGATGGGGGAAGCGGCCCGGCTGGCGGCCGAGGCGATGTCCGAACGCTCGATTCGGACCGCCGCCCTTCGCGACCGTCTGTTCGCCGGTTTGACGAGTTCCGTCGAGCGCGTCCGCCCGACCGGATCGCGAACCCGCCGGCTCCCGTATCATGCCAGCGTGTGTGTCGAGTTTGTCGAAGGCGAAGCGATGCTCCTCGGCCTCGACTTCAAGGGAATCGCGGCTTCGAGCTTCTCCGCCTGCACGTCGAAATCTCTCAAAGTGTCCCATGTCCTTCTGGCCATGGGCCTGGACCACGCCGTGGCCCAGGGCTCGCTGATCTTCAGCCTGATCGACTCCACGACGGCCGCCGAAATCGATCAGGTCATCGAGGTCTTTCCGTCCGTCATCAAGCGGTTACGCGACATGTCTCCCCTCTATACCGATTTTCTCAAGGAGTCCGGCCGATGATTTATTCCGATAAAGTCATGGATCACTTCCAGAATCCCCGGAATGTCGGGACTTTGCCCGACGCCGACGGCGTCGGCCAGGTGGGCAATCCCGTCTGCGGCGACATGATGACGTTCTACGTCAAAGTGAAGGACGACCGCTTGACCGACGTCAAGTTCCAGACGTTCGGCTGCGGAGCGGCCATCGCCGTCTCGAGCATGGTTTCGGAAATGGCCGTCGGAAAAACCATTGCCGAAGCGATGGCCATCACCAACGAAAATGTCGCCGAAGAGCTTGGCGGCCTGCCGAAAAACAAGATGCATTGTTCCAACCTGGGCGCCGACGCTCTCCACGCCGCCTTGGACAATTATCAGGCCCGGCTTGCCGGCACGGCCACCGGCCCTAAAGTCGTCGACGACCACGGCCATGAGGAGGCCGGGGAAAAGCCCGACAATTGCCCCTATTGCGAAGGCCCGGTCGATTCCTCGAAGGAAATGTGTTCCTGCAAGACATGCGATCTGGACCTCGTCGAATGCGGCCACTGCCATTTGTATACCAACAAGGCGGAAACGAACTGCACCCATTGCGGAGCCCGGCTCGAGCGATGAGTCCCTCCGCGATGATGAAGACGGCGGCCGATCCATCCGTTGCCGCGGCCCGGGTCCGGTCTCTGGCCAAGGCGCGGGAGGCGGTCATTCTGGCCCACAACTACCAGCGTCCGGAAGTCCAGGACGTCGCCGATTTTGTCGGCGACTCTCTTGAGCTCAGTCGGAAAGCGGCCGATGTCGAGGGCCGGACGATCGTCTTCTGCGGAGTTCTGTTCATGGCCGAAACGGCCGCCGTCCTCGCGCCGGAGAAGACCGTCCTGCTTCCCGACGAAGGCGCGGGCTGTCCCATGTCGGACATGCTCCCGGCCGAGGATCTCGTCGGTTGGAAAAAGCAATTTCCCGGCCGGCCGGTCGTGCTCTATGTGAACACATCGGCCGCGGCCAAGGCGGAAGCCGATATCTGCTGCACCTCGGCCAATGCCGACCGCGTCGTCAATTCTCTTCCGGACGAGGAGGTGCTCTTCGGCCCGGATAAAAATCTGGCCGCCTGGACGCAGAGGCATACGGCCAAAAAAATCATCCCCTGGGACGGTTATTGCCACGTTCACCAGGGGATTCGGGCCAGGGATATTCGGGCCGCCCGGGACAAGCACCCCAAGGCGGCGGTCTGGGCCCATCCCGAATGCCGGCCCGAGGTCCTCGACTTGGCCGACCGGATTCTGTCGACGGGCGGCATGGTCCGCGATGCCGGATCGACCGAGGCTGCCGAAGTGATCGTCGCGACGGAATGCGGGATGCTCCACCGCCTGGCCAAAATCCGGCCGGAGGTGAAGTTCATTCCAGTGAAGGAAACCGCGCTTTGCCCGAACATGAAGAAGGTGACCTTGCCGAAGATTATCGAATCCCTGGAAACGATGTCGCCGCGGGTGACCGTCCCGCCGGACATCGCCGTCCGGGCCCGCCGGGCGATCGAACGAATGATCCGGCTCTGAAAAGAGTCGTTGAATTGATGTTTAAAGGAGGATCCGATGCCGTTCAATCCCAAAATGAAACCCGCCGACGTCTATCCTGTCGCCATCCGGGCCGAAATCGATGCGGCCGAGATCTACCGCGGTCTCCGGGACATGGTGCGAAACGAGGCTCTCCGGGAAAAACTGAATTTCCTGGCCCGCGAAGAAGACCGGCATAAGGCGATTCTCGAACGGCTGTTCAAGGATCATTTTCCCGGCCGGAACCTGATCGTCCCGGCTTCCGGTCGCAAGCCGAAGAAAGCCGTTCCCGTCGACGAGGCCGCCTCCGTCCTGGACCTTTTCAAGCTGGCCATGGCCAAGGAAAAGGAAGCCGAAGATTATTACCGGGGAGCGAAGGCCGCGGCGGAAGACGCCCAAGTCCGCCGGATCCTCGATTATCTCGCCCGGACGGAGCGAAGCCATTACTTCATGCTCCGCTCGGAAATCGACCTGTTGGAACGATTCCCGGATTATTACAACGCCGACGACGCTCACGAAGGACAGGATCTGTTTCATATCGGCGCGTGATGTCATGTCGTCTTCGGGCGAGGACCGCGTCTCTCAAATCATCCGAATCCTGAAAAAGGAGTATCCGGACCCGAAGCCGTTTCTCCATTTTCGGACGCCGATGGAAATCCTCGTGGCCACGATTCTTTCGGCCCAATGTACGGACAAGAGGGTCAACCTCGTCACTCCCGGATTGTTCCGGAAATACCCCGATGTCAGGTCTTATGCCGAAAGCATCCAGGCCGAACTGGAAAACGATATCCGCTCCACCGGCTTTTTCCGGAACAAGGCCGGGAACATCCGGGCCGCCGCCCGGAAAATCCTTGAGGATTTCGGCGGGGAGGTCCCCGGGACCATGGCCGAGCTCGTCACCCTTCCGGGCGTAGCCCGGAAGACGGCCAATATCGTCCTCGAAGCGGCGTTTCACAAGTCCGAGGGAATCGCCGTCGATGTCCATGTCTTCCGGGTTTCGCGGCGCCTGGGTTTGAGCGGGGCCAAGGACCCGGAAAAAGTCGAACGCGACCTGTTGGAGATCATTCCCCGGCCGCATTGGGGAAATTTCAACTTCTGGGTCGTCAGCCACGGCCGGGCGGTTTGTCAAGCCCGGAAGCCGGATTGTCCGGTTTGCCCCCTCCGGACTTTGTGCCCGTTCCCTCTTTCGAATAAAATGACGGCATGAACCTCCCGCCCGCGGAGACCGCTCCTTCCCCTCACGCCCGTTTGTGGTCTTCCCTGGCGAACGGACGCGTCGTCTGCGCCCTCTGCGCCCACCGCTGCCGGATCGAGCCTGGGTCGTTCGGGATTTGCGGTGTTCGAGAGAACCGGGCCGGGACGCTGGTGACGCTGGCCTATGGCCAGGTCGTTTCCGCCGCCTCGGACCCGATCGAAAAAAAGCCGTTCTACCATGTGTTTCCCGGGACGGCGTCGTTTTCGATCGCGGCGGCCGGATGTAATTTCCGCTGCGCTTTCTGCCAGAATTGGCGGATCTCCCAAAAACAGGACGTCTCCGGGGGGTTGAGGGAGAGCCGCCGCCTGACTCCGGAAAGCATCGTCCGTCTGGCTCGGGCGGCCGGCTGCCGGAGCATTTCCTACACGTATACGGAACCGACGATCTTTTTCGAATACGCCCTGGATACGGCCATCCTGGCCCGGGCGGCCGGGCTGGCCAATACCTTCGTCACCAACGGATTCATGACTCCCGAAGCTCTCAAGCTGATCCGTCCCTTTCTCGATGCGGCCAATGTCGACCTCAAGACCTTCCGGGATGAAACATACCGGGACGTTTGCGGCGGCCGCCTCCAGCCCGTGCTGGATTCGATCGCCTTGATGCGGAAATGGGGGATTTGGGTCGAAGTGACAACGCTGCTGGTTCCCGGGCTCAACGATGACGACGCGGAGATCGGAGACATCGCCCGGTTCCTGGCCGGCGTCGACCGGGACATCCCCTGGCATATCAGCCGATTTCATCCCGATTATGAATACACCTCCGCCCCGGCGACGCCTTTGGATACCTTGAACCGGGCGGCCGAGATCGGCCGCCGGAAAGGGCTCCGATTCGTTTATACCGGGAACGTCGCCGGGGAAAGCGAGCCGACCGTTTGCCCCGGCTGCCGGACCAAGCTCATTCGCCGGCGCGGTTTTGAGGTCATGGAGAACCGGCTGATCAACGGCCGCTGTCCGAGATGCGGCCAGGCGCTGCCGGGGATTTTTATGGCTTCGCCGGCAATTCCGATTCCCTTGTGAGGACGTCCCGATGCCGCCGACCTACCGAAATCCCGGTCCCATCTCCTTCGAGGCCGTCATCCATCGGACCGACGGGGGAGGGGCGTTTGTCGAGTTCCCCGGCGATGTGGAAACGTTGTTCGGCGTGAAGGGCCGCGTCCCCGTAACGGCGACGTTCGACGGCCTCCCTTACCGGGGTTCGATGGTCCGGATGGGACGTCCCGGCCACCTGCTCCCGATCCTTAAAGAGATCCGGGAGCGCCTCGGCAAAAGCGATGGAGACCGGATCCGGGTGGTCGTCGCCCTGGACGACAAGCCCCGCCTCGTGGAATTGTCCAAGGACGTCGAGTCGGCTTTTCGCCGGGGCGGCGTCCTGACCGCGTACCGGAAGATGTCGTTCAGCCATCAACGCGAGTATGCTCTCTGGATCGAAGAGGCCAGGCAAACCGAAACGCGGAAACGGCGGATCGACCGGGCGGTCGAAAAATTGAAAGGATAGGAGACGCTCATGCTCAAGATGCTGGAAGTCGTCGGGACATCGCCGCTGGGATTCAGCGAGGCCGTCCGCTCGGCGGTGGACGAAATCGTCCGGGCCGGACACGCCGCCCATTTTTTCCAGATCGTCGAGCAGCGAGGCTCGATCCGGGAGGGCCGGATTCGGGAATACCAGGTTGTCGTCAAGGTGGCGGTGGAAAGCGCAGTCGAGCCGGCTTGATCCATGAACGTCGTTCTGGCCGGGTATAACGTCGACCGGGAGGCCCTGGACGAGGTCCGGCGGAGCGCGCCGGAACGCCTCGATCTGACGCCCGAAACGATTTCGGCCGCCTATGCCCGGATTTCCAGGGATCCCCGGCCGGTCGCAGAGCTCCGCCGGGCGGCCCGAAGCGAGGTGGACAAGGCCCGGCGATCCAACCGGACCATCATCTTTAAAATGGGCCACCATTCGGTGGCCGAGCACGCCGTCTTCAATTTCGATATCGGCGGCGTCAGCCGGCTGGCCATCGAGGAAATCGAGCGGTTTCGCCTCTGCTCGTTCACCGAGAAATCCCAGCGGTACATCAAGCTCGGAAACGATTTCGTCGTTCCCGAAGAAATCGTCCGGGCGAAAAAACGGCCGCTTTTTATCGCCGCCGTCCGGGCCCAGAACGCCCTTTATCACGCCCTCTACGCGAAGCTCCGGCCGTATGTGTTCGATTCCCACGGGACCGCGGCCGCCGACCCGGCCCGCCACGCCCTCCTCGACGGTTGGGCCAAGGAAGACGCCCGTTACGCCGTCAGCCTGGCCACGGAAGGCCAGCTCGGGCTGACCGTCAACGCCCGAAATCTCGAGCTGATGATCCGGCGTTTTGCCTCCCATCCGTCCCTGGAAATCCGGGAGCTCAACCGGAAGCTGGCGGAGGAAGCCCGGCGGATCGCCCCGTCGATCATCCTCTTCACCGAGGCGACGCCGTATGATGCGGAAACGGCCGCCGCTTTCCGGGCGGCGGCCAGGAAGGAATTCGGAGCCGGAGCGGGGCGGTCCGCTCAAAAACGGGTTTCGGCCGGAGAACCGGCCGTCCGCTTGAATGAAGCGACGCCCGACGGAGACGACCGCATCCTGGCCGCCCTTCTCCATGCGGCGGGAAACCGGACGTACGATCGCTGCCGGACCGATGTCCGCAGGCTTTCGGTCCCGAAGAAGCGGGCGCTCTTTCGGGCGGTGTTTGAACGCATGGAATTCTACGATTTTCCGCCGCGGGAATTCGAACATGCCCGGCTGACCTTCGACCTGGTCCTCTCGGCTTCCTGTTTCGCCCAGCTCAAGCGGCATCGGATGGCGACGCTCACCGTCCAGGAGTACGACCCGGCCCTCGGGGCGATCGTCCCTCCTTCGATCGAGGCCGTGGGGGAAGGCGGCGCTTTTCGCGGTCTGATCGCCCGAACGGGCGAGACCTACGCCGTTTTGAAGGAGGCCGCAGGTCCGGCGGCCGCATATGTTCTGACCAATGCCCATCGCCGCCGTGTTTTATTGAGCGTCAATCTCCGGGAGCTTTATCACATCGCCCGTCTTCGAGAGGATGCTTCGGCCCAATGGGATATTCGGGAGGTTGCGGCCGAGATGACCCGGCTGGCCCGGTCCCGGTTCCCGCTGGCTGGAATGATGCTCTGCGGCAAAGACGCTTATCCGGAACGGTACGAGGGGATCTTCGGCCGTCCGCCGGCGACGGTCCCGCCGAAAATAGGTTAAAGAGGCGCCGGCTTCGCGGCGGAACGATCCGGGGCCGGTCGAGCCCTCAGCTCTTGTCCTGAACGATGATGCGGTGAAGTTTTTTCTTTCCGGCCTTGAGAATCATCCCGTCAGCGCTGATGTCCGCGACCGTCAGCATCCGGCTCAGGCTTTCAATCCGTTCGTCGTTGACCGAAAGCCCGCCCTGGGCGATCAACCGCTTGGCTTCCCCGCGGGAGGGCGTCAAGCCGACCTCGGTGAACAGCTCGGCCGGAGCGATACCGGCCTCGAGTCGCGTCCGGACCACGGCCGTCGTCGGGAGCGAAGCGATGTCCTTGTCCCCAGATCCCCCGAAAGCCGCGGCCGCGGCCGCCCGGGCTTCCCGGGCCGCGCTTTCCCCGTGAGCGAGGGTCGTGATTTCGGCAGCGAGGATACGCTTGGCTTCGTTGATTTCGCCGCCGCCAAGCCCTTCCAACCGCCGGATTTCCTCAAGCGGAAGAAACGTGTATAACCGCAGGAAACGGCCCACGTCGCGGTCGTCGACATTGACCCAATACTGGAAGAAATCGTAAGGGCTGAACATCCCGCCGTCCAGCCAGACGGCGCCCCGGGCGGATTTTCCCATTTTGGCTCCGGCTGAGGTCGTCAGAAGCGGGAAAGTCATGGCTTCCGCCGCCGCCCCTTCGACCCGGCGGATTAAATCCACGCCGGCCAGGATGTTGCCCCACTGGTCGTCCCCGCCCATCTGGAGGGTGCACCCCTGGTTGCGGAACAGGGTCAGGTAATCGTAGGCCTGGAGGAGCTGATAGTTGAATTCGATAAAGGAGAGGCCCTTCTCGAGGCGGATCTTATAGGCTTCGGCGGCCAACATCCGATTGACGCTGAAGTGGCGGCCGATGTCCCGAAGGAAGGCGATGTAATTCAACGGTTTGAGCCAATCGGCGTTGTTGAGAGCCAGGGCTCCCTCGCCGTCGAACTTCAGGTAACGGTCCAGTTGCGAGCGGATGGACTCCCCGTAGGATCGGATGGTCGCCTCATCGAGCATCTGGCGCATCTCGGACCGGCCGCTCGGATCGCCGACCATGGTCGTCCCTCCGCCGATCAAGGCGATGGCCCGGTGGCCGGCCCGCCGGAGATGGGCCATGGCCATGATCGGGACCAGGCTTCCGGCGTGGAGACTCGCGGCGGTGCTGTCGAAACCGATGTAGAATGTCACCCGTTTTTCGCCGAGCATTTTCCGTACGGCCGTTTCATCGGACACCTGGGCGATGAAGCCGCGGTCTTTCAGTTCGTCGTAAATCGATCCGGTCACGTTGGTCCACTCCTCTCGAATGCCCTTTTATAGCACAGGACGCCCGGCCGGACAAACGAGGCCTCGCGGAATGGCGTTCTCTCCCGGCGCGATTCCGGCGGGGGCCCGGTTCTCAGGAAGGCGATCGAGTCCCCTAAAGTGGGGATTCAGAAAAGCGCCCGATGGCGGGTCGATTCCCATGGCGAAGCCGTCTTTTTTTGGATTATCCCATCCCGGAATCGGGAAGAGGGGATGCGGGATAGGGGCGGGAGATTCGGATCAGCGCGAGCGGATGAAGATCTGGGTGAAATAGAACACGCCGAGGCCGCTGTCCCAGGCCGCTCCGACGCCGGTGTAATCATAGTCTCCGAGGATATTGTCGCGGTGGCCGCCGCTGTCCATCCACAGAGAGACCGCCAATTCGGCGTCCGCGGAATAGGCCACATTTTCGGCTCCGGCCGAAGCCGGAATGATCTGGGTGATCCGGCCGAACCGGTCGGGAAAGCCGTCGTGGCCGAAGGGAACGGCGCCCGAGGCCATGTCCAGACTGTGCTGCTTGGCTTCGGCGGCGATGGAATCGTTCCAGGCCAGAGGTTCGAGACCGGCCTGGATCCGTTCGGCGTTGACCAGGTCGAAAATCCGGAGAGCCAGCTCATCCGGGTCCTCGGGAATCAAGTTGCGGAGGAGGTAATCGCAGCCGGCGAGCGCGAAAACGAGGACCGCCAGCAGCGCGGGTGCCGAAAAGCGGCGAAGAGCGTTCATCCCGGCTTTTTTCCTCCGGTGGATCGCCCGGCGCTAACCGCGGCGGGCCGGTTTGTGGCGGTACATGTTCTGGTCGGCTTGGCGGAGGCAATCTTCGATATCCTGTTGCTCGGATTCATAAACCGCGGCCCCCAGACTGACGCCGATTTTCAGGGGCCGCTCGTTGAACCGGAAGTCGGCCGCGGCCGTTTTGCCGGCCATCGCTTCGCAAAAGGTCCGGGCTCCATCCGAACCCGTCTCCGGGAGCAGGAATAAAAACTCATCCCCGCCCCACCGGGCGACCAGATCCTGGGCCCGAATGGAGCGGGAAAACAGGCCGGCGACGGCCTTCAGAAGAAAATCTCCGGCGTCATGGCCGATGGTGTCGTTCACCGTCTTGAATCCGTTGATGTCGGACATGATTAAAGTGAACGGCTTTCGACTGCGGACGAATCGCGTTCTTTCTCTTTCGATCGCTTCCAGAGCTTCGCGGCGATTGGGCAGACCGGTCAGCTGGTCGTGCCGGGCCAGTTCCTCCGCTTTATGATAGGCCTCCTCCAGTTTGGCTTGCTGGGCTTCGATTTTAAAATTGGCTTCCTCCAGGCGGCGGTTGGCCCGCGATTTAAGGAGAAACCGGTTATAGAGCACTCCGGCCAGAAGCAGGATCAGGAGCGCGACAAAGAACAGAAAATTCCTCTGGCTGCGATGCTTGGCCAGAGCCAGCGCGCCGATTTCCTGGCTTCGCCGCAGGACCTCGTTTTCCCGCCGATTCTTTTCCACTTCGTAGAGCGTCTGCACCTCGGCGAGCTGCTTGGCTTTCTCCCGGGTGAAGAGTTGCTCCCAGGATTTCTGGTAATCCTGAAGTTCGGCCAAGGCCCGGGGATAATTTTTCATGGCCTCGTACGTTTCGGATAACTCGCGATGAATTTCCGCGGCGAACACGTCCAGCCCGGCCTTTTCGGCCGTGAGGAGGGCTTCCTCGAGTCCGGCCGCGGCGGCCGCAAAATCTCCCATCCGGCGCCGGGCCTCGGCGATGTTCTCAAGGGTGACGGCCGTGATGCGGTCGTTTTTAATCCTCCGGGCAATCGACAGGGACTCCCGGAAATAGGGCAGAGACCGGGCGGCCCGGTTCTGTTCGAGGTGCATGACGCCGATATCGTTGAGGACGTTGGCGATGATCTCGATGTTGCCGTGGGCCCGGGCGAGTTTCAGCGCTTCCTCTTTCGAGGCCGCGGCCTTGGCGGACTGGCCGGTGAAGATCTGGACATTTCCGATCTCGTTGAGAGCCATGATGACCTGGGACGCGTCTCCGGATTTTTGGGCCGCTTCGCGGGACCTCAGAAAATAGGTCATCGCCAGGTCGTAATTTTCCAGGTCGCGGTGGGTGTAACCGATCAGGTAGGCGCTTGTGGCGATCTGTTTGAGATCGTTCTCTTTTTCCGCCTCGGCCAGGGCTTGGAGAAGAACCTCAGCGGCCCGATTGTATTCCCCAAGGATGATTTGGGCCGTTCCGATTTGGACCAGCAACCGGACGGTCGGAGGGACGGGTCCGTATTCCTTGAGGAGAGACCGCGCTTCCTCGTACGAGGCCAGGGCTGCCCGATAATCCTGACGGGCTTGCTCTCCGTCTCCCTTTGCGATCAGCCCTGCTTCCAACCGGCGAAGCACGCCGAGACGATCGAACCGGGGATTGTTCAAGCGGAGCTTCAATTCCTCGACAGTCGGGTCCTCCCCTTGGAGGAATCCGGCCGCAGCGAAGAGGATCAAAGCAAGGAGCGCGTTTTTCCGATCGCGGGTCCTCTTACCGGCGCCCTTCACAAAAAAATCATAATCCCGTCCCTGCCCGAAGTCAAACTTCGGCCGGGCGGCGGGGCCTTTCCCCTCCCCGGCCGGTTCGTCTTCAGGTGGAGACCGGCAGATCAAGCCCGGATGAGAGCTCCGAGGTTTCGCTTCAGAATCGGGTGGAAATCGGCCGATGAAACGGCCGGGAATAATCGGAGGCGGTCGCGGAGCAGGGCCGTGAGACCCTCATCCGGCCTGCCGCCGAGAATCTTCCGGGTGTTTTCCTCGACGACGGCGTCCAACGTGATGCGAAGCTCGGGAATTCGGGAATTTTCCGGACAGACATCCTGGCACTTCGTACAGCCCATCAAGGCATGGTGCATGCTCGGCAGGATCCAGTTGGGGAATTCTCCGGGGTTCTCATTGAAGAGGGTGAGGCAGCGGCCGGCGTCGACCGAGAATTCGGATCCTCCGAACGCTCGCGTCGGGCAGGAACTGATGCAGGCATGGCAATGGCGGCATTCGCCCAGAAGCCGGATCTCGCCCGGGGGATCGCCCGGAAGGGGCGCGTCGGTGGCAAAAGCGTGGAGGAGGCTGTAACTTCCCATTCCCTCGATAAAAATGAGGTTGTTGCGGCCCATCGTCCCCAAACCCGTCCGGCCCGCCAGGTATTTCAACGGGACGTTTTTAGAGATGGAGACGAGCGTCCGCCCGGCCTCCTTGACGATGTCCTTGCGAAGGACGTCTTTAAGTTTCTCTTCGGTCCACTCATCCTGGAAATATTGGAAGGGAATCAGGATACGACGGGCGGTCCCATTCATCGTGAACTCGGCGAAGGCCGATTTGGCGAACGTCGCCAGAACGATGACGGCTCCGGAAGAGGGAAGGCCGGCCGGCAGGGCGAAATCCACCGGAGTCATCGCTGTCCGGAACAGCGGATTCCGGCTGTACCCCGCGCCCGCCCGAACCGCTTCAAAACCGGATTTCAATCCGGCCCAGGCGGAGACGGGAATGACTTTGTATCGGTAGGCGGGGATTTCGGACTCGGCGATGGGATTCCGGAATCGGCCGCGGCCCCGCATTTGGGCCAAGGCGGACAAAGGGGTAAACATTGCCCCGGCCAGCAGGGCGTCCTTGATGAATTCGCGTCGATTCGGCATGGTTTCTCCTCGGCGGGCCATACGTCCCTTCCACCGTTTCACTTTTTATGACGAAATCGAACTCGATTTCTTCCGCGGAGTCCGAAGCCGACCCTGTGGTCCTTCCTCCGGAAAAGGCGTCTCCCGGCGATCGGCTCCGGCGGGCAGCAGACCGCCCGTCGCGCCTCCCGGTCCGCCTTTCTCGATATTTCCCGGTTTCCCGGGGTGAAGGAGGGGGGAGTATCCACTTCGCCGTCCAGCCAGGGTAAGATTTTTCGATGGCAAGACATATCGGCCTTCGGTCAGATTTGAGATGGCGCGATTCGCCTTCTTGTCTTCGTCTTGCTTCGGATGATAAATTGGTAG
>CAYPKX010000002.1:0-8492 GCA_964411395.1 uncultured Eubacteriales bacterium | reverse complement strand
GCGGCTCTCCGGCAGCGCCCGCCCGGGCGGGCGTTTTCTGCACGTCAAGAAAGGAAGCCAGGAGGAAGAGAACATTGAAAACCAACCTGAAACGGGCCGTTGTCGCCGCAGTTATGACCGTCCTCGTCCTCGTCCCCGGGGCAAGGCCCGGGCGGGCCGGTCAGGCCCAGCCTCCTTTGCCCGGAGAAAACCTGAGCGGTCCCCGCGAGGGGACGTATCTCTACCGTTTCGTCATGCTGCAGGCGGGGCCCGGGCATTTGGCGGACCTGATCGAGCTGTATCGAAACCGCGCGCCGGTGATCATCGCCGGAGGCGATGAAGCGCCGTATCTCGTCAAGCATGCTCAAGGCGATCACTGGGACCTCCTGGTGATTCTGCCCTGTGGAGCGATGTCGGACTATTACAGCCGCGAACGGATCGCGCGGCGCGACGCGGCAGCCGAGGCGGCCGGCCTGTCCTCGGCCGATTTTACCCGCCGTTTGAGAGAGATGCTTCTCTGGCATGAGGACCTCTATGTCTTCGGGCCGCCGGTTGAGGTCCTGCGAGAGTTTGTGAAAGACGCCGGGTTGGCTCACTTTGAAATGATCCGGTCGCTGCCGGGCCGGTTCGACGCGCTCGTCGAGGAACGGCGGATGGAGAATGTCTTCAATCACGAGCGCGGTCGGGGACAGACGCTGATTTTCACCCGTGATCAAGGCGCTGATTGGGACGTCGTCACTCTGGGCGTTTATCGGAACTGGCGTCAATATGCCGAGTCGGAGTTGATCTCGAAGGAGGCCTCGGAGGCAGCCGCCCGGAAAGCGGGATTTACGGATGCCGGGAGCGTCGGCAACTATATGCGGACGCTCATGTCCACTCACCGGGACACGCTCGGTCCGCCGGTCGCCCTGCCTGGAAAATGAGGAGATGAAGCCCCGTTACCGCCGGATGCTCCGGGGAATGAAGGTGAAGGAGGAGTCGGCGTCTTATCCTGCCGAAACCGCCAAAGCGACCTGGTTCCTGTATATCCTGCGGTGCGGCGACGGTTCTCTTTATACCGGGGTGACGACCGACATCGACCGGCGCCTGAAGACGCATCAAGAAGGCAAGGCTTCGCGCTACACCCGGACGCATCAACCCGTCGTGCTGGTCTATCGTGAAACCTGCGGCAACCGGTCCCAGGCCCTGGCCCGGGAATGCGCGGTCAAGTCCCTCTCCCGGGAGGGAAAGAATAAATTGATCGAAGAGGGATCTTCAGTCTCTAAAGAATGAACACCCGGCGGCCGCGGACTTCGAGCCGGCCCTCGAAATAGAGCTTCACGGCTTCGGGATAGATCTTGTGCTCTTCGACCAGGATCCGGGCGGCCAGTGTGTCGGCGGTATCATCCTGGAGAACAGGCACGGCCGCCTGGAGGACGATGGCGCCCATATCAACTTCGGCCGCAACAAAATGAACCGTGCATCCTGAGTAGCGGACGCCCCAGTCGATCGCCTGCTGCTGAACGTGGAGCCCGGGGAACGAAGGCAGCAGGGCGGGATGGATGTTGAGGATGCGGTTTTTGAAGGCGTTGCAGAATTCCGGCGTCAGAACCTTCATGTAGCCGGCCAGGCAGATGAGATCGATCTCCCGTGATTCGGCTTCTTTGATGATGGCCCGGTCGTAAGAAATCTTGTCGGGGAAGGTCTTGGGGTTGAGCGCCAGCGTCGGAAGCCCCCGTTCTTTGGCCGCGGCCAATCCGGGCGCGTCTTCCTTGTTGCTGAAGACAAGGGCGATGTCGGCTCCGATCCTTCCGGTCGAGACGGCCTCGGCGATGGCCAGGAAATTCGAGCCGCGGCCCGAGAGGAGCACCATGATCCGGCCGTGCTTCTTGGGGCTGCGGAATCCCTCTTCGCTCATCACGCCCTCCTCGGCGAACCGGTCTGTCTATGAAGACGTTCGAGAAGTCGAGAAATGGTTGGGGATCGCCTCTTTCCAAAGGCGGTAGGCGGTCTCAACCGGGAGATCGACCAGAAGCGTTCCGCCGACCCGGATTCGAAGGGTCTTTCCGCCTGTCGTCCCGACGGCCTTGGCCGCGACCTTGCGCCTGGCGGCGATATCCAGAACCCGCCCGGCGTTTTCCGGCCGGACAGTCAGGAGAATCCGGGCCTGACTTTCACCGAAGAGAATCGCATCGGGCCGGATGTCATCCCTGAAATCGAGGTCGCAGCCGATCTTTCGCGGACTATGAAACGCGCATTCGGCCGCGCAAACGGCCAATCCGCCTTCGGACGGATCGTTGGCCGACCGGACCAGTCCTTCGGAGACGGCTTCCAGCAGCGTCTCCTGAACGGCGAGTTCCCGTTCGAGGTCGACCTCCGGCGGGGCTCCGTCGTTCGTCGCGCCCATGACGCTCAGGTATTCCGAACCGCCGAATTCCTCGGCGTTTTCGCCCAGCAGGATGACCGTGTCGCCCTCGGCCTTGAAGCCGGGGGTGACGACCCGGTCGATATCTTCGATCAGGCCGACGATTCCGAGAACCGGCGTCGGATCGATGGCGATTCCTTCGGTCTCGTTGTAGAAGCTGACATTCCCGCCGGTTACGGCGATGCCGAAAGCCCGGCAGCCTTCGCTCAAACCCTCGACGGCGGCCTTGAACTGACCCATGACCTCGGGTTTCTCGGGATTTCCGAAATTGAGGCAGTTGGTCACTCCGATCGGCCGAGCCCCGACGCAGGCCAGGTTCCGGCAGGCTTCGGCGACCGCGGCTTTGCCCCCGGTTCGGGGATCCAGGCCGGCATATCTCCCGTTACCGTCCAGAGTCATGGCCAGCCCTTTCTTCGAACCGCGGATACGGAGGACGGCGGCTCCGGCTCCGGGGAGGAGAGCGGTATTTGTCTGAACCATATGATCGTACTGCCGGTAGACCCATTCCTTGTCGGCGACGGTGGGGGAGGACAGGATCCGGCAAAGGACATCGCCGTAATCCTGCGGCAGGGGAAGCTCGCCGCCTGCGGACTTGCGGGCGGGCGGTTCGGCTGCTTTCCACGGCCGGTTGTAGGCCGGGCAAAGGTCGACCACGGCCGAAACCGGAACGTCGACGACGATCTCGCCGTGGAAGCGGCACTTGAGCCGGCCGCCGTCGGTGACCTTGCCGATTTCGACGGCGTCGAGATCCCACTTGGCGAAGGCTTCTTTTACCGCGGCGACCTGGTCCGGCCGGGCGGCGATCAGCATCCTCTCCTGGGATTCGGAGAGAAGGATTTCGTAGGGGGTCATGCCTTTTTCCCGTTGGGGAACCAGATCCAGGTCGATCTCGACGCCGTTTCCGGACTTGGCCGGCATCTCCGTCGTCGAACACGTCAGGCCGGCGGCGCCCATGTCCTGGATGCCGACGATGATTCGCCGCTCCATGACTTCGAGGCAGGCTTCGACCAGAAGCTTTTCCTTGAACGGGTCGCCGACCTGGACGTTGGGCCGTTTGGCTTCCGTGTCCTCGCCGAATTCTTGAGAGGCCATCGAGGCGCCGTGGATGCCGTCGCGTCCGGTTTTGGCCCCGACGTAGAGGATCGCATTCCCGGGGGCTTCGGTTTTGGCGTAAAAGATCTTGTCCTTTTCGGCCAGCCCGAGACAAAAGACGTTGACCAGGGGATTCAGGGAATAGCATTCGTTGAAATAGACTTCGCCTCCGACCGTGGGGACGCCGATCGAGTTGCCGTAGGAGGAAATGCCGGAGACGACACCTTCCATGATCGACCGGTTTTTGGGATTCGATAGCGGTCCGAAGCGGAGCGAATCCATCAAGGCAACCGGCCGGGCGCCCATGGTAAAAATATCCCGCAAGATGCCGCCCACGCCCGTCGCCGCGCCCTGGAAGGGTTCGATGAAGGACGGGTGGTTGTGCGACTCGATCTTGAAAACGATCACCCGGCCGTCGCCGATATCGATGATCCCGGCGTTTTCGCCGGGGCCTTGGACGACGTTGGCGGCTCTGGTCGGGAGATCCTTCAGGAAGACCTTGGAGCTTTTATAGGAGCAGTGCTCCGACCACATGGCCGAAAAGATTCCGAGCTCGGTCAGGTTCGGCTCCCGGCCGACGAGCTCCGTAATCAGGCGATATTCGTCGCGGGTCAGGTTGTGCTGGGCCAGCACGGCATCGGAATGGAGGGTGTTCATGAGAGACTCTCGAGGAGGGAGCGGAGAACGACCAGGCCGTCCCGGCTTCCGAGGATGGATTCGACGGCCCGTTCAGGGTGGGGCATCATCCCCATCACGTTGCCGGCCTTGTTGGAAAGCCCGGCGATCGCGTTCAAGGACCCGTTGACGTTGGACTCTTCGGTCAGCCGGCCCTCGGAATCGCAGTAGCGGAAGACGACCTGGCCGTTGTCTTCGACCTCTTTCAAGGTCTCCGGCGGAGCGTACCAGTTGCCGTCGAAATGGGCGACGGGGATTCGGAGGACCTGTCCCTTGGCCGCTTTCCGGGTGAACGGCGTCCGCTCGTTTTCGACCCGGATCGTGACGTATTGGCAGAGAAACTTCAACCGCTTGTTCCGGAGCATCGCTCCGGGTAATAGATTCAGCTCGAGGAGGACTTGAAAGCCGTTGCAGATGCCCAGTACGCGGCCGCCCTTTCCGGCGAACTCGCGGACTTCCTGCATGAGGGGCGAGAAGCGGGCGATGGCCCCGCTCCGAAGGTAATCGCCGTAAGAGAAACCGCCCGGCAGGATGACGCAGTCCACGCCCTTGAGGTCGTGATCCTTGTGCCAGAGATACGTCGTCGGCCGGCCGAGGACGTCCTGGAAAGCGTGGTAAGCGTCGGCGTCGCAGTTGGACCCGGGGAAGACGACCACTCCGAATTTCACGGCCGCCTCCTCAATCCTCGAGGATTTGCCAGACGTATTTCTCGATGACCACGTTGGCCAGGACCTTGCCGGCGATCTCGGGCAGGAGGCGTTCGGCCTCGGCCCGGGTGAGGCCGTCGAGCTCGAGGTCGAAGACTTTGCCCTGGCGGATCTCGCGGACCGCGTCGTAGCCCAGCGGGTGAAGGGCATTACGGACCGCCTGGCCCTGGGGATCGAGGACGCTGTCTTTGAAGGAGACGAGGATTCTAGCTTTCATGGGCAAGGACTCTCTTGAAGATATAGTCGATTTTGACGAGATAAGGCGCGATGCTGAAACAGGCTTCGATTTCGGCCGGAGTCAGGTGCTTTCGGATATCGGGATCGGCCTGGACCAGAGCCTTGAAATCCAGATCGGTTTCCCAGCTCCGGAGGCTGTTCCTTTGGACGAGGGCATAGGCCTCCTCCCGGGTCAGGCCTTTCCGGGTCAAGGCCAGAAGAACGCTTTGGGAAAACGTGAGGCCGCGGGTCGCGTTGATGTTGGCCTTCATCCGGTCCTTGCGGACGACCCAGTGGCCGATGATGTCGATCGCTTCGCCGAGCATGTAGTCGGTCAGGATGAACGAGTCGGGGAAGATGATCCGCTCGGCCGAGGAATGGGAGATGTCCCGCTCGTGCCAGAGAGGGATATTTTCCAGGGCGACCTGGACGTTGCCCCGCACCAGGCGGGCCAGGCCGGCCATCCGTTCGCACCGGACCGGATTTTTCTTATGGGGCATCGAGGAGGAGCCCTTCTGTCCTTTGGTGAACGGCTCCTCGAGTTCCAGGACTTCGCTTTTCTGAAGGTGGCGGATCTCGACGGTGAATTTTTCGAGCGAAGTGGCGATCAAGGCGAGCGTGTGGATCGCCTCGGCATGGCGGTCCCGCTGGAGGACTTGAGTCGAGACCGGGGCGGGTTTGAGCCCGAGCTTTTTCAGGGCGAGGACTTCGACCCTGGGATCGAGGTGGATGTAGGTCCCGACCGAGCCGGAGATCCGGCCGACGCTCATGACCTCGACCGCCCGGTCGATCCGGTCGAGATGGCGCTTGATCTCCTCATACCAGACGAGGAGCTTGAAGCCGAAGGTGACCGGTTCGGCATGGATGCCGTGGGTGCGGCCCATGCAGACGGTCATCCTGTGCTTGACGGCTTCACGGCGGAGGATTTTTTTCAGGGCCAGGAGGCGCGTTCGAACCTGGCGGAGCGACTGGCGGACCATCAACGACAGGGCCGTGTCGACGACGTCGTAGGAGGTCAGCCCGAGGTGGATGAAGCGGCCGTCCGGCCCGACCTTTTCGTTGACCGAGGTCAGAAAAGCGATGATGTCGTGTTTGACCACCTTCTCGATCTCATCGATCCTCTGAATATCGAAATCCGCTTTGGCCTTGATCGTTTTCAAGGAGGCCGCCGGGATTTTCCCCAGCTTGGTCCAAGCCTCGCAGACGCCGATTTCGACCTCGAGCCAGGTCCGGTAGCGGTTTTCCTCGGTCCAAATCGCCCCCATTTCGGGATTCGTGTACCGTTCGATCATTGATCTCTATCCTTACGGGGGGATGATAGAGAATATCATAACAGCAGGGAGCCGGGGGAGTCAATTTCAGAGCTTATCGGCCAGAGTGATTCCGAATTCGTCGATGACGATCAGGCGTTTTTTATAAAGCGTTCCGACGGCCATTTTGAACGCGTTCTTGCTCGTCCCGAACAGCCGGCCGATCCGGTCGGCCGGGGTTTTGTCATTGACGTCCAGGAAGCCGTCGTTGGCCTTCAGGGCGGCCAGGATCCGGTCGGCCAGCTCGCCGACAGCCGCCTGCCCCAGCTTGTCGAGGCGGAGATCGATCTTTCCGTCATCCCGGATCTTCCGGATGTAGCCTTTGACTCTCTCGCCCGGCCCGAGATCCCTGAACACTTCGTTGAGATACAGGATGCCGCCGTGAGCGTTGTCGACGACCGCTTTGTAGCCCAAGTCGGTTTTCCCGTAAATCAGGAGGTCGACCTCCTGCCCGGCGGTGAAGGGCGGCGGGAGCTTGCTCAGGTGCTTGTCGATTTTGGACGAGGCGACGATCCGGCGGCTGGCGATATCCAGGTAAATGAAGACGACGTATTTCTCCCCGGCCCGCATCGGCAGTCGCTGCTCGCTGAAGGGGACAAGGAGGTCCTTGGGCAGGCCCCAGTCGAGGAAGGCGCCGGTGGGATTGACCGCGACGGCTTTGAGGAGGGCGAACTCTCCGACCCGGGCCAGGGGTTTTTCCGTCGTGGCGATCAGCCGGTCTTCGGAATCGAAATAGAGAAAGACCTCGATCGTGTCGCCGGGCTTGGCCCCTTCGGGAACGTAGCGTCGGGGGAGGAGGATTTCGCCGAGCTCGCCCCCGTCCAGGTAGACGCCGAAATCGACCGTTTTCACGATCGTCAGGGTGTTGGTTTTCCCGATTTCGGCCATAGCGAAAATTACTATACCTTCAGGGCCGAGGAGAAGCAATCCGAATTCGTTTTTGCCATAAGGGGTCGGACCACAGGATCTTGTTGTCTATGTATTGCTTAGGGGGGGTATGCGCAGCGTCGGGCGATTTGTAAAAAACGCAAAGTTCAACACGGATTTCAAGATAACTTGACCCGCGGCCGGTCAACCGATTTTTCCCCTCCTCCGTATACGCTAGTGAAATCGCCCCTCGCACGCGGAGGATTCAATGAAGAGAGCCATTCTCCCTTTCGGGCTGTTTTTATCGGCCTTTTCGCTTTTTTCCTGTCTTAAATCCGTCGACCGGAAGACGATTCCAAACGATGATTTCGCCGCGGTCCGTTCGTTCATCCTTTCGCAAATCGAGCGGAACGTCATTCCCTCAGCGGCCGTGGCTGTGGCCCAGGGCGGGAAGGTCATCTGGCAGGAGGCGTTCGGCTGGGCCGACCGGGAGAAAAACATCCGGGCGACTCCCGATACCATGTACGGCCTGCGTTCGATTTCCAAGACCATGACGGCCACGGGATTGATGACTCTGGTCGACCGCGGGGACATCGGCGTCGACGATACGCTCGATCGCTTCCTGAGTCCGTCCGACGTTTCCTTCGCCGGATTCGACGGCAGCCTGAAGCGTGTCACCCTTCGGAACCTGCTGAATCACACGTCCGGACTTCCGCAGCATTTCTATTACTACTATCGGGATGAGCCGGAGGTCCCGCCGTCTTCGGCTGAGACGATCCGCCGCTACGCCGTGTTCATGGAACCTCCCGGATCGTCCTTCGCTTATTCCAACCTGGGTTATGAGATCATCAAAAAAGCCATCGAAAAAACGTCAGGCGAGGATTTCGCTTCATTCATGAAATCCCGAATTTTCGAAAAACTCGGCATGAATCGGACGTTCATCAATGGGAGGGACAATAACCGTTATGACGGCGTCGCCGTGCCCTACGACGACAAGGGACGGCCGCTTCCGCCTTCGGTCTCCGACTCTCCGGCCGCCGGAGACGGATATTCTTCGGTCGGAGACTTGATCGCCTTCGGGATGTTTCACCTCGGGGATCGGCGGTCCTTCCGGAACCCCGTTTTCGGCGAAGGGCTCATCGGCCTGATGCAATCGGCCGGGGATCCCCGAGTCGTCAATCCCGCCAATCCCGCCGAATCCTACGGCTGGGGCTGGTTTTTCAACGAAACGGGTTATAACCG
>CAYPKX010000001.1:41927-76226 GCA_964411395.1 uncultured Eubacteriales bacterium | reverse complement strand
GCCGGGCCGGACATCCCGATGGTTGTTGTGGGAGAGCGTATCAATCCTACAGGGAAAAAGAAGCTTCAGGCTGAACTGCGCGAGGGGAAAACCGCTGAAGTGCGCCGCTTTGCCGCCGAGCAGGTCGCGCAGGGTGCGGGGGTACTCGATGTCAATGTCGGCATGCCGGGCATCGACGAAAAAGAGACCATGCTGAAGATGGTGGATCTGCTCAGTCCGGTGGTCGATGCGCCGCTCTGCCTTGATTCGTCATCTGCCGACGTGCTGGAGGCCGCGCTTCGCATCTATCCCGGCAGGGCGCTCATCAATTCGATCTCGGGCGAACAGGCAAAGATGGAAAGGCTGCTCCCGGTAGCTGCCACGTACGGCGCACTGTTCGTGCTGCTTCCCCTTTCTTTAATCATCGGCGCCCTGCTCGTTCTTGCGGGCGTCCCGATGACCTGGGGGGGAGCGGCGGCGGCCCGGACGCTGGAGGGAGGGATTCAGACGATTGTCCGCGGTCCGGTCGCGGCTTTTGAAGCCATCAAGCAGCTCGGGTCCAACGGCGGCGGATTTTTCGGGCCCAATTCCTCCCATCCCTTCGAAAATCCGAACGTCTTTACCAACGCGGTTGAAATGCTGGCGATGCTCCTCGTCCCCATGGCCTGCGTCTGGATGTTTGGCCGGATGGCCCGGCGCCGCCGGCATGCCGCGGTACTCTTTACGGTCATGGGATTATTTCTGGCCGTCAACGTCGTTTGTGCCGTCGGCCTGGAGCGGCAACCATCGTCCTCATTCCAAAACCCGGCCGCGGCTTCCTCCCCCGTCAATTGGGAAGGCCAGGAACTCCGTTTCGGTCCCGGAGCCGGATCGTTCTGGTCGGCCCTGACGGCCTCGTCGGGAAACGGGTCGGTCAACGGAATGATCGACAGCCATCATCCGGCGACGGTCCTCGTTCTCCTGACGGCTCTATGGACGAACATCGCTTTCGGCGGGGCCGGCGCGGGGATGACCAACTTGTTTTTCTATATCATCGTCGGCGTCTTCATCTGCGGATTGATGGTCGGCCGGACGCCCGAGTATCTCTCCCGAAAAATCGAGACGGCCGAGATGAAGCTGGCCATCCTGGGGCTTCTGGTGCCGCCCGCGCTCGTTCTGGGAGGAACGGCCCTGTTCATCGCTTTTCCCTCCCTGGCCGGATTCGCTCCGCCTCTCGATGCCCATGGCTTTACCCGGATTCTTTATGAATTCAGCTCGGCCGCGGCCAACAACGGCTCCGGCTTGGAAGGATTGAGGGACGGAACGGCGGCCTGGAACATGTCCAGCGCGGTCGTGATGATTCTCGGCCGCTATATCCCCCTTCTCCTGCCGATCCGCATCGGCGGACTCCTGGCGGCCAAGAAAGCCGCTCCTGAGACCGCCGGCACGTTTCGCGTCGACACGCCCCTGTTCGGACTCATCCTGGCCGGAATCGTGATCCTCCTCGGCGCCCTTCTCTTTTTTCCCGCGGCCGTCCTCGGACCCGTCGCCGAAATCCTGGCCGGACATTGAGATCAGGAAATCCGCCATGACATCCTCCCCTTCTTCTCCCGATACTCGAAAACGAATCCGGTCCCGCTCCTCCGCCGGGATTTTCGACGCCGCCCAGTTCCGGGCCGCCGCGATCGCGTCCGTCCGGAGGCTCTCTCCCGTCCGCCTGGTCCGGAATCCGGTCATGTTCGTGACCGAAATGGGAGCCTTGGTCTCCACGGCGGCGCTTCTCGATCACGCGACTCGACGGTCGGGTGAGTTTGCTTTTTCCCTCGGCGTCGTCATCGTCCTCTGGGCGACCATCCTGTTCGCCAACTTCTCCGAGGCTCTGGCGGAGGCCCGGGGCCGGGCCCAGGCCGAAGGGTTGAAACGTACGCGCAAATCGACGATTGCACGTCGCCTGAACGGTCAGGGCTCGGAAGCGGTCCTGTCCGAAGCGCTGCGCCCCGGGGACCTGGTCGCCGTCGAGGCGGGCGAAATCATCCCCGGCGACGGCGAAGTCGTCGAAGGCGCCGCCGCGGTCGACGAATCAGCGATCACCGGGGAGTCGGCTCCGGTCATCCGCGAAGCCGGAACCGACCGGTCGGGAGTCACGGGCGGGACGAGAGTTCTCTCCGACCGCATCGTCATCAGGATCACCGCCGGTCCCGGCGAATCGTTCCTCGACCGAATGATCGGCTTGGTCGAAGGCGCGACCCGGCAAAAAACGCCCAACGAGCTGGCCCTGACGGTGACCCTGGCCGGGCTGACGCTGGTTTTTCTCCTCGTCACCGGTGCGCTCGCGCCGCTCAGCCGGGCTTTCGGACTGGCCGTCCCAATCCCCGTCCTCGTTTCGCTGCTCGTCTGCCTGATCCCGACGACGATCGGGGCTCTTCTTCCGGCGATCGGCCTGGCCGGCTTGGACCGAGCCGTGGCCGCCAACGTCATGGCCAAAAGCGGAAAGGCCGTCGAGTTGGCCGGCGACATCGACACCCTGCTTCTGGATAAAACGGGAACCATCACCATCGGCGACCGCCAGGCGGCCGAGTTCCTGGCCATCCCCGGGATCGATATTTCCGAGCTCATCGAAGCCTCGGTCCTGGCTTCCCTGGGCGATCCGACGCCCGAAGGGCGGTCGATTCTCCGGCTGGGAAACCAGATCCGGAACACGCCCGCGCCCCGCCTTCCGGTCGATTCGACCATCCTGACCTTCAGCGCCCATCTTCGCCTGTCCGGATTGGATTTGGCCGACGGCTCTTCGTTCCGAAAGGGAGCGGCAGATGCCATTGAAGCCGATGTCCGCCGCCGAGGCGGTTTCATTCCCTCTTCGCTCAAAGAGTCCATTGATGAGATCGCCCGCGACGGCCGAACGCCGATCGCGGTTTCGAGCGGCCCGCGAATCCTGGGAGCCGTCTCCCTGGCCGATGTGGTCAAGCCGGGAATCCGCGACCGCTTTCTCCGTCTCCGGGCCATGGGACTGCGAGTCATCATGGTCACCGGCGATAATCCCCTCACCGCGGCGGCCGTCGCCGACGAAGCCGGCGTCGACGGATACCTGGCCGAGGCCAAACCGGAGGACAAGTTGGACTTGATCCGCCGGGAGCAAGGAGCCGGGCACCTGGTCGCGATGATGGGCGACGGGACAAACGACGCCCCGGCCCTGGCCCAGGCGGACATCGGGCTGGCGATGAATTCCGGAACCCAGGCGGCCAAAGAAGCCGGGAACATGGTCGACTTGGACAACGATCCGACCAAGCTCGTCGAAGTCATCGAAATCGGCAAGCAGCTCCTGATCACCCGGGGCGCGCTGACGACCTTTTCCGTGGCCAACGACATGGCCAAGTATTTCGCCATCATCCCGGCGATTTTCCGGCTGGCGATTCCGGGGCTGGGCATCCTCAACGTGATGGGCCTCGCCTCGCCTCAGAGCGCCGTGTTTTCCGCGCTGGTCTTCAACGCCCTGGTCATTCCGGCCTTGATTCCCCTGGCCCTGAAGGGAGTGCGCTTTCGGCCCGGCAGCGGCGCCTCCCTGTTGAGGAGAAATCTATTGATTTACGGCCTCGGCGGGCTCGTCGCTCCTTTCGTCGGGATCAAGCTGATCGACGCGGTCTTGACCGCCGCCGGGATTTTTTCGAGGGGATGATGGGCAAAAATCGGTTTTTGATTTTGGTAACGGAGGCAACCTGCGCCCTGCGGATCGGCCTTTTTTCGATTCTTGTTCTGGGCGGTCTTTACGCCGCCGTCTTGCGGGGATTTGCCCGGGCCGCCGTTCCCGCGTCAGCCGAGGGATCCCTGGTCCGGAATGCGGACGGAACCATCATCGGCAGCCGGTTGATCGCCCAAAAATTCTCCCAACCCTTTTATTTCTGGCCCCGCCCCTCGGCCGTCGATTATAACGCCGCGGCGGCCGGAGGGAGCAATCTTTCCTCGTCCAGTCCCGAGTTGAAGCGCCTGGTTTCCGGCCGGATCGCCGCCCTGGGCGGCACGGCGGCCAAGCCCGTTCCCGTCGAGCTCTTAGCCGCCTCGGGCAGCGGCCTGGACCCGCATCTCTCCGTCGAGGCCGTGCTCTATCAATCCGAGCGCGTCGCCGCGGCCCGAGGGTTCAATCCCGCTTCCTTCCGGGACTGGCTCGGATCATGGACAGACGAAGGAATCAACCGCCGGAAAGCCCCCTTGATCAACGTCCTTGAGCTCAACATCGCCCTGGATGAGCGCTTCGGCTCGCCGCCAAATCCGGCGGGAAACCGAAGCCTGGAGGTTCTCAAATGAACGAGCAACGCGCCGACAGCTTTCTCCGTTTGATCCGCCGGTCCCGGAGGGGAAAGCTGAAAATTTATCTTGGGTATTGCGCAGGCGTGGGGAAGACCTACCAGATGCTGCTCGAAGGCCGCCGCTTGAAGGCCGAAAACGTGGACGTGGTCATCGGCTACGTCGAGCCGCACGGGAGAGAAGAGACGAGGGCCTTGACGGAAGGATTGGAAGCCGTCCCCCGGAGAACGACCTCGTACCGGGGCCTGGAACTGGAAGAGATGGACCTGGACTCGGTTCTGGCCCGCCGGCCCGCGGTCGCGCTCGTTGACGAACTCGCCCACACCGATGTCCCGGGCGGACGGAACGACAAGCGCTACCAGGATGTCGAAGAGCTCCTGGACGCGGGCATTCACGTGATCTCCACGCTCAACATCCAGCACATGGAAAGTCTTTTCGACACTGTGGAAAAAGCCGTCGGCGTCAAAGTCCGCGAACGCGTTCCCGATAAAATCGTCCTGGACGCGGACCAGATTGTGAACGTCGACGTGACGACCGAAGATCTCCTCAAGCGGCTGGGCGACGGAAAGATCTATCCTCGGGAGCGGATATCGGCCGCCCTGTCTTCCTTTTTCCAGGCCGAAAACCTGGAACAGCTCCGCGAGCTGGCCTTGCGGGAGCTGGCCGCGCAAATCGACCTTCGCCGGCGGGATCCGGGTCACGAGGAAGCCCGGTCCGGCCTGGACCAGGTCCTGGTCTGTCTCGGCTCGCGCGGCCCGGACAGCGAGGCCTTGATGCGTTACGGCTCGCGTCTGGCCGGCCGCCTGAACCGCAACTGGTACGCTTTGTATGTCCAGACGCCGAACGAAAATCCCGAGCGGATTGACGCCCGGACGCAGCGCCGGTTATCCGACACGCTGACGCTGGCCCGCCGCCTAGGGGCCACCGTTTTTACCTACAAGGGCGAAGACGTGGTCGAAACCATTCTCCGCTTCGCCCGGGAGTACCGAATCGGACATATCGTCATCGGCCGGCCCCTGCCGGCCAAAAGCGTCCATCGCTTGTTTCGAAAACCGGGTATCGCCGAGCGCCTGATCGGCCGGGCCGACGGAGTCTCGGTGGTCGTCGCCGATAACCGCGTCGCCGCTCCGGCCCGAACGAAGAGCTCCGAGCCGATCGTTCGGGAATCGATGGAAGACGAGCCTCCGGCGTCCCGCTCGGCTTTCGAACAGGCCGGCATCCGGGGCATGATCTGGCCTGAAACACTATCCAAGGAAGAGGCTTACCGCCGGCTGGCAAAACACGTCGTCTCCGGAAGAGCGGATATCGATCCCGGGCGGGTTTGGGACGTCCTCCGGAAACGCGAAGCCCAGGGATCGACATTCCTGGCCGAGGACATGGCCCTGCCCCATGCCCGGATCCATGATTTGAGTCAACCGCTTCTGGGCGTCGGCCTGGCCGCCAAGGGGATTATCGAGCCGGAGACGGGCAAGAAGGTTCAGATCGTCTTCCTGCTCCTCTCCCCCGACCAGCCCAACGACGTGCATGTCCGGCTCCTGGCCGAGCTGGCCGCGACTGTCAGGAGCGAAACCGTCCTCCATGATCTCGCCGGCGCCGGGGACGAGGCCGGCATCATCGAAACGATGCGGAGATACCTGCTGGGTGAATCCTCGTCCCGGTGAGGCCCGGGGCGTTTTTCACCCCGACCGTCTCTTGCCCGCCGGCTTCATCTTCCCGGCCCTCTTCTGCATCTTTTCGTTCAGCCGGGCCAGCCGTTTTTCAAAATCCTCACGCTCGACGGCGGACGTCTCCAAGGCCAGGGCCAAGCCCTCCTCGGTGATCCGGATGGCTTCCTGGAGATTCTTTGATTTGTGCTCGAAGTACATCGCCAGCTCTCGGTAGCAGAAGATCCGGTCCGTTCCGAGGCCCTGCTGCCAGAGGGCCACGGCTTTTTCCCAATCGGCGTCTTTTTTCAGCTGGGTCGTGAGCCGGCGGACGACCGTAACGGCGACTTCGGAGGGAAGCCGTCCGACGAGAGCCCGCTCGAACAGCCGGGTCGATCGGGCCGCTTCCCCCGCTCCGGCAAAGACCTTGCCGAGACCGACCAGGTCCATCGGATCGGGGCCCGAGCCGTCGCCCAGGTCCTCCTCGGAAAAGAGCTTTGCCCCGGAAATGACCAGGCCGAGGAGCGACAGGATATCCTCCTGATTGTGGTAAAGGATCGGTTCGATCTGGCTGAAATTCCCGGTCCGGAGGTAGTCGAAGTATCGGAAAGGAATCTCCGCTCCCGGGATATCCTCGTCCCGGGGAGCCTCGATGACCTGCTGGGCCAGATGGAACAGCCGGCAGCTTTCGTGCTTGTGCTTCCAGAGCGTCCGGGCGGCGAAGAGAAAATCCAGATGGGGAATTTCCGAAAGGATCAACCGCTTGCGCTGGAGAATGTACCTTGTCTCCAGGAGAGGCAGGTCGAAGGCCTTGCCGTTGTACGTCAGGAGCGATTGGAATTTCCGCTCGGCGAAAAGCGCGGAAAGCTCGTCCAGCATCCGCCCTTCCTCGCTCGGATCGCCGAGGAAATACTGGGCGACGACGAACGAGGCGTCGCGGAAATAGCCGAGTCCGACAAGAAACGGGATGGTTCCCGTTCCCCCGGCCAGGCCGGTGGTCTCCAGGTCGAGAAAGACCGTCGACGTCAGGTCGAGGTCGAGGAAGGCGTCATCCCGGCTGAGGTAACGGAGGATTTCGCCGCCGATCCCCTGCGCATCCTCGATCTTGAGCTTGCCGTATCGTGAGGACGGAGGGTAGACGTTTTCGAACGTCTGGAGCGGCTTTCTCGGCTCAGGTTCAAACGAAACCGGCTTGCTGGCGGACGAGGCCGGCTTTCCCTCGGTCAGATGAATCAGCCGTTCGAGCTTCTCCTTGGTTGAAAGGCCCGCTTCATTCTGGATCTTCGACCAGGTGTTTTCGATTTGAGAGCCCGGGACGCGCGAGCGCAGCTCGCGCTCCTTTTTCAAACGTTTCAGCTTCTCGTCAAGATTCATGCGGCCGGGTTTCCTTCGTTCCGATTCGATTCATGATACCGGAAACGACGTCCGGAAGGAACCCCGGCCCGACGCTATTCGTTTCGCAGGCAGCGGACGGGATCGGCCGCCGAAGCTCTCCAGGACTGGATGATGACGGAAAGGAAAGCCAGCCCAAGGGCCAGGCCGAGGGCCGCAAGGAAAGGCGCCCAGCCCAGCTCGATCCGGAAGGCGAACTTCCCCAACCAGGAATGTCCGGCCAGATAGGCGATCGGAAACGCGCCCAGCGCGGCCACGGCCACCCACTTCAGGAATCCCCGGGCCAGAACGGAGGCCACCTGGGGCGCCGACGCGCCCAGAATGCGGCGGATGCCGATCTCCTTCATCCGCCGCTCGGCGGTGAAGGTGGAGAGTCCGACGAGGCCGAGGCAGGCTAAAAAAGTTGCCAGGAGAGAAAAAGCGACGAACATTATGGAAAAACGGCGCTCGGCGGCGTACATCCTTCCGATTCGTTCATCCATGAACGTGTACTCGAAAGGAAAATTGGGCGATAGCTTTTTCCAAACGGCCTCCAAGTGACTGAGGGTGGCGGGGATATTGGCCGTCGAGATCTTGGCCGAGAAAAAGCGGTTTTGGGAAGAGCTGAGCCTGATCCAGAGCGGCATGACGGGAAGATTGAGGGGTTGAAAATTAAAATCGCGGACGACGCCGATGATCCGGGCCCGTTTGAGCTGTCCGTCGGTCGGCAGCGTTTTTCCCACCGGATCCTTCCATCCCAGGGCCCGAACGGCGGCTTCGTTGATGATCACGGAATTCTCCGCATCGGCCGGGTACTCGGGAGAAAAACTCCGGCCCTGGACAAGGGTCAGGCCGTAAACATCCAGGAAACGGTGGTCGCCGTGAGCCCGGTAGAAGACGATCTCGCGGCCGTCCTCCATCTTTTGGGGACCGCCGCCGCCGATAGAGGAAGGAAGGACGTCCGATCCGGTGAAATCCAAAATCCCGGGATTTTTTAGCGCCTCTTCCCGAAACACCGCAGCGTATTGGACCAGGGACGGCTCGCTGACCCGAAGGTTGATGATCTGGTCCCGAGCGAAGCCCAGGTCCTTCTCCCGGAGGAATCTCATCTGGGCTTGAATGATGAACGTGGAAGCGAGCAAGCCGATCGAGGCGGCAAACTGGGCGCAGACCATGACGTTCCGAAGGCGGGAGGCCTTCCCCCCGCCCGAAGGGGCCGCGCCCTTGAGAATCGGGACCGGGGACCAGGAGGACAGGAGAAAAGCCGGATAGGCGCCGGAGAGAATCGCGACGCCCAGGATGATGGCCCCTCCGGCCAGGAGCATTCCCGGGCGCGCAAGCATCGACACATCCATATCCGTCCCGGCCAACGAATTGAACAGCGGAAGAAGGAGCCGAACAATCAGGACGGCCGCGACCGAAGCCAGCCCGGTGAAGAGAAACGCTTCGCTGAAAAACTGGAGACGAAGATCCCGGCGTTCCGAGCCCAGGACCTTGCGAACGCCGATTTCCTTGGCCCGGGTCGCCGAGCGGGCCGTAAAGAGGTTGACGAAATTGAAGCAGGCGACAAGCAGGATGACCAGGCCGATCGCCGAAAGGAGATAAACGGTCCGGATGTCGCCGTTTTTCTCGGCCAGGTCGAAATTGAACCGGCTGAAAAGATGGATTTTTCCGAGCGGCTGGACGGCAAAACGATTCTGACGTTTTCCCGGTTGATCATATGTTTTTGCCAGGTCGAGAAGCCGTCCTTCCAGAGCTGTCGGGTCGGTCCCTCGGCGCAACCGAAAATAGGTCGTAAAGTCGAGCGACGAGGTCCGGGAAAGAAACACGCGGCCGAACTCTCCCCCGTAAATCTCCGGCAGGGAGGAAAGAGAAGCGATGAAATCGAACTGAAGATGCGAAGGTTGGGGAGCATCGGCGATCACCCCGGCCACCCGGAAGGGGAAGCGGTTGTCGTAGAGGAGGGTCTTGCCGACGGGATTTTCGCGTCCGAAATACTTACGGGCCGAATCCATCGTCAGCCAAATCGTGAACGGCTCCCGAAGCGTGTCGGCCGGCGCGCCGTCGAGAACCGGAATCCGGAAGATCTTCAGAAAATCGGGATCGGCGAAAAAGATCCTCGATTCACGAAAAAGCCTGTCCCCGTTCCGGAAAACGCCCCCGCGGGAAGTGACCCGGCAGGCCAGCTCGACTTCGGGAAATTCGGCCTTCAGGGCTCCGGCCAGGACGGCCGGCGACACGGCCCACCAGTCGGTGCCCTGGTAGACGTTCCCGATCTGCCGGGAGATGACCCGGTAAATATCGCCGGGCCGTTCATGGAACGCATCGTAGCTCAGCTCATAGCGGGCGTACAGAACGACAAAGAAACCCAACGCCAGTCCCGCGGCCAGCCCGGCCAGGTTGATCAACGAATAAAGCTTGTACCGGGCCATATTGCGAAAGGCGATTTTCACGAAGCTTCTCAGCATATCGACTCCTGATCGAATGAAAATTCGGAGAAAAGACGCGAGGGCGAAGAAGGCTTGTTTCCGATACCAGCAGACGGCCCGGCGGCGGCCCGAAGCCCGGAATCGCTCGGCGAACTCTTCGTCCAAATCTCCGCGAACGGCATATTCCTCATCGTACCGGGCGAGCCGGCGTAAGATCCAGGTCGCAAGCCGCGGCGGACGGGTCACAGCTTGACCGCCTTTCCGAGGCCGGCCAGACGGCTCCAAAACGCCCTCTGGACCTGGTAGGTCTCTCGAAAGGCCCGGCGGCCCTCCGGCGTCAAACGGTAGTAGATTTTCCGCCGCCCTCCCCGTTCCGGCGTCGGCTCCCCGGCCGATTTGGAGACCAGCTCTTTGCGGACGAGCTGGCTCAGGGCGTTGTAGAGGCTCCCATACATCACGTCGCGGCCGGAAAGCTCGGCCACCCGTTTCTTGATGGACACGCCATAGGCGTCATCTTCCAGGCTCCAGATCCCCCCCAGGATCATCTGTTCGAGCGGCGTCAGGTCTTTCATCATTCGTCCTTCCCGTCCATATTTACGTTATCCACGTAGATAAAGATGACACGGCTCGAAAAAGGTTGCTTGCGTCCCGAAAAGAAAAAAGCCAAAATGAACCCGCCATCATGAGCGCTTCACATTATCTTGCCTTCGACCTTGGAGCCGGGAGCGGACGGGCCGTCCTCGGGACACTCGACAAGGGCCTTCTCTCAATCCGCGAAATTCACCGTTTCGCCAAGGCCCCGGTCCGGACGGGCGACCGGCTCCGCTGGGACATCGAAGCCCTTTTCCTGGAGATCAAGAAAGGGCTCGGCCTCGCGGCGCTCGGGGGCTCGCCCATCGAAAGCGCGGCCGTGGACACCTGGGGCGTCGATTTCGGATTGCTGGACGCCGAAGGAAAGCTTATCGCCCCGCCGGTCGCCTATCGCGACGAACTCCATGTCGACTCCATGGAATCGTTTCTGAAGATCATCCCCCGAAAACGGCTCTATAAAAGGACCGGGCTTCAGCTTCTCCCCTTCAACACGATCTTTCAACTCCACGGTCTGGCCGGATCGGCCGAGCTTCGGGCCGCCGCCCGCCTTTTGTTCCTGCCCGGGCTTCTGACCTATCTCCTTTCGGGAATCAAGGCCAATGACGAAACCATCGCCTCCACCTCGCAGCTGGCCGATCCCTTTAAAAGCGGCTGGTGCGAAGACTTGCTCGCCGCTCTCGGCCTGCCCTCCGGCCTCTTTGGTCCGATGGTTCTCCCCGGCGCGAAAATCGGCCGGCTGAGCGCCGCCCTGGCCGCCGAGTGCGGCTGTCCGCAGATTCCGCTGACCGCGGTCGCCGGGCACGACACCGCCTCGGCCGTGGCCGCCGTCCCGGCTTCGGGCGATGATTGGGCCTTCCTCAGTTCCGGGACCTGGTCGCTTCTCGGACTGGAAACCGAGCGGCCGGTCATCTCCGAACGATCGGAGCGGTTCAATTTCACCAACGAGCGGGGGCTCGGCGGAAAGACGCGCTTCCTGAAAAACATCTCCGGCTTCTGGCTTATCCAACAATGCCGCTGCCGCTGGCTGGAGGCCGATTCGAATTTATCCTACGATCGGCTCTGGGCCGAAGCGGAAGCGGCGCCTGCCTTCCAGTCCTTGATCGATCCCGACGATCCCGCCTTCCTCAACCCCTCGAACATGATTTCCGAGATTAAGCGCTTCTGCCGCCGAACCGTTCAACCCGTCCCGGAAACTCCGGGCGAAATCACCCGCTGTATTCTGGAAAGTCTGGCCCTGAAATACCGGGTTGTTCTTGAACAGCTCCGGGAAGCTTCGGGCCGGCCCGTCCGGAAAATCCAGGTCATCGGCGGCGGAAGCCGGAATGCGCTGTTGAACACGTTTATCGCCGCGGCCACCCATCTGCCCGTCTTCGCCGGTCCGGTCGAAGCGACCGCGATCGGCAACGTCCTCGTCCAGGCCATGGCCCGGGGCAAGGTTCAGAATCCCGAGGAAATCCGGGCCGTCGCCGCCCGGTCCTTCGATGTTTTAAAATTCGAGCCCAGGGTCTCCCAAGCGTGGGACAAGGCCTTCGAGGCCTTTTCCGCCATGATCCCGGCGGAATAAAAGGACGGTGATCGATGAGCGTCGACGTCATCCGCGAAGCTTTCGACCGGGCCCGGGAAGCGTATGGAAAAGAGGGTGTCGACGTCGAGAAGGCCCTCTCCGCCCTGGCCGAAATCCCGCTCTCCCTCCATTGCTGGCAGGGAGACGATGTCGGCGGCTTTGAAAAGTCAACCGGCCCGTTGGGCGGCGGTCTGGCCGTCACGGGATCCTATCCGGGAAAGGCCCGAACAGCCGAGGAGCTCCGGGCCGACCTGGACCTGGCCTTCTCCTTGATTCCCGGTCGTCACCGTTTAAACCTTCACGCGATCTACGGCGAGTTCGAAGCCGGATTTCCCGGCCGGGATAAAATCCGGCCGACCGATTACGCCGGCTGGCAGGACTGGGCCGGGACAAGGAACCTCCCCCTCGATTTCAATGCGACCTGCTTCTCCCATCCGCTGGCCGAATCGGGATTGACCTTGAGCCATCCCGATCCGGCCGTCCGGCGGTTCTGGATCGATCATGTCAAATCCTCCCGGGCCGTGGCCGCCCACTTCGGACGAGCCCAGAAGCACCCTTGCCTTCACAACCTCTGGATTCCCGACGGGATGAAGGAAACTCCCTCCGATCGGGCCGGTTTCCGGGCCCGGCTGGAGGACTCTCTCGATGAGATTTACCGCTTCGATTTCCCGGAAGGCGAGATCCGTGATTCCCTGGAAGGGAAGCTTTTCGGCCTGGGGAGCGAGGCCTTTGTCGTCGGATCGCACGAATTCTACACGGGATATGCCGTCCGCAAGCGGAAATTCCTCTGTCTCGACCTGGGCCATTATCATCCGGCCGAATCCGTGGCCGACAAGGTCTCGGCGCTCCTGCCCTTCCTCCCCGGATTGGTCATCCATTTCAGCCGAGGACTGCGCTGGGACAGCGATCATGTCGTTGTCCTCGATGACGGGATCGCCGACATCTGCCGGGAGCTCGTCCGGGCCGCGGCCTGGGACAGAGTCCATCTCGCCTTGGATTACTTCGACGGCAGCCTCAACCGGATCGGGGCCTGGGTCATCGGCGCCCGGGCCGTCCTCAAGGGGCTTCTCCTGGCCCTGCTCGCCCCATGGAGCCGGCTGGATGAAGCCGACACGCAGGGCGATGGATTCGCCCGGCTGGCCCTCCGGGAACACGCCTCGTCTCTCCCTTGGGGCGCCGTTTGGGACGAATTCTGCCGCCGGGCCGAAACTCCCGCCGGGAGGACGATCCAGACGCGGATCCAACGGTATGAGGAGGATGTTCTCCGCCGGCGGATTTGACCACGGCGGATTGATTTTTTCCGGAAAAACGAATATGTTATCTCCGGCCGCGGTGGGCGGCTACTGAATGGAGCAAAAATCCGGATCGTTCCCTTTCCCCGTCGACGGAGAGACCATCCGTCAGGTCAAGGATATTATCGGCCGTTTCGTTCATACGATCGCGGCCATGCGGCTTTATCCTTTCGGCCATATCAACGTCACCAAATTCCGGGACAATCTCTTTCAGCGTCTGACCTCGTTTCTTGAAGAACGCGGGGAATTCGAAATCGAAATCAAGGAAAGCGTTTTCACCTTTGCCGGAGGAATCGTTTTTCAGGAAGACAGCGGCATCAAAAGTCTTCCCTACCTGTATTACAACGAAGGCATGCGGGCCTTGACCTTCATCCCCGGATTGACCCGGGAAGAGCTTTACGACTTTTTGGAGATCACCGCGAATTTTGCCGAACGCAGCCCCGGAGAAAGCGACATCATCGAGGAGCTGTGGGAGCGGGATTTCGAGTTCATCCGCTACGACGCGGCGGAGGGTTTCCTGGAAGCCAAAGTCGCGGCCGGTCTGGAAGGCCGCCCTCTGGAGTTTCCGGTCGACAAGAACAACCTCTATTCGGGACAGATCCGTTTGGACACCGAGGACCAGGCCGCGGCCCATGCCCGCAGCCAGGAAGTCAACCGGACGACCATCAAGGACGCCGCCGCGGGATTGGCCGGCTTTTTCGAGACCATGGACGGAAGCGACAAGACGAGTCTGGATTCCATGGTTACGGCCGAACACGATCTTTCCTCCGACAAGGAGTTCATCGAAACGGTTTTCGAAGTCCTCTATCTCGAGGATCGTCCGGAGGCCTTCGCCGAGATTCTCGGATATCTCAAATCCTACCTACAAACCCTGTTCAAGAGGGCGGATCTGGGAAACGCGGTCCTCCTCCTCAATTCCATGTCCGATCTGCAGAAAGCTCTCCGGGCCTCCTCGCCGGCCCGGTCGGAGTTCCTGCTCAAGACGATCCGCGAGATCACGCTGGATGCCGATATTACGGTCATCCGGGAGATTGCCAAACCGGAGCGGGTCGAGGATCCGCGGACGCTTTATGAATTCCTCGCCTGGCTCGGTCCGAGGGTTCTGCCGATCGGGACCGATGTCTTCGAAAGCGCGGCCGCGCCGAACTGGCGCGAAGCCGGAGTCGAATATCTCCGGATCATGATCCGCAACCATCAGGCCGAAACGGTGGCCATGGCCCAGACCCGCAAGCCCGACCTGACCAAAACCCTGATCGCCCTGCTCGGGGAACAAGACGATAAGAAAGCGGTCCTCCAATTGGCCTCCTTCGCCAAATCGGAAAATTCTGAAATCCGCCTGGAAGCGGTCCGAACCTTGGGAACGTTGTCCCACGAGCTGGCCCGGCGTTTGATCCTGGAATACCTCCATGATCCCGATGAGCGCATCCGGATCGAAGCCGCCCGGGCGGCCCGCATGGAAACCGATGAGAAAAGCCTGGCCCAGATGCTTCAAGTCGTTCAGAGCAAGGCTTTCCTGGCGCGAAGCTCGATCGAACGGGGAACCCTTCTTCTGGCCATCGGCCGATCCAATACCGCCGAAGCCGCGGAAGCCCTGAAGAACCTGGTCCGGAAAAAACGGCTATTCGGCGGTGAGCGCCTGCAGGAAACCCGCCTTCTGGCCGTCGCCGGACTGGCCGCGATGAAAATCCCCGCCGCCCGGGAAGCCCTGCAGGCCGGCTCCCAGGTCGGCAACCAGGCCGTGGCCACGGCCTGCGCCCAGGCCCTCCGGAAGCGCGGAGAACGGCGCCGGGAGGAAGCATGAACGACGAGAAGGATCTGTCCTTCGGCCATCAAGGCGCTTATGACATCCTCTACCGGTTCTATGTCGTCTTGAAAATCGCCAAAATCCACGATTCCAACAACGCCAATTTCCAAGATCAGATCCAGGCCCTGCTCAACGCCTTGAAAGATCATCTCCACCGGCAGGGACGGATCCTGATCCAGGTCCGGCGTAACGCGTTTTTCATCAACTTCAACCGGATTCGGTTTCAGTATTCCGATTTTCATATCAACAAGTCGCTGCTGGCGGAGTTCTCCCGACGCGAGCTCGGGACCCTGACCTTGAGCGAGGGCCTGGATGCGTCCGAGCTCACCCGGTTCGTCGTCCTCCTGACCGGGCTGGACCCCCACCGGAGCCTGACGTTCGATGAGTTCCTGGATGCCGTTCTGGCCGAGGAATTTGCCCACATCATGATCGAGAAGGCCGAGAAGGTGGATTTCAACGCCAGCAAGGAAAAGCGGAACCGGCTGGCGGCCCAATCCTATTTTCTGGGGATCGCCCATCTGAAGGAGTTGAGCAAGACCGAGGAGCGGGTCTCCAGCATCCACGTCACAAAGCTCTGGATTCAGACCATCTTCAACCATTTGATCGACGACGAGGCGTTTCTGTACGGCCTGACCAACATCAAGAACCACGACGAATACACGCTCAATCACTCGGTCAATGTCTGCATCCTCTCCATGGCCCTGGGCCGCCGGCTCGGACTGAGCAACCGGGAGCTGATGGAGCTCGGAATCGGGGCCTTCCTTCACGACTTGGGCAAGATCGAAATCCCGGACGAGATTCTCAACAAGCCGGCCCAGCTGACGCCCGAGGAAAAGAAGCTGATGGATCAGCATGCCCGTTTCGGGGCGACCCACATGCTCCGCATTCAAGGCGACAAGAGCTTCTCGGGCAAGGCCCTTGCCGTCGCCTTCGAACACCACTACAAAGCCAACAAGGACAACTGGTCTCCCTTCCGCCGCAAACCCAATGTCACCCTCTTCAGCCGGATCGTCAAGATCGCCGATTATTTCGACGCCATCACCACCCAGCGGGTTTACCGGCCCCGGGCCTTCACCCGGGAAGAAGCCCTGAACATCATGATCCAGAACAAGGAGTCGGAGTTCGACCCGCTCATCTTCAAGGTCTTCGTGGCCATGATCGGCGTTTATCCGATCGGCTCGCTGGTCATCTGCGACACCAATGAAATCGGGATCGTCACCGAAGCCAATCCCCATCCCTCCATGGCCCAACGGCCGATGATCAAGCTGATCGCCGACCGGGACGGGCGGAAAATCGACGGGGAAGCCGTTGACTTGATGGAAGTCGATCCCAAAACCCACCGGTTCACCCGGACGATCGTGAAAACGCTCGATCCGGAGAAATACGGAATCCGGGTGGCCGACTACTTCCTCGCCCAGGCGGCCGACGAGATCCCGTTCAACTGATTCCGGCTTTCCGGAAAAGCCGGGCCGTCTCGGCAAACGCCTCCCCCGCCCGGTCGATCTCGTCCTCCCCGTGGGCCGCGGAAATCGCCCCGCCTCCGTGAACGACGTGCACGCTCCGGGTCAGGAGGGCCAGCCGCAGGATCTCGTCGCGCAACCGGATGTCGGCGAACCGGGGATTCTGGATGTCCTCGGCCGTCCGGATCTCGCGCGAAGCGCGCATGAAATTGACCATGACCAGGGAACTTCCCCCGACCACGTCGTTGCCCCGGCCGGTGCAGCGGACGTCGAATCCTTCGGCGGCAAAGACCGTTTCGATCCGGGTTCGCAACCGATCCCCCAGGGCCGCGATCCGGGGATAAATTTTGTCGGCCTCCTTGATCAGCCGGCGGAGGGTCAGGAGCCCGGCCCGCAGGTACTGAGGATGGGCCGAATACGTTCCGCCGGAAAATTGGACCCGGTTCCGGCCGCCGGTCTTCTGGATGCAGTCCAGAATGCCGGCTTTACCCAGAACGGCAGCCACGGCATGGCCTCCGCCGATGACCTTGCCGAAGGTCGAGATGTCCGGTTCGATCCCGGCCAGCCGCTGCACGCCCGTCGGGGCGAAGCGGAATCCCGAGATGATCTCATCAAAAATTAGGACCGCGCCGCAGCGGGCCGTCCACCGGCGGGCCGCTTCGAGAAATTCCCTGGTCGCCGGCAGGAATCCGCCGGCCCCGAGATAAGGCTCGAGGATGAAACAGGCGATCTTGTCGCCCCGCCGGCGGAAAATCCGGGCCAGATCGTCAGGATCATTGAAGCGGACGGTATGGATCTTCCGCCCGAAAACATCCGGAACACCGGCGGACTCGACCTTCCGGAATCCTTCCTTCGGGTCGAAGGTGATGCCTTTAAGGAGCACCGGCGAGGCGCCATGCCAGCCGCCCCCGACCTTGAGAATCTCGTCCCGGCCGGTTTTGCCGAAGGCCAGCATGACCGCATACATCGTCGCCAGCGTTCCCGAAGTCGTGAACCGGGCTTTGTGGCCCTTCCAACCGACTTGTTTTAACAGAAGCTCTGCCAGGGCGACCTGGGTTTCAACCTCGAAGCCCGTATGAAGCGAGTCCTCGACCGGATCACCGTCGACGGGACCGGAGAAACCGGGATTGTGGCCGAGAATATTGGCGTAATGGCCCTGCCAGAAATCGAGGAACACATTTCCATCGACATCGACGACGGAAGGTCCGGACGCTTTATTCACAAAAAAGGGATAGGGCGAGAGCAGGCGGAGGGAATGGCTCCCGCCGCGAATCATGACGTTTTCCGCCCGCCGGTAGATCCGGCGGCTGCCCGGAGTCATCTTTTTGTAACGTGATTCAAGGACGCGCACCAATCGATCGATTTGATTCATGGCCGTTACCTCGCCGGAAAGACACTCTACCAATCCCCGGATATTCCGTCAACCGAGCGAATCGATCCGGTTCCCCGGACGTAAAGGCCGGAAGGCGAAACGGTTTGTGACCGAAGATGCCGACCGGTGACTCGACCCGGTCCATTCACGATTCGGCTCTCCGGCTCAGAAAAAATACAAAAAAATGTTGAATGGGAAAATAAAACGACCAATATCCTGGCAATGAATTGAAATTAATATACTTAAACACGAAATATTCAAGATATATCGCCAGAGATGGGACCCCTTGATAAGTTCTAAAACGGGCCAAAACAGGGACTTACCCCCCAATCCAGGCGAATTCCCATTGATTCCTATGATATAATGCGGGCAAGACGATGGCCAGCACAAAGAAAAAAATCAAGAATCGGGTTTGCGTCATTGGATTGGATGGGGTTCCCTTCGGGCTGCTGCAGCACTTGGCCCGGACGGGGGTGATGTCGTCGCTCGGCCGGATCATCGATTCGGGCCACCTTCACAAGATGAAAGCCAGCCTTCCGGAGATTTCCTCTGTCAGCTGGACGAGCTTCATGACCGGGGCCAATCCCGGAACTCATGGCATTTTTGGGTTCACCGATTTCAAACCCCGGTCCTATGAAATCCGTTTTCCCAACTATAACGACGTCAAGGTTCCCCCGTTCTGGGATGTTCTGGCCGAAAAGGGCGTCCGTTCGGTCGTCATCAATCAACCTTCGACCTATCCGGCCCGCCGAATGAACGGCGTCATGATCTCCGGTTTTGTCGCCCTGGATCTGGCCAAAGCCGTCTGGCCGCCCGAACTCAAAGAAGACCTGGAACAAATGGGCTACCAGATCGACATCGACACCGTCAAGTCGAGGGGCAATCCCGGCTTCCTCTGGCAGGACCTCATCAAAACGTTCATGGGCCGGCAGAAGGCTTTGAATATGTTCTGGGAAGACGAATGGGACTACTTCCAGCTCGTCCTCACGGGAACCGACCGGCTCCATCATTTTTTCTGGAACGCCGGCCAGGATCCCCGCCATCCGCAACACCAGAATTTTCTCGAGTACTACCGCCAGATCGACCGGTTGATCTCGAAGATCTACGGCACGTTCCGCAAGACCGCGGCCGATGAAGAAAATATCTTTTTTCTCTCCGACCACGGCTTCACCGGAATCGTCCAGGAGGTCTACCTCAACGCCTGGCTGGAAAAGGAAAAATTCCTCAAATTCAACAAGAGCCAGCCCAACGGATTCGAGGACCTCTCGGCCAAGACGAAAGCGTTCGCCCTGGATCCAAACCGGATTTATATTCATCACGTGAAGCGCTTTCCCAACGGAAAAATTCTCGCGGCCGAAGCCAAGACCATCAAGGAAGAAATCACCCGCCGGCTCGAAAAGCTCGAATTCGAGGGAAAGAAAATCGTCCGCAAGGTTTTCGACACGAAGGAGATCTATTCCGGCCCCTTGGCGGCGATGGGACCGGATCTGATTGTCATCCCCGAACCCGGCTTCGACATGAAGGGCTCGATCAAACGGAAGGAGATCTTCGGCCGGACGCCCGGGCTTCAGGGCATGCACACCTGGGACGACGCCTTCTTCCTGGCAAAGAACGATTTCGGGCCGGACCTCCAGATCTCCGACCTGGCCAAAATCATCTCGGACCGTTTTTGATGGGCAGCGGCAAGGCCAGGACGACCTCCGTCCGTGTGATTCTGCTCCTTATCAGCCTGCTTTTCGTCGGACTGCCGCTTTCGGCTTATATCGGGCCGGGGGCGGGCTTTGCCTTCCTTTCCTCTTTTTTGATCCTTTTTTTGACTTTCATCCTGGCCTTTCTCTCGCTTCTGGCCTGGCCGTTCCGGGCGGTCGGGAAGCTCATCCGGGGACGCCGGGCCTTTCGGGGCAGCCGGGTGGACCGGGTCGTAATCGTCGGCCTGGATGGGATGGCCCCGGAACTGGCCGAAAAGTTCATGGCTCAGGACAAGCTCCCGAACCTGGCCAGGCTCCGCGATGAAGGATTCTACGGCCGCCTTCAAACCACGACCCCGGCCATTTCGCCCGTCGCCTGGTCGTCGTTTATGACCGGTTCCGAGCCTTCCAAGCACAACATCTTCGATTTTCTCAGCCGCGACCCGAAGACCTATCTCCCCAACCTGTCCTCGGCCCGGATCTCGAGCCCGAAACGGACCGTCAAGATCGGGAAATACCGGATCCCGCTGTCCAAGCCGGTCATCCAGGGGCTGCGCCGCAGCCTTCCCTTCTGGAAAATCCTCGGTCAAAAAGGGATCATGAGCACGATCCTCCGGGTTCCGATCACCTTTCCTCCGGAAAAATTCAACGGCCATCTGCTCTCGGGCATGTGCGCTCCCGACTTGAAGGGCAGCCAGGGGACCTTCTCCTTCTTCACCTCGGACCCGGCCAAGATCCAGAAAGCGGAGGGCGGCGTCTTCTTTCCGGTCGAGATCAAAGACGGAAAGATTGAAACATTTCTTTCCGGTCCGGAAAACACCATGCTGGAGAAACCGGTCGAACTCCGGCTTCCCCTGCGGATCGCCCTCGATGCCGAGCATCAAGCGGCTCGAATCGACGTCGCGGGAAAATCCTTCGAGCTGAAAGCCGGACAGTTCTCCCCCTGGATCGGACTGGCCTTCAAGCCAGGCCTGGGGATCAAGATTCGGGCGATCGCCAAGTTCCTGGTCACGAGCGTGTCGCCGCATTTTGAAATGTACGTCACCCCGCTCAATCTCGACCCGGAAAAGCCGGCCCTTCCCATCTCCCACCCCTTCTATTACTCGGTTTATCTGGCCAAGCTCCTGGGACCGTTCGTCACCCTGGGCGAAGCCAATGACACCTGGGCGCTCAATGAAGGCGCCCTGAACGAACGACAGTTCCTCGAACTGACGTACGCCTTCCACGACGAGTGGGAGAAGATGTTTTTCAACGCCATGGCCAAGATGAAGCGCGGCCTGGTCGCCGCGGTCTTCGAGACCACGGATGCGATCAGCCATATGTTCTGGCGGTACCTGGATCCCGGCCACCCGGCCTTGAAAAAAGGCCCGACCGCCCTCGGCCCCGAAGTGATGGAAGACCTGTTCATCCGCATGGACGAATTCATCGGCCGGGTGCGAAACGCGATGGGACCGAAGGAAGCCCTCTTCATCATGTCCGACCACGGGTTCAAACCTTTCCGCCGCGGCGTCAACCTCAACACCTGGCTCCGGGACAACGGGTATCTGGCCTTGGACGAAGGGACGGACGAGGGCGGCGAATGGTTCAAGGGCGTCGATTGGAACCGGACAAAGGCCTACGCCCTCGGCCTGGGCGGCGTTTACCTTAACCTGAAAGGCCGGGAGGCGAAGGGAATCGTCCCGCCGGCGGAAGCCGCCGCTCTCCGCAAGGAGATCAAGTCCAAGCTCCTGGGTCTCAAGGACGCGGAGACCGGCGAGATCGCGATCAATTTGGCTTACGACAAAGACGACATCTACGCCGGGCCGTACAAGGGCAACGCCCCGGACTTGATCATCGGATACAACGTCGGCTACCGGGCCTCCTGGGAGGCCGTCACCGGAAAAGTCGGGCGTCGGATCTTTGAGGACAATGCCAAGTGCTGGAGCGGCGATCACTGCGTCGATCCGGCCGTCGTCCCCGGGGTCCTGTTCTCAAGCCTCAAGCTGGCCAATCCGAGTCCCTCCATTATGGACATCGCTCCGACGGTTCTTGAGCTGTTCGGTCAGGAGCCGCCCGCCCATAGGGACGGCCGGTCGCTCCGCCCGTTCGAGGAAAAAGGATAATGAGTTTCGAAAAACGCAAATCCCTGTCCCGCCGGTCCTTCCTTAAAGCGGGCGCCGGCGCCGCGGCTCTGGCCGCGCTCGGGCCGGGCGGCGGGCTGGTCCGGAATGTTTTCGGGAAAGCGGGCCAAAAAGGCAAGATCCTCATTCTCGGGATCGACGGAATGGACCCTCACCTCACCCAGGTCTGGATGAAACAAGGCCTTCTCCCGGCCTTTTCCAAGCTGGCGGCCAAGGGCTCGTTCAAGCGCCTCATGACATCCACTCCGCCGCAAAGCCCGGTCGCCTGGTCCAACTTCATCACCGGAATGAATCCCGGCGGCCACGGCATCTTCGATTTCATGCACCGTGATCCGAAGACCTACCTCCCGATTTTCTCGGCTTCGGCGACCGAAGAAGCTCAGAAGACGATCCGCCTCGGGGACACGGTCCTGCCGATCAAGGGCGGAACCGTCAAGAACCTCCGTCAAGGACGGGCTTTCTGGCAGATCCTCGAAGATCACGACGTCCCGGCGACAATCTTCAAGATCCCGTCCAACTATCCGCCCGTCCCCTCCAAACAGCGGACTTTTTCCGGCCTCAACACGCCCGACCTGGTGGGCTCCTACGGGATTTTCAACTTTTACACGACCGAATCGGCCGAGGTCAACGAAGATATCGGCGGCGGCCGGATCCACACCGCCTACGTCATCGGCCATCGGGTCGACGCCAAGCTGCCGGGCCCCATCAACACCTTCAAAACCGACCGGCCCGAAACCGAGATCGATTTCCGAGTCTACCTCGACCCGGCCGCCGCCGTGGCGAAAATCGCCTTCCCCGATCAGGAGATCATTCTCAAGCAAGGCGAGTGGAGCCCCTGGATCCGGGTTCGCTTCCCGCTGATCCCGACCCAGAGCGTGACCGGCCTCGTCCGCCTTTATCTCAAGGAAGTCCGGCCGGCCTTCAAGCTCTACATCTCTCCCATCAATATCGATCCGGCCGATCCGGCCCTGCCCCTGTCCACTCCGGAATCCTACGCCGCCGAGCTGGCAAAGAAATTCGGACCGTTCTACACCAAGGGCCTTCCGGCCGACACCTCCGCCCTGGACAACGACATCCTCGACGAGGGCGAATTTCTTCAGCAGGACGACCAGGTCCTCGAAGAAAGCCGGGCGATCCTCGAATACGAGCTCGGACGGTTTGACGCCGGCGTCCTGTTCTATTACATCTCGAACCTCGACCAGCGCCAGCATATGTTCTGGCGCCTGCTCGACCCGAAGCATCCGATGTATGATCCGGCCCTGGCCTCCGTTTACGGCGGCGTCATCGAGAAGACCTACCGGGCCGCTGACGAGATCCTGTCCCAGTCCCTGGCTCGAATCGACAAGGACACGACCGTCATCGTCATGTCCGACCACGGCTTCAATCCCTATTACCGGAGCTTCAACCTCAACACCTGGCTGCTCTCCGAGGGCTACCATAAATTCAAGAATCCGTTCAAGAAAGAGGAACTGGACATCGGCTTTCCCTCGACCGACTGGTCCAAGACCAAAGCCTACGGCCTCGGCTTCAACGGCCTGTTCATCAACCAGAAAGGCCGCGAAGCCGAGGGCGCCGTCGCCCCGGGCGCCGAAACCGAGTCGCTTCTCCGCGAAATCGCGGCCAAGCTCGAAGCCTACCGCGATCCGGAGACGGGGGAACAGGTGATCCTTCGGGCGGCGACGGCCGGGCAGATCTATTCCGGAAGCCATGCCTCCGAGGCCCCCGAAATTACGCTGGAATTCAACCGGGGATACCGCATCTCGTTCCAGTCGCCTCTCGGCCGGATTCCGAGAGCCGTTATTGAAAACAACAATGAAAAATGGAGCGGCGATCACATGGGCGCGGCCGAAGTCACCCAGGGGATCGTCGTTTCGGACCGGCCGATCCGGGCGGAAGCCCCCGCTCTTTATGACCTCACGGCGACCGTCCTCGAGACGTTCGGAATCGAACAGCCGGAGAATATGGTCGGCAAACCGGTTTTTTAGGAGCATTCCATGGCCACCGAAAAAGTGAAAATCGACGCGGATCTGATGGACAAGGTCCGCCGGTTCGCCAAGACGGCCGGGTATTCTTCGCCCGAGGAGTTCATCCACCATTGCCTCGAGCGGGAGATTTCGACCCTGGAATCCTCGGACTCCGAAGACGAAATCAAGAAGAAGCTCAAGGGCCTCGGCTACATCGGCTGATGGGCATCTTGAATTCGGTTCTCGGCGCGGTCTTCGACGGGCTCTTCGCGCCGTTCCGGTCGCTCGGCCCGTGGCCGGGGATGATCATGATCTCGGCCCTGACCGGGATCCTGATGCTGCTCATTTTCAAAAAGACGTCCAACCAGGAAGGCATCAAGCGGTCGAAAAACCTGATCAAGGCCCGTCTCCTCGAAATCCGCCTCTACAAAAACGATACCGGCCGGTCCTTCAAAGCCCTCGGCTCGATCCTGGGAGCCAACTTCCGCTACATGGGTTGCGCCTTGAAGCCGATGCTGATCATGTTCCTTCCCGTCCTGTTCATTCTCTCCCAGCTCAACCTGCGATACGGCGCCGCCTCCCTTCCCCCGGGAGGACGGGCCGTCGTCAAATTGATCCTTGCCCCGGGGACCGGAGCGATGGAAACGCCGATTTCGCTCGAGGCCGAATCCGGCCTGACAATCGAAACGCCTCCCGTCCGGATCGAGGACGAGGGAGAGGTCGATTGGCGCATCCGCGGCGATGCCGCCGGACGCCATCGGCTGACGTTCGACATCGGCGGGACGAAGATCGAGAAGATCGTTTCCGTCGGCGAGGCTCAACCGGCCAAGGTCCCGACTCTTCGCTCCCGGAACATCCTTGACCTCGTTCTCTATCCCGGAGACAAGCCCCTGCCCAAGAAGGCGCCGGCCGTCTCCATCGCCGTCATCCACCCGCCTCAGCGCCTTCCCCTCTTCCGCGGCGGCGTCCACTGGCTGGTCGCCTTTTTTGTTCTCTCGCTCGCCGCCGGCTTCGCCCTCAAGGGCGTTTTTAAAGTCGAAATTTAAATCGCCGGACCGGCGGCCGGGCCGACCGAGAAAAGCCGTAATCCTTGCCGACAAAGTCGACGGAGGGCCTGCGCAAGGCTTAGGAAATCCGGATGCACGAGCAGAGGCCGTCATATAGTCGCTTGCTCTCCCCACACGATTTGGAAGAGAACCCAAAAATCAGGATTGAGCCCGGGGATTCCGTGTTTTCCTTCGCCGCGGATTAAGACATCCAGCGAATCGTCGGGCGGTCGCGGGGTCGGAGGCTCAATTCCACGTTCATTTCGAGCGGACTGCCCTCGGCGCCGCGAAATTTGAAATCAAGGGTCAGGTCCCGGACCGTCTGGATCTGGGGGCCTTCGGCTTCCCCGGCCGGCTTTTTCTTGAACAAGTCCTTCAACAGGCCGCCGACGATGCCGATCGCGTCAAGGATCGAAAAGGTGTTCATCATCGGATTGGCCCAGGGATCGTTCCTCTTGATGTTCCAATCGGGCTTGAGGAAGGCCGGATTGTTGGACGGCCGAAGCCCCAGCTTGAGCGGCCGGACGCTCTCGCTTTTCTGGCTCGACATCAGGAGATCGCCGCCGACATACAACGACAGATGATATTCCCGGACGATCGGAGGCGCTTCCGGAGGCGGCGGGTCGGGCGTGCCCAGGGCCCGGGCCAGTTTGCCGACTTTCGGCGCTTCGGGCGGTTTCGGTTTAGGAGCGGTCGGCCAGGAAACCCGGACGTCCAGGGTGAATTCCCTTTTTAATATCAACGGGCCGGATTTGACCTCGAGAAAATAGGTCCGGGTCCGGGACTCGCGGAACAAGGCATTGGCTTCCAGCCCGAGGACATTGAATCCGGCCTGGAGGGCTCCGGCCTTGAGAACCCGGTCTCCTTCAAAGAACTTGAAGTACGCCGGGATGGAAATTTCCACAGCCAGAGGAAGCGTGCCCTCCGGGATGATGATTTCGTCCCGGGTTCCCTTGATCAGGGCGATATCCCGAATCCAGGGATATTTCGACCGCCAGCTGTTCAGATAGGAGGACAGCACGGTCTGGCCGTTGAAATCGAGAAAGACAAAACCGGAATCCTGGGCCCGGCCGCCTTCGAAGAATTCCGTCAGCCAGCGGATTTCCTCGGCGGACTCGCCCGTCTTGGAGGCGCAGAAGGCGCCAAGGGCGGCCGCATCGGCTTTTTCACTTTCCGGGATCTCGATATATGCGGCCTGGATTTGGGAGGCCAGGGACCGGAAATCGCCGCCTTTTGTAACGATCTCCCGGGCGGTTTCCCGCCATTGCCCGAACGCTCCGCCCACAGAGAGAAGGGCCAGGACGGCAGCGGCCAGATAGCTTTTACTTGCCATATCGAAACACCAGATGGATTTCCAGGCTCGCTCCCGGGAAGCCCTCGGGCAGGGACGGCCAGGGGCCGCTGGCCTCGATCGCCTTGAGGGCCGCCGCATCGAGCGGGTCGAGACCGGAGGAGGCGGCGATATCGACGCCGTTCAATTCTCCCGAAGCCATAACCAATATCGAGACTGTCACCCGGCCGCTCCATTCGGCAGTGCCCGGGGCGGTTCCCATGGACCAGTGGCGCTGAACGGCATTGAGGACGCCGGAGGCCCACCCCGAGAGATCGAACGTTTTGACGTCTTCAGGGATAAAGGCGGCCACAACCCCGGCCGGAGGAGGCTTGATCGTCCCGATCCCGCCGGCAATCCCTCCGCCCCCCCCGCCCGTCCCCCCGCCTTCCCCGGATATCGAAGCCAACGGTTTGCCGGCCGGCGGACGGACGTATTTGGACAGGTCCGGGGCCGAACGGATCGAATTTTTAAACGGGCGCAGCCAGTCGTCCTCCGGAACCTGGGCATACTTGGAAAGATTGAGCATGGCATCGGCCGGATAAACCAGAGAAAAGCCCGAAGCGATATCCCGGTTTCCCTCGCCTTCGTCCGTCGGCAGGAACTCTCCCGGCGTTCCCCCGATGATCAAAGGCGGCCGCCCTCTCGCCGGACCGCCGGAACCGCCTTCACCGCGCCGGCCGCCCCGTTCCCCGGCTGAGGCCGTCGGGTCGAAAGCGCCGGAGGGGACTCGGGCCGAACCGACAGGCCGCGGGAGTTCCGCTCGAGAGCCGGCGGTGAACTTGATTTTGGGTGGAGCGGTCAGGAGGACATTGGTTCTCCTGTGCTTGAAATCGATGGTCCGGATATCGATTTTCCAGGTGACGGCCAGATAGAGAACGACGGCATGGAGAGCCAGGGAGACGGCCAGAACCGCGCCTCTGGTCAGAAGGGCTTTTTTATCGTCGTCGATAATCGTTCTCCAAACGGTCCGGTCAAGAGGGATATTTTACCACATTCGCGGCCGGCCCTCTTTATATGAACCCTCCCGGCCGCGGTTCGTTGCGGCCGTCTTTTCTTCCCGGTCGCTACCCCTTGGCTGCCGAGCCAATGGCGTACAAACCGGGATGCCGGCCCAGGCGCTCCGAATTCCCTTTGACCATGTACCAGGAGGGCTCCGTTTCCGTCAATCCCGGCAGGGAACGAAGCAGGCGGACGGCCGCAGGGTTATTTTCGAGCGGCCCGAGACGAAAGATTGCCGAGGGGATTTCAACCGCCAGGTGCTCGAGCAAGGCCAGGGCCGCGTCGGGTCCGTCAAGCGAAGCCCACGGACCGACCGAATAAAGACCCTCGCCCGGCCGGGCCATGATATAGCCGCCGAGACGCCCGTTGTTGTCCAAAACGAGGCCGGTGTTTCCGGGGATCCCCAGGCGCCGGCAAAGGAAAAAACTCCGGTCGTCGCCGAACAGATCCCGGTCCAGGGCGCAAAGGGCATCCAAGTCGTCCGCCCGGAGGGAGCGAATCCGGCCGTTTTTTCTGCCCGCGATTCGACCCCGGAAGCGCAGGGAACGGCCAAGCTTCCGGAATCCCTTAATCTCATAATAGGGAACGGCGTTCAAGTCGCCATCCAGATAAATATTCTCGATCCCTCCGGCCCGAAGGTATTCGACAGCCGCCCCGAAGAGCAGGCGGCCCGCTCCAAGCCGCCGAAACCGGGGCGCAACAATCAGTTCGCCGATGAAACCGTTCGTCCGGTACCGGGTCGCGCAGCAAAGGCCGGCCGGCTCGCCGGCGCTCTCGGCAAAAAAACAGCCGTGCGGATCGTAAGCTAAAAAAGCCTCCAGGATTTCCCGCCCTTCACCGGCCCAACCGACGGAGAGAAACAGACCCAGGGCAAAATCCATATCCCCGGCGGCCATCTCCCGAAGCCGCACCGCTTCGCTTTTGCTCATCTCGAATCAACGCTCCTCGATGCGCACCGTGTGCGGCCGGTATTCGCCCGCGGGACCGTCGGGGATGCGGATCTTGAGGCGGCCGTTTTCCATAATTCCACCGGTCACTCGCCCGGCCAGGTCCGGCCGCGTCAGATTGAGCTGATACTGTGTTCCGGCCAGTCCTTCGAGTTGCAGAACCAGGGCCCCGTCGCCGTCCTGTCCAACATCGATGATCCGAAGCCCGCGGCTTCTCTCCCCCGTTCGCGTGGGATTGAGCGGGGGAAGGACCTCGAAAGTCGGCGTCATTTCGAGGACAAAAGTATCTTCCCCCGTCAGGACCGCCGAAATCTCAGGCCGAACCGTCGCCTCGCCCGGGGCCTTCCGAATTTCGAATCCGGCCTTCTTCCCATTCACCAGGCCGCCCCCGATGACCGTTCCCGGGCCGAAAACCGGAGAAAAAATCATCCGCACCGGCTTTTTCGTCCGGCTGCGAATAACCGCCGTGACTTTCGCCGCTTCCCGCCGGTACTCGATACTTAAAACCGCCTCGCCGAAGCGGATGTCCTCGACGGAGACCCGGGCCCAATCGGCCGGAAGGCGGGGCGAGAAAGCGAACGTTCCGGCCGGAGCATCCGCCGCCAACCCGAGCAATCCTTTTAAAAGCGGGACGACCACGGCCGATGAGGAAAAACCCTGGTGGGCGACGCCCTCCTGCGGCCAGACATTCAGGTCGCCGGAGAACAGCTCGGTGATATAACCGAGGCCGTTGTCGAACGTATGGCGGACGGCGGACTGGAGAAGACCGTAGCCTTGGAGGATGAAATTCCTCTCGTACATTGCCGCCGCAACCCAACCGGTTAAGAACGGCCAGGCCGCCCCGTAGTTATAGTTCAAGGGTTCATAGTACGGGCTCTTGTTGGACAGCATCCGAACGCCCCAGTCGGAGGTCAAGTCGGCCGCAGCCAGGCGCCGCAACGACCGGGCCGCTTTCTCCTCCTCGGTCAGTCCCCAGACAATCGGGACGGCGCTCCAAGGCGTCGTCTCCTCGACCTGCCGTCCGTTGGAGTTGAAGGCATAGACATATTGGCCGAGCGACTCGTTCCAAAATTTTTCGTTGAGAGCCCGGCGGGCTTTGGAAAAATCGGCCGAGGCGGTCGATTCCGTTCCTCCGTCCCCGACGGCCCGGGCCAGCTCGCGCGCGGCGAAGGCCGCCCGAGTCCAGGCCGCCGTCAAATAAATGTCGGTCTTGATCCCGGTGAGGGCTCCAAACTCGAGGGCTCCCAGTCCGGCCTTGGAATTGTCCATCAGGCCGTCGCCGTCTTCGTCGGTGGTTTTGCACCAGGCGTAGGCCCGGCGGATAGAGGGCCAGCTCGTCTTGATGAAATCGAGATCGCCGCTCCAGCGATAGTATTCGTAACAGGCGGCGATGTAGAACGGCGTCGTATCGCCATGGATATACGCATACGGATAGTCCTCGAACCAGCGGAGATATCCTGCGGCCTGGGACAGCTCGTGGGCCATCTTTCCGTCCTCGCGCTGCCACTTCTGAGTGAACGCGAGAGCGTGTTTGACGTCAGCCAGTGCCCCGTACGCATCCAGGCCGAAGGAGTTCATAAAAGCATCGCCGCCGAAAAACCACCCGAATCCGGGCCGCCCGCCCGTTCCCGAAGTCCCGAGACCGGCGACCAGGCCCAGGCCCAGGTCGGGATTGTCGACAAAGAGATTGTCGAAGGCGATTTTGGCCCATTCGAAAGCCAGGTTGAAATCGGAAACGGGCGTCGTCACCCGGACCGTGCCTTGGCGGAGCTTGAGATAATGCTCGACCGCCCCCCGGTAGACGGCTTGCGGATCGGCGGCCAGACGCTGATAGACACCCTTGATGTCGTTCCGGGCGCCCCGCCCGCCCGCCATGACGACGGGAATATAGGAATGCTTCACCTCGGCCGGCTTGTCGATCACGATTCGAAACTGATTGGGAGTGTCCGAGAGCATGTGGGCCGGGGTGTAGGAGATTCCGGAGGCGGCCGGCGAGCCCAGATAACCATGATTTTTCCGGGTCGGCTCGGAGAGGAGATAAGCTTTGACCGTTTCGTCCCAGGAGGCATACTGCCCGCCGATTCCGGCCGGCCACATCGGTTGAAGGACCGGGAGGAAGCTGCAGACGATCGTGATCGGTTCGGTCGCTTCCACGGCCAGAAGAATGACCGCCCCCGGCTCCGAGATCGAGGCGACATAGGTCGCCCGGACGGTGAACGTCTGAAAGACATAAGTCAGGGTCGTCGCCGCAGGCGTGACATCGATTGTCCGGACGATGTCCTTTCCAAGAATCGGCTGGGTGCTCGAGCCGATGAAGAACGAGAGCTCGCAGTTGCGAAACAGCTTGAGCGGATAAGCCCAGGCCTCGAATGATCCGCTCTCATAACCGAGAACGGCGAACTTCCGTCCGGCTTTGTCGAAATATGTCCCGGGCTGGGCCGGACGGCTGAGCGTCAGATCGGACGGCTCCAACGCGAACCGCGGGATGACGCCCGTCTGGGCCGAGAGCGCCGAAGCGACGAGGATGAAACCGAGGAGAAAGAGGGCCGGGCGGCGGTCAAACATCGGATCTCTCCCGTGTTTTCAATTTTAAATCTGCACTTCGTAGACGTCGGGAATTTTCGACAGCGACAAGCCGGGATTGAAGGTCCAGCTCATCTGGTTGACGCCCCGCGGGTAAGGGAAAAACCGGTTCCGGTACAAAACGCCGATCGGATAGTTACGGCGTTTCCACTCGATCGTCCCGACCAATCCGGCATCCTTCATCATCACCAGGAACGTCCGGATGAAGGCTCTTCGTTCATCCCCGGAGAGGCCGGGGAAAGCCAGATGATTGATCCAGGCCCAACGTTCGATCGTCCGGCCGAGATGATCGTGAAGGAGAAAGTTGACCAGGCCGGCGACTCGACCGTCCCTTTCAAAAACCAGGGTCCGGGCAACGCCGGGGCAGTCCAACTCGCGGGCAAGGTCCTCCCGGTCCCAGACGAGGGCCAGTCGCAGGCGGTCCTTGTAGCCGTTGAGAAGCTCCAGGCATCCCGTCAAATCCGAGGGGCGATACTCCCGAAGCGGCAGGAGATTCCGCCGCCGCGGCGGACGGCCGGCGCCGATGAGGCGAAGGGCGGCCCGCTCATAACCCTTCAACCGTTCGGAATAAACCGCCTTGGGGAGATCGAGGATCCGGGCGACGACGCCGGTTTTTCGGATCCACTCCATCCGTCCTTCTTCGGCCATTTTGGCCATCATCCTGGTCGAACGATGCCCGGTCTCCAGAGTGAACAGGGCAAAATCGTACCCATGGCTCCGGCTGATCTCCAGGGCCCGGCGGATGACCGCCGCGGCCACGCCCCGCCGCAGGTCTTCCTTGCGGGTGACGAGCAGACAACTGTAGGCAGCCCGGTATAACTTGCCCTCGAAGGAGAAGTTCCGGGGAAGGTTCAGAAAGAAGGCGATGATCCGGTCTCCCCGGTAGGCGGCGACGATATGATCGCGCTTTTCGAGAGGGATCCGGTCGATCAGGTAACGAAGGAAAGCGGGCCGGTAAAAATTCGGAAAGGAGGCATCCCCGTATTCGTCCCGCCAGGAGGCCTGAGCCATGCTCTCGAGGGCTTCGTAGTCGCCGCGGAACGTTTCGATCGAATAGCCGTCGTCCATCCGGTCTCCTCTCCCCTTTCCCCGGGAATTTGTATCACAAGGCCCGGGAGAAGAAAAGACGGACCGGGCCCCCGGCCGGCGGATTCTTTCGTTCAAGATCCCGAGGTGAAACGGACGGTGATCAGGACGATCTCGGGAACGGTCCCGATCCGGACGGGCGGGCCCCAGGTGCCGGCGCCGCTGGTGACGTCGACGAACATCTTGTCCTTCCGGTAAAACCCGTGGTTGTGCTCATAGACGAACCAATTGATCTGGGTAATCGGGAACATCTGTCCGTCATGCGTGTGACCGCAGACGAGAAGGTCGATCCCGGCTTCGGCCGGCTCGCGAAGCTTCGTCGGCTGATGGGCCAGGGCGAGAATCGGCTTGCCCGGGTCAAACCCAGCCGTCAGCTCGGTCCACGGCTTGGGGACATCGCCCGTTCTTCGTCCCGCGGCGTCTTTCCGGCCGACGACATAAAAAGAACCGGCCACGAGCTCCGCTTCGTCGCTGAGGACGCGGATGTTTCCAGCCCGGAGAGTGGAGAGGTTTCTTTCCAGGTCGCCGAAATATTCATGGTTCCCCGTACAGGAAAAAACGCCGAATTTCGGCTCGAGTCCGGCGAAAGAGGCGGAGATCATTTCCCGGTCGGCCGCCGGAGTATCCTCGCCGACAATGTCCCCGGGAAGGAGGACGAGGTCGGGGTCGAGAGCTTTGATTTTTTCCAGAGTTCGACGGAGAAAACGTCCACGGAGAACCGGGCTGAGGTGAAAGTCGGAGGCTACGGCGATCTTTATTTCCCGGACCGCTCCTCCCCCCTTGGCGATGTCGATCGTCCCGGTCCTGAGGCGGGGCCGGGCCGCGTTCCAGGCCCCCAGAAGACTGATCACGGCGGTAAGAGCGAGGATATACCGGAACGCCGCACCCCCGCCGGCCGCGGCATCGGCCCGCATCGCCGGAAAAAAAAACGGGAAGCGCCGGTCGATCAACCTGAGAAGGTCATAAAGAAGAGTCAGCCAGAGACTAACGTTCCAGATGACCAGATAGAGGTAGCCGAACCCGATCGCCGCCCCGGCGGCCGGGCCGGGATGGCGTCCGAAAACGAAACGGCCGGCAATGAACAACACCGCCCAAGCCACGGCAAAGGCGAACAGGCCAAAGCGCAGGGATCCGGCCGGAGGCAAGGCCCGCAGCAGGCGTTTAAACAGGTAGATATGGGATACGCCGTAGATGGAAAGGATGACCATCAGGAAAACAATGAATCCGAAGTTTCGCATCGCGCCTCCCGCAGGAGGAAGTTATGATACCGGAACGCCGAACGGCTGCCAAGACGCTCGATGGCCGTGTCCAGGCAGCACGAATATTTCCGGTTATGGGCAACGTGAATATGTCCGCTTTGGTCCTGGGTCTTAAGACTCCCAGGGGCGGAGCCGACGCTCATTCCTTGTGATCGCCCCTCTCCCCCCCCTTGTTTTGACGTCCGGCCGGGCATAAAATAGGGAATTGAAACCAGGAAGAGGAGACTGCCCATGAACCTGAAGAAAATCGTCGCCTTCGCCGGATTCGCGATTCTCGCCGCCGGAACGGCCGCGGCTGGAGTCACCCGATCCCAGAAATCCGAGATCGCGTTCAAAGGATTCGGGACGATGTCGATGACCTCGACCGACCTGTTGGCCGGAAACCGGAAGCTTTCGGAGACGACAGCCGACTTCAAAGGAAAAGGTCTTCTGGGCGGTCTGGCCGGGAAAGCCATGTTTCGCTCCGGCCACACCGGCGATTTCATCGACCTGGCGGCCATGACGACGGCCCAGATCGACCACAAAAAGAAAACCTATACGGTCACGCCGATTGAAAAGTGGGCGGAAACGCAGAAAAACGCCCAGAATGCCCAGTCGGAAAAGGCCGAAGCGGACAAGCAGGAATCGACCATCAAGATCGTGAAGAGCGAGTTTCGGGTCGAGGACACCGGCGAAGCCAAGACGATCAACGGCTTCGACTGCAAAAAATATCTGGCCGTCTGGACCGTGGACTGGGAAAATACCGAGACCGGGGACAAGGGAACGGACCGGCTGGAGACGGCGACCTGGACGACCCCGATGACGGCCGATCTTCAGGCCGCTCAAGCCGAGGAGATGACGTTCTCTCAGGCCTACTTGAAAGCGGTCGGATTCGACGCCCGGGACTTCCAGAAAGACGTCCTCGGCACCCAGTGGATCGGGCTTTTGGCCGCGTTCGATCCCATCAACGGCCAGTCGACGATGAAAGCCGACCCGGGGTCCTTCGCCGCTGAAATGGGAAAGATCAAGGGTTATCCCGTCATCATCGACGGGAAATATTTCGTCACGCCGAAATTTAAAAAATCCGAAGCCGAGCCCTCCGTCGGAGGCGGCATCGGGGGCAAGCTCATCGGGGGTCTGCTGAAGAAGAAGGCAAATCCCGAGGAAGACAAAGCTCCGGCCGTATCCTTTTACACGGAAATCATGTCCCTGACGGTTTCCGCTCTGGACCCGGCCGCAGTTCAGATCCCGGCCGGCTACAAGCAGAAATAATCGCGTTTCGGACGGTCGCCGGGGCTCAGCCTTCGAACCGGTTCCACCAGGCGATCTCGGAAAGCGGCTTCCGGACGCGCTCGTTCGGCGGCCGCCGGGCGGCGTAGCCGAGCGAAATCAGGGAAAGAATTTTGAAGCGGCGGGGGATCTTGAAGAACCGCCGGGCCGCCCGGACGTCGAACCACCCGATCCAGCACGTCGCCAGCCCCAGTTCCTCGGCCCGAAGGACGAAGTGCTCCC
>CAYPKX010000001.1:34299-41917 GCA_964411395.1 uncultured Eubacteriales bacterium | reverse complement strand
GATTCCCAGGTCCAGTGCGTAGAACGGTATGCCTTGGACCGCTTGTCCGGCTCGATGGGTGACAAGGCTCATCCGGGCCAAAAGCAGGATGAGAACCGGAGCCTCGGCCGCAAACCGGGTCGGCCCATAGATCCCGGAGAAGGCCTTCCCAGCAAAGCGCGTTTTGAGCTCCGGTTCATCGATGACGAGAAAACGCCAGCTTTGGGCGTTTTCGGCCGATGGCGCCAGCCGGGCAGCTTCGAGACAGGCTTCGATTTTATCCCTTTCAACGGGTTGGGGCAGGTATTTTCGAATGCTCCGGCGGCTGTCGATGATTCGGCTGAGGGGGGATGGCTCGAACATGGGCGTCCTTTCGCAGCCGGCGGGGCCGCGACGCCTTTATAGCCCAGCCCCGGGGCCATTTCAATCCCCGGCCGGTTTTTTCGCGCGACGGCGCTGTTCGATGGACATCCGCCCCCCGGATGTGTTATTCATGGCCTGAACTTCCCGTCCCGGGATTTCGTATGTGGAGGAGGAGGTATCGCATGAAAAAGACCGTTGTTTGTGTTCTTTCCATCGTCGCCCTGACCCTGTCGTTTGCCGCTTGTCAGAAGGCCGGCATTCCCGTGGCGGGCTCGGCCAAGGCCGAGGACATGTTGACCCTGATCCCGAAGACCGCCCAGGGCGTCTTCGTGATCGACGTCCACCGCGGGATGAATATTCCCTTCGTCGACAAGGCCGTCAAGACCGGCGAGGATGCGGCCAAGTACCAGGAATTCATCGCCAAGATCGGCGTGGATCCGCAGAAGGATGTGTATTATGCGGCGATCGGGATTTCTCAGGCGCCCGGGGCCGAAGGAAAGCCCCAGCCCGAGATCGCGGCGGTCCTGAACCTCAAATACGACCAGGCGAAAACCGCGGCCGCGATCAAGGAAAAATCCCCCGCCTACCAGGAAATGACCCATGAAGGCGTGACCTATTTTACCGTCCCCGATGAGGGCGAAAAGCCGATGTTCGGCGCTTACCTTGACGCCTCCAATATCGCCGTCGGGACGGAAACGGGCGTCAAGAGCATCATCGACGTCATGAAGGGCAAGGCCGAAGCGGTCGTGAAAAACGCCGAATTCATGAAACAGATCAAGGCCGTCAATAAAACCGCCCTGGTCTGGAGCGTTTTCTTGTTTACGCCGGAGCAGGTCAAGCAGATGTCCGAATCCACACCGATGATCTCCGGCCTCGAATCCCTCCAGGCCATGTCCCTGTTCGTCGACGACAAGAACAAGGGCCTCCAGGTCGAAATCAAGGCGTTGATGCCCGATGCGGCCAAGGCCAAGGAAATCGCCGACATGCTGACCGGTTTCAAGGCTCTCGGCTCGATGGGCGCGGGCGAGAAACCCGAGATCGGAGAGTTGATGAACAAGATCGACATCAGCTCCGGCCCCGAGGGCGTCAAAATCTATATCGACCTGCCCGAAGCCTTGATGGACAAGCTGGCCGCCGAAGCCGAGAAGCAGGTCAAGAGCAAGCTCAGCGAAGACAAGACCGAAGTTTTCGAAGAAATCAAGTAAAGCCGTTTCTCGATTCCCGGCGGCGTCTCTCCGGCTCCGCCGGGAATCATTTCTTCGCCACGACCAGAAGCTCGAACTCTTTCGGCGAGGGCTTCACCTTCCGGCTGAATCGGCCGATGGTACAGCCGTAAACGTCCACCGTCTGAAAGCCCAGCGTTTTCAGCATCCAGGAAAGCTCCGAAGGCATGTAGAACCGTTCGCTGCAGCGGAGTTTCTTTTTTTTCCCGTTGTCGTCCACGGCGGTCATGACCGAATGCTCGCGGAGACTGGCGATATCGAAGGTGATGTCCGTTGTTTTCGTCCCGACCGCGCCATCGTTGAGGATTTTCTTGAGCGAGGCGACGAGCGGGTACAGGGCGTTGAGGGTCGTGAGAATGAACATGCCGCCTTTCTTGAGCGACTTGGCGCAGTTTTCGAGGATCCGGAAATTCATCTCGTCCGTTTCCATGAGCGAAAAGCCGCCTTCGCAAAGCATGGTCACCAACCCGAATCGTCCCCTGAAATCGAAGGCCCGGGCGTCTTTCCGAACGAATTCAACGGACACCCCCGCCTCCCGGGCCTTTTCCCGCGCCCGCTTCAATTGGGAAGGCGAAAGGTCCAGCCCGGTGACCTGGTATCCGCGCCGGGCCAGTTCAATGGCGTGGCGCCCGGTTCCGCAGCCGACGTCCAGAACCCGGACCCGCCTGTCGCCGCAGATTTCTTTTTCGATGAAATCGACTTCCTGAAGCGTCCCCTTGGTGAACGCCTCCCGGTCATAAGTCCTGGCATAATCGGTAAACAGCTCTTCATACCATGGCTTCACGGCGTTTTCCTTTCCGTCGGCGGGAATGGACCGATTATACCCCGGTCCCGGGTCTGATTCCACGCCCGGTCGGGCAAACCCGACAAGCCTCGCTCAGGCGGGCCGAGGCCGGCGATGGACATCTTCCTGGCCGAAATCGCGAACCGAAATTTTCATGGAATTCGCGATTGAGCCGGGATAGAATGGCCTCCTGAGGAGGACGCCATGAGAAAATCCTGCCCTTGCGCTCTTCTTGCCGTCGCCATCCTGGCCGCGGCCATTCTCGCGCCCGGAGTCCGGGCCGCTGACGCCCGCCGCGTGCCGACGGTCGCCGACCTGATGGCTCTCAAATCCGTCGGGGGGGCGGTGATTTCCCCCGATGGGAAGCGGGTCGCCTTCACCGTCACCGAGACCGATTTCGACCAGGATGCCTATCTCACCCAGATCTGGCTGGCCGACGCTTCCTCGGGAAAAGCGACCCAGCTGACCCGGCATAAAAAGTCATCCGGCAATCCCGTCTGGTCACCGGACGGGGCCTGGCTGTCTTTCGCCTCCGACCGGGCCGAAAACGGCAGGACACAAATTTTCCTCATCAGCCCCGAGGGCGGCGAGGCCATCCAGTTGACCAAGGCCGAAACGGGCGTGAACGGCTATGCCTGGTCGCCCGACGGAATGTCGATCGCCTTCACCGCCTCAGACCCCGTTTCCGACGAAGCCAAGGCTCGCAAGGACTTCTACAGCGATTTCGACGTCGTCCGCCGCGAATACACCCACACCCACCTTTACACGATTGACGTGACTGAAGCCTTGCGTTCACCCCAACCGGGCAAACGCCGGACGAGCGGGAAGGATTTTACGCTCGGGGCCTTCGATTGGTCGCCCGACAGCCGGACGATCGCTTTCAGCGCGACAATCAATCCTGACCTCATCAATGGGGGAACATCAGATCTCTTCCTCCTTGACCTCCAGAACGACGCGGTCCGTAAGATCGTCGATCAGCCCGGACCGGATGCCGGTCCGCGCTGGTCGCCCGACGGCAAATCGATCCTCTTCTCGACGGCCATGGGCCGGGCCGACTATAACGCCCGAAACAGCGTCCTGGCTCTCGTTCCGGCCAACGGCGGGTCTATCAAGCCGCTGACCGCCGCCTTCGATGAAAATCCCGGAGCGGTCGCCTGGAACGGCGACGGCATTTATTTTGCGGCCTCCCAAAAAACCGCCGCCCATCTCTTCCGCCTCGACCCCGTTTCGCTTTCGATCGAGCGGATTACGGCTCCGGCCGAGGGTATCTTCTCGGGATTCAGCTTCTCCCGGGACGGCAAGAACATGGCCTTCACCTCGGCCTCCCCCGTTTCCCTTCCCGAGGTCTGCGTCTCGGGCTTACCCTTCCAACCGCGGAAGCTCACCCGGATGACCGAGCGGGTCGACGGATTGATCCTGGGGACACGCGCGATCATCTCCTGGAAAAGCAAGGACGGAACGACGATCGAAGGCGTTCTTATCAAACCGGCCGATTTCGACCCGACGAAAAAATACGCCCTCCTGTGCATCATCCACGGCGGACCGACCGGTGTCGACCGGCCGATTCTCCTCTCCCCCGACGCCCGCTATTATCCTTCCGATATCTGGGCCGCCCGCGGCGCCCTGATCCTCAAGGTCAATTACCGGGGCAGCGCCGGATACGGGGAGAAGTTCCGTCTCCTCAACGTCCGCAACCTCGGCGTCGGCGACGCCTGGGACGTCCTCTCCGGCATCGATTTTCTGGTGAAGAAGGGCTGGGTCGACGCAAACCGGGTCGGCTGCATGGGCTGGAGCCAGGGCGGCTACATCTCAGCCTTCCTGACGACCTCGACCAAGGCCTTCAAGGCGATTTCGGTCGGGGCTGGAATCTCCAACTGGGCCACTTATTACTACAACACCGACATCACGACCTTCACCCTGAACTACCTGGGCGACGATCCCGCCGACGACCCGGCCATTTACGCCAAGACCTCGCCCATGACCTACATCAAGAACGCGGCGACGCCCACCCTCATCCAGCACGGCGAGCTCGACCGGCGGGTGCCCATTCCCAACGCCTACGAGCTTCGCCAGGGGCTCGAAGATCGCGGCGTTCCGGTCGAGATGATCGTCTACAAGGGTTACGGGCACGGCATCACCCGGCCCAAATCCATGCGGGCGGTGATGGAGCACAACCTGGCCTGGTTCAACCACTACATTTTCGGCGACCCCAAGCCGGAGCTTTCCGCCCCGCCCGTTCCGAAGAAAGACGCCAAGAAATAAAAGGTCAGGCCAGAGCGAATTCGACAGCCGCTTCGGCGTGGATTTCGAGCGTGTCGAAAAGAGGGATCTTCCCCTCGCCGGCGGAGACGAGCAGAGGCAGCTCGGTGCAGCCCAGGATGACGCCTTGGGCGCCCTCGGCGGTCAGGCGTTCGATGATGGTCCGGAGCCGTTCCCGCGAAGCCGGTTCGATGATTCCGCGGGCCAGGTCTTCGATGATGAGATGATGGATCCATTCACGCTCTGTTTTGTCCGGGACGAGGGAAGCGACCCCATGCCGGTCTCTCAGACGTCCGCGGAAAAAATCTTCCTCCATGGTGAAGCGGGTCCCGAGCAGTCCGACCATGTCGAGGCCGGCCTTTCGGATTTTCGCGGCGGTCGCATCCACGATATGGAGGACCGGGAGGGAGACTTCGCGGCCGATCTCATCGGCCAGCTTGTGAATCGTGTTGGCGCAAAGGACTAAGCCCTCCCCTCCGGCCCGCTCGATGTCCCGGGCCGCCCGGACCATGATCGCCAGAATCTCGTCCCAGGCGCCGCGTTCGGTCAGGGGCTGGATTTCGCCGAAATCGACAGAGACCATGACGCTTTTCGCCGCATGGTTTCCACCGACCCTCTCCCGAACCTTCTCGTTGATCAGCTTGTAGTAAATCAGCGAGGATTCGAAGGTCAACCCACCCAGAAGCCCGATGGTTTTCATCTTCCCTCCGCCTGGCGGCGCGCGTCCTGATATTTCCGGAGCATGGTCCGCACGTTGTCCGCCGTGACGTGGTCATGGTGCCGGAATCCGCCGCCGAAATTGCCCGGGATGTGCATCAGCTCGTGGATGATCGTTTCATCCCGGGCTTCCGGAGCCATCTGGTCGAACCGCTCGGAGATAAATTCGAGAACGTAGAACGCCTTGACCCGCATGGCCACCTGGAGGACTTTGCTCATCCCGTGGCACCGGGCCACGACCCGCCGGGCCGCCGAGCCGTAGCTTCGAAGACAGACGACGTTTCCCAGGTCGATATAGTCCAGGCCGAGGGTTCGGACAATCTCTTCGAACCGCATTTGGATATCGTCAGCGATCTCGTACCGGATGGCGCCCCGCGTTTTTTTTCTCATCGGCCGTTCATTCCGCCTGTATTATTCACAAATTTATTCCGGATTCAACTCGGCACGCGGAGGGAGCGCGCCCTGAAGATGACCGTGATTCCCGCGAAAAGTGAAGACGTCGTAACCGCGCCTCCCTTCCCGGGCAAAAAGACCCCGCGCGTTGCGGGGCGGCGGGAAGTATGATATTTTTGTCCCCTCAAAGATGAAAAATTCCTTGAGTGTCGCCGCTCTCCCGGCCCTGGCCGCGGTCCTGGTCCTGTCCCTCTCCTGCAAACCCAGGCCTGAGGCCCCCGCGGCCGAAACGGCGGCCCGGACCGAGGCTGCCGTCCCGGCGGCCAGCCGGGAGTTACGCAGCGTGACCTTCCTCCCCTATTGGGTGGCCAACGCCCAATTCGCCGGCTACTATGTGGCCAAGGAGCTGGGGATATACGAAAAGTACGGGATGAACGTGGAGATCATCCCCTACGAGCCATTTTACACCACGTCCCAGATGATCCAGCGGGGAACGATCGATTTTGCCGCCTCCTGGCTCCTCAACGCCGTCGAAATGAAGGCCGCCGGCGTGGATATCGTCAATATCGCCCAGTTTTCGACCCGGTCGTCTCTCATGCTTCTGACCAAGAAATCCAGCGGGATCAACACGCTGGAGGACATGAACGGAAAGAAGGCCGGGATCTGGACCGGCTACGAGCTCCAGCCGAGGGCCCTGTTTAAAAAATTCAACCTGAACGTGGAGATCGTCCCGATCGGCAGCACGAACAGCCTGTTTCTCCGGGACGGCGTCCAGATCACCAACGCCAACTGGTTCGACGAGTATCACTCCATCATCAACGCCGGCTACAATCCCGACGAGCTGAACATCTTCTTCTTCGCCGACTACGGCCTGAATTTCCTGGAAGACGGGATTTACTGCCTGGCCGAGAAGCGAAAGACCGACCCGAAGCTTTGCCAGGACTTCGTCAATGCCACCCAGGAAGGCTGGCTCCGGGCCTATGCCGACCCCGAGCAAGCCGTCGACATCGTCGTCGCCTACGCGAAGAAAATGAACCTGCCGGTCAACCGGGTCCACCAGCGCTGGATGCTCGACCGCTACAAGGACCTCTACACCCCCCAAGGGGAAATGTCGATCGCCCTGGCCGAGGACGATTACCTGTTCGCCGCCGGAATCCTGAAAGAAAGCGGCCAGATTTCTTCGATCCCTCCGTTTTCCGGATTTTTTCACCCCGTCGAGCTCAAGGCGAAAAAGGACGACTGATCCGCCATGCCGTTTTTCTCCCGGCTCATCCGTCCGACGCGCGGCTTGACCTTCAAGTTCATCGTCAGCATATTCGCCAGCGTGGCCCTGGTCTTTGCCCTCATCGTCAGCTACAACTATACCCTGTCCCGGAAAACGGTCGAAAAAAACCTGCGGATGAACGCCGAAAATCTGACGAAAAAAGCGGTCGCCCAGATCGAGACCGTCCTGACCGCCTTCCAGAAAATCCCGGACAACTACTCCCAGATCATCGAGGGGACCGATTTCTCGCCGGCGGCCCTGCTCCGGATTCTGAAACAGGAGCTCATCTCCAATCCCGAGATTTACGGGGCGGCCCTGGCTTTCGAGCCGGACTTTTTCGGGCCCGGTCAAAAATACTACATGGCGTATTATTACCGGAATCTGGGGAGGATCGAGGAAAAATTCCTGACCGACGGCCAGTATGAATACTTCACGATGGACTGGTACCAGCTCCCCAAGATGCTCGACCGGCCCGTCTGGAGCGACCCGTACTTCGACGAGGGCGCGGGCAATATCGCCATGTCGACTTACTCGGTGCCCCTCTACCGGACGGTCGAGGGGAAAAAGCGGCGGGTCGGAATTCTGACCGCCGACGTCTCCCTGGTCAAGGCGTGGAAGGCCGACAAGGCCGGCAAC
>CAYPKX010000001.1:17720-34289 GCA_964411395.1 uncultured Eubacteriales bacterium | reverse complement strand
ACGTCTCCCTGGACTGGCTGGAAAAAATCGTCGATTCGATCAAGGTCTACGAAAGCGGCTACGGGTTCGTCATCTCGGGCAACGGAACAATCGTCACTCATCCGATCAAAGAGATGATGATGAACGAGACGATCTTCAGCATCGCCGAGGCCCAGGGGTCCAAGCAGTTGCGGCAGATCGGAAGAAATATGATCCGGGGAGAGGAAAGCTTCGCCGAGCTGGAATACCGGAACATCCGGACCGGGAAGCTGAGCTGGATCGCCTACGCCCCCATCCTCCTGAACAAATGGTCTATCGGCATCGTCTTTCCGGTCGATGAGTTCCTGGCCGACGTCAACAGTCTGTTCGCCCGGATCCTCCTGCTGGGAGGAGCAGGCATGGTCCTGATCCTGACCATTATCATCCTGATCTCCTCCTCCATCACCAGGCCCCTGCGAAGCCTCTCCCGCGTCTCGAAGCGAATCGCCGAAGGGAATTTCCAGGCCGCTCTGCCCGAGATCAAAACCAGGGACGAGATGAAGGAGCTCCACGATTCCTTCGCCTATATGCAGGAGAAGCTCTCCGAATACATCGCCCACTTGAAGGAAACGACTGCCGCCCGGGAAAAAATCGAAAGCGAGCTTCGGATCGCCCGGGATATTCAGATGGGCATGATCCCCCATCTCTTTCCGCCCTTCCCGAACCTCACCGAAATCGACCTGTTCGCCGTTTTGCAGCCGGCCAAGGAGGTCGGCGGCGATCTCTACGACTTCTTCCTCCTCGGAGAGGACAAGCTCTGTTTCGCCATCGGCGACGTCTCGGGCAAAGGCGTTCCCGCCTCGCTCTTCATGGCCGTCACCCGAACCCTGCTCCGGTCGGTGGCCGACAAGGACGGGACGCCGGCCGGATTCATCGGCGCCTTGAACCGATCGCTCTCGGTCAACAACGACTCCTGCATGTTCGTCACCTTTTTCGTCGGGATTCTGGACCTGGCCACCGGGCGGGTCGTCTACGCCAACGCCGGACATAATCCGCCGGTCGTCATTCGCCGCAACGGCGACGTCGAGGACCTGGAAATGGACCGGGCCGTCCCGGTCGGGGTTTTCGAGGATTTTACCTTCAAGGACTTTTCGCTGCGCCTGAACGAGGGCGATAAATTGTTCCTCTATACCGACGGCGTGACCGAAGCGGAAAACGGCGCCGGAGAGTTTTATTCCGTCGAGCGTCTGCTCGACCGGTTGGCCGGGAACAGCCCGGCCGGACCCGAAGCGATCATCAAGGCGATCGGGCAGGACATTTTCCGCCACGTCGGCGCTTATCCCCAATCGGACGACATTACCATGATGTCGATTATTTATCTGGGAGAGGATTCCGACGATCCCTCGGGCAACCCCCAGGCTTGAACCAGGAAAGCCCGATCAGTAACGAAGATCCCAGACCAGCCGGTAATCATCTCCGATTCGTTTGAACAGGGGCGGGACCGCCGTGATCCAGACCTGCGGGTGACGCTCGTCCCTGAGGAGGGAAAAATATCCGGCGTCCCGGACAAAAACCGGGCCCGGATTTTCCGGCCCCGGATCGAGAAAAGGCCGGCCTTCATCCAGATCGATAAAGCGCTCGAAATCGGTTTTTTCGAGGCCGGCCGCCAGAGCCGCGGCCTCCAAACCCCGGCCGGACAATTCGGCGAAAATTCGGCTCCAAGCCTCCCGCGTAAACGTCCCGGCCACCGGAACGGCCAAAGCCGGGCGCCCGTCCGCTTGAAGAAAAGACGGACGGCGACCGAATCGCTCCACCGCTAAAGCCACGGCCGCGGCCATCCGGACTTCATCCGGCGGGGGCTCGCCGGGCGCTCCCGCGGGGCTGAAGGAAAACGACAATCGGAAATCTTCGCCTGCGGCGCTCTCGAAAATCGCCTCGAGAATTCGATCTTTCCCGGATCCGGGCCAAGGCAGAAAAAAGCCGCTGATTCCCAGGGCCCGGGCCTCTTGGATCCGGAGGCGAGCCTCCTCGGCGGTCAAGGGGAGATCTTCCAGGAACTCCCACCGGACGGGCTTTCCCTCACCGGGACGCAGAGAAGCCCGGGAAAAAGGGGCATTTCGGATCAAGCCGGGATCGATCGAAACAAAAAGCGAATTGAGTCCCGATCGATCTTCCTCGACCGCTCCATATTCGATTTCGTCGAGAAGCTTTTCTCCGGACGCTCCGACGAGACTCACCCGGAGGCGGCTCTTGTTGGCCGAACCCTTTTGAAGAAGGAATTCGAACGGCCGGGTTCGGGCCTCGGAAGTCACGGCATAATCCGCGACGAGAGCGATGCGCCGGGCCGCTTGGACCTGCTCGGCCGGCTGGCCGAGACCGAGATAATCAGCCGTGGCCGACCAGCTCGCCGACGCTTCCTCCGGAACGGAGATCACCCGTGTCGCCAGGACATCCGCTTGATTCAACCACTCCAGCCGGGCCCAATCCGCAGCCGTCGAGAATTCGACCCGGATTCGGTCGAAAGAAACGCGATCCGTTTCATCCGCCGGACGAGGTACGGCCTTGGAAATCGCGGAAGCCCGGCCGCCCCGGAAATCGGGCATCGTCCCGAGATCGAGGAGGTCTCCGGAGGGAAAGGCGACGCTCTTCGCCCGAAACCGCCGTCCTTTTTCATCGACGACCGCCAAGGCCAGGGAAGCGCCCGCCGGCGGAAGAGTTCCGTCGATATCCAGGGGGAAATTGAACCTCCGACCGACCGTTTTTCCCAAATCGAGAGGAAAGGATCGGAAGGGTTTGCGGCTTTCGCCTTCCCCGGCCGCAGGATCGATCACCGAAACATCGAACGAAGCCTCCAAACCTGGAACGCCGGTTATCGCGGTCAAGGTCAAAAAAAGCCGGGGCCCGATCGATCGGATCGGCCGGGGGGAATGGTCATCGCCCGGCATGAGGATCAATCGACCGTCGAAGACGTAACTTGGAATCGGGGCAAAATGGAGCTTTCCCCTGACCCGACCGCTCACCGGATCGGAAAACCGGAGAACGGCTTCGGGCGCAAGATAGAGATCTTTAAAGAGGAGATGGGTAACGGCGGCGGATTTCGTCCCCGCCCCCGGTTCCAGGATGAGCTTCCAGGTCTCACCGGCAAAATCCAGAAACAGGGCGGTCAAGTCGGCCGGAGCATCGGCAAATTCCACGGAGAGCCAGTATCGGCCGGCGGGGCATTTTTCCAGGAAGCCGCCCGGACCGAAAGACAAGGACTTTCGGGTCTGGCCGGGAAAAAGCTCGAAAGGAATATCGCCCGGAAAAAGCGAGCCGAATCCTTCCTCGGATTTGGACCAGGAGGGCTTCCCGGCGGTCCGGGAGACGAGGCGAAGGTCGGATATCCGGCCGATTTTTGCCAGACTGGGGAAATAGGAAGGAGCCAGGGTTTTATCATTCCAGTTGTTGATGTAGATCAGGCCGTAAAGAAAGGGAACGGCCAGGCAGAGACCGACGATGCCTTTTTTCAATAACGGCAAAGCCGTCGTTCGCTGAAGCGTCCGGGCGGCCGTCCGGATTTTCCGGCCCCAGACGGGGAAGGGCAAAGGCCTGAGCGTGTTCGGAGTCCATCGATCCAAGACCCAAAGCAGGCCGAAGAAGAGAACCAGGACAACGGCCGACTGGACGATCTCTCCGACTTGATGGGGCTGGACCAAGATGTTCCCCAGGCTGATTTTCCAGATTTTTCCTCCCTTGTTGAGAAGGAGGAAGGACAAACCGGCCCCATAAAAGAGGAGATGGGCGATCGACGTTTCATCGGCCAGAGCCCGAAGAGTGAACCCGGCAAAAACCAGGAACAACGGGATGAGAACCAGGCTCATTCGCGTTGTTTCCCAGGCCAGGCCGTGCCAAGGGGTGATGCAGATCAAGGCAAAATAAGGAAGAATCACGGCGAGGAGCTTCCCGGCCGTGCGGCGTTCTTTTTTCAATCCCCAGTAAACGCCGGTCAGCGCGAAGAGGAGCACCGGAAACATCGCCAGAAGGCCCGAGCTCGTGTCGAAAAGATAGCCGAAAAAGCCCGAGGGAAAGATCGCCGCCCGGGTATAACTCGTTCCCCAGAGACTGTACATGCTCCAGGGCATCGGATTTCCGGTGATGAGATAGAAATACGCCGCGTACCCGAGTCCGATGACCGCCAAGGGGAGCGAGACGGCCGCAAATTCCCGCCCTCGCCGCCCGGCTTTCCGATTGTGGATGAGAAACAGGACGTAGAGACTGAGCGCGATCGGGATGAATCTCTGATGGAACCAGGGCAGTAGGCCGATACCGGCGACCAGGGCGGCCCGGTTTGTCCAAGCCCGGGCGAAAGGAAAAAAGAGGGCGTTCAAACCGAGGAAAAGACAGATTCCGGCCGCCGTCTCCGGATAGACCTGGAGGAGAAACTCGGGAATCCGGGTGGCCGCGACGAGAGCCAGGAGAAGGAACAGGGCCAGAAAACGGGAACGGAACAGGTGATGATAAAACCGGGCCAGGAGGAGGAAAAAGACGACGGCCAGGACCATCAACCAGGCCCGGGTGACGGTCATCCGGGCCGGAAGAAACATCAACGGCTGGGTGTTGGGAATGGTCCGGGGGTGAATCTTCAGGTCGATGAGGTAAGCGGGAAGGATCAGGGCGGAGATTCCCGGCATATGAAAATGGTAGAGACCGCCATCCCGGCCGATGATCGTGTAATCGCCCACCGCTCGCGTCCCGGCCGCCCGGGCCGACCGGATCTGTTCGGCGACCTCGAGGTCATTGCCGGTAAAATTATTGGTCAGGTCGAGGTCGCCGTCCTCGGCCAAAGAAGACGCCATTCGAACATACTTGGGTTCGTCTCCGGCGAAAATCATATAGCTCGAATAACGGGTGAAAAAGGGATTGAGGGTCAAAAGATGCGTCAGAATAGCGACAAGGACCACGCCCTGGATTATCGCTCCGGTTTTTTTCCGCTCGACGCCGGGAGGGAAAAGGGCCCGCCGGGGCCGGGCGGAGCTCCGATGGAACCGGGCGTTGAGGCAGAGGATCGAAATAAAAACGGCCGCCAAAAGGAGCGGAAAGAGCGGGATCGGAACGATAAAAGGAACGGCCCGTCCCTCGGCAAACCGGGCAAACGCCAGGGCCAGGACCGGGGCGAACGTCCAGGCCTGGCCGACAAAGCCCTCGCCCATCGACCGCTTGCGCCGCCGAGCCTGGAAAAATCCTCCGGCCAGGGAAAGGAGGATCAGAACGGCCAGCGCGGCCGACGCAGAGAGAAAACACGGCCCCCAACCGCTCGAGTTGGTCATGATCGTCCCGCCGTCAGGTCCGAACCGGCGGAGAACGACGAGGCCGAGGTCGAAGAAAAAGATGCCGAGGGCCCAGGCCGACGCCGCCAGGAGAAGGAACGCCCCCGCCTTTTTCATCATTCCCGATTATTTTTCCATGTCCCAGTCGTCGGTTCGGAAGGAGGACACCGGAAGTCCCTCCGTGCTGAAAAGGTCGCCCTTGACGAAATCCGCAAAAGCATACCGGACGGCAACCGGCGCCGCGACCGAAGGCGACATCAGGGTGACGCCGGACCAGCTGAGGAAAGCCCGGGCCGGGTAGAACCTTTGATTGGCCCCGGCGATTTCGAAACAAGCGAGCTCCCGGCCGTAGGAAGTCAGGCCGTTGGGCGCATGGTCGAAGGTCAGGGTGACCACACTTCCCTCGACTTTCATTTCCTTGAGAACGGGGCTCAAGGAAGCGATTCCCTTGAGGCCGTAGGTTTGGGCCAGGGCGAGATAAGCCAGGCGGTCGGCCCCGGTTTTTTTATCGGCCGGGTGGATGCAGGCCCTCTCCCCGAGATCCATCAGGCAGGCCATTCCGATATTCGGAAGCGCGGTCGAAGCCCGGAGCTGGGCCTCCCGAAGGAAAGCCGAGCTGGGCCCGTTGGGGCCGTAATCATAAGGGGCGATCTGGGCATAGTAAAACGGGAAGGGCCCGATCCCCCAAACGGTCCTCCAATCCTTGATCAGGCCGGGCAGCAGTTTTTGGTAATCCCGCGGCTGCTCGCGGTTCGACTCTCCCTGGTACCAGATCGCCCCCCGGATCCCGTACCCGGCCATCGGCCGGATCATGGCGTTGAATAGCACGGACGGGGTCTGCGGAGATAAATTTTCCCCTTCCTTTTTTTCCGGATATCGAATCCCCGTCAGCGTTCGACATCCCTCGGGGCTGATCCAGGGCTCGATCCGCGTGCCGCCCCAGCTTGAGTTGATCAATCCGACCGGAACGCGCAGAACCCGGTGGAGCATCAGGCCAAAAAAATAGGCGGTCGCGCTGAAATCCGCAACGCTTTCCGGCTCGGCCGTCTTCCAGGCGCCCGAAAAATCTGATTGCGGCTCGAGGCGGGCGGCTTGCTTGACGGTAAAAAAGCGGATGTTCGGATGGGACCCCAGGGCGATCGCCTCGGCCGAGCCCAGAACGGGCTGGTTGTAATAGCCCTTGACCGTCATCTCCATGTTCGATTGCCCGGAACAGACCCACACCTCGCCGATCAGGACGTTTTTCAGCTTCAACGGACGACCGTCGCTGATGGTCACTTCGTAAGGACCGCCGGCCTTCGGTGTCCGAACGGCAAGCTTCCAGGAGCCGTCGGTCGAAGCCCTCGCGCCATGGGTTTTTCCGTCCCACGAAGTCGTCACCCGGACGCGGGAATTCGCCGCCGCCGTTCCCCAGAACAAGGCTTCAGTTTGCTGCTGAAGAACACAGTTGTCGCCGAAAATCGCCGGGAGCTTGATGTCGGCGGGGGCCGGCACGGCCATCCAGGCCGAGACGAACAGGAGCATTTGACTGAGCCGTAAATGGTGTTTCATCGCCGGTCCTTCATTTTTTGAGCCAAGCATAATTCGCGGCCCGGGCGAAGTCAATTTTTACCGTAAACCTTTCTCCGCCCGGCTTCGTCTTTGAGGGTGAAATCAAAACTATCCGGAGGAACAATGAACGCCACTCGAATGATCGCCGCCGGAGTGATCATCCTTTTCTCTCTCGGCCTGCCCGTCTCTTCCTCTTCGGCCGACAAGCGCCGCGTCCGCGGGTCGATCGTCATCGATACGAGCAAAGGCCGGATCGTCGTCGACGGCCGGGGTTTGGACGGCCTGGCCAGGCTGAAAGACATCAAAGGTCTCCGCCTTCGCCGGGACCGCGGCGGGAGGATCGCGATCGACCTGAAAGGGCTCGAGGTTTCCGCCCGGAAGCTGGAGCGGTCTGTTCGCCGGCTGGAACGCAATCTCGAACGGAAACTTCGCCGGCTCGATTCCCGGGAGCGGCGCGAATTGCGGCGGATCCGAAAAGGCTTCGACCTCGATCTGGACCTGGATTTCGACTTTGACTTCGACTTTGATCCGGACGTGTATTGAGCTTCGTTCCCGAAGGCCGGACGGATCAGCGAAAGGCGATCGGCGGAGCGGTGATCAGGGAATACAATGCGGCCAGGAGGGCGAGGGCCAGAAGTCCGGCCAACGCCTTCCAGGCTCGGTCCCGCCGAACCCGGACATCCATCCGGAATTCCATCACCAAACCAAGCAGGAATCCGGCCGCGAATCCGCCGGCATGGGCGATATTGTCGGCCCGAACCATCAGGCCGAAAATGAATCCATAGATCGCCCAACGAACCATGAAGGACTGGATCTCCCTCGCCCGGAAGCCTCCCTGGCGGCGGAAATAGGCGATGGAAAATCCGATCAGGCCGAAGAGCGCCCCCGAGGCCCCGGCCATCACCGCGTGCGACCGCAAGGCAAAGGAAGCCGCCGAACCGGCCGCCCCGGAAAGCAGGAAGAGGCCGAAGTAGCGGACCGATCCGATTTCCCGTTCGAGAAAGTGAGAGACGCTGATCAAGGCGTACAGGTTGAAAGCGATGTGGATGATTCCGATATGGACGAAGACGCTGGTCAGGATCCGCCACCACTGCCCCATTCCCACCAGCTGCGACTCCAGCGCCCCGACCCGAAGGAGAGACGCCAGGTCCGGCCGCAGAAGCGAACTGCCGCGGGAAAGAACCAGTTGGACGAGGAAGTCGACGACGATGAGGCCGATCAGACCGGCCGTGACCGGCGACACGCCCGGGAGGATGAGACCGAAGACCTTGGCGAAAAAGTTGGCCGCGGCCGACGGCAGCCGGGCCCCGCAAGAACCGCACCGGCGGTCGCCGGCTCCGTTGAGGGATCCGCAGCTCGGGCAGATTTTCTGCGCGGACTTGAGATGCCGGACGGCGTTTTTATCGGGCGAAAAAACGGCTTTCAGCCGCGCTTGGAAATTTCTCCAGCGCCATTGCCACCAGACGGGGCTCAAGCCCAGCGCCCGGCTGATTTTTTCGAGCATCTTATTCATGGAAGAGGAATTATACCCGACTCCGGCCGAACCTGCACCCGACGCCCCGTATTCTCCCCCGGTCGGGTAAAAAAGGGCCGGGATTATTCGTCGAAGAGATATTCCTTCCTGGAGAAGATGCGGCCGGCCAGAAAAAGAAAACCGGCCGTCAGAAGCAGAAGGGTGAGCACGGCCGCCCAGGCCGGGCTCGGTTCGTGCCGGAAAAGAAGGAATTTCAGGAGGCCCGATCCGTCGGTGGACGGGCCCATCCCGGCCTCGATTCCGGGCAGGAGGGATTTCAACCAGTGCATGATCGTGAATTTCTGCGTCGTCCCCGGAAAATATTGAACGACGTTCTCCCAGCCGAAGCAGAAAAATAATCCGAAGAGGATCGATTTGCGAAGGAACGTCCCGGCCAGGGTGAACAGGGCGGTGTAGCAAATCGTCCCGAAGCCGAGGGCGGCCAGGCTTCGGCCCAGAAACGCCCAGGCCGTCCCATACGACAGCCGGTCGGCCATCAGGATGAGAAAGGAGAGCATCGTGCTGGCCAGGACGAGGATCAGGAGAAAAGAGACCGAAGCGGCGTATTTCCCGAGGATGAACGCCGTCTTGGGGACGGGCCTTGTCGCCGGGTAGGTCAGCGTTCGGTTGTCGACTTCGTCGGCCGTGATCGAGGTCCCGAAAAACAACGAGAGAAGCAGGACCAAAAATTGAAGGCTGAAACCCATGACCACGTTGGAAAAGACGCTCAAGCCGTCCAGTCCCAACCCGGGAGAAGCCAGCCGGTTGACCTGGAGAATCAAGGCCAGAATCACCGGAAGCGCAGCCACGGCGACAAAGACTTTTGTCCGCTTGGACCGGCGGACCAGCTTGGCGCTGAAACGAAAGACGGCGAGGAACGGCGTGGTCGGCATCTTATTTCCCCACGAGGTAATCGAACACGGACTGGAGGTTGTCATCGGGCGAGGTGATCTCCTCGATGTCGAAGCCGGGATCGCCGGCCCAACGCGTCAACCGCCCGAAAAACTGGTCGCGATTTTTCGTCTCGAACAGAACCGTTCCCTCGGCTTCATCGAAACGGACGCTTTGGACATCCGGTTCGCCGACAAACCGCCCGGCCAGAACGCGCGGCTCGGAGGTCCGGACGGCGATGATATGGGGATGGGCGTCGATCAAGCCGCGGATATGGTGGATATCGCCCTCGGCCAGAATCTTGCCCTGGTGGACGAGGACGATCGACTTGGTCAGGGCCTCGATCTCGGGCAGAACATGGCTCGAAACCAGGACGGTCCGGCCTTCCGTCCGGTAGTCCTTGATGAGCCGGATGACCTTGCGCTTGCTCAGAGGATCCAGGCCGTTGAGAGGCTCGTCCAGGATGAGGATGTCGGGCTCATGGGCCAGCGACTGGCCGATTTTCAGGCGCTGGCGCATTCCCCGACTGTACCCCCGGATCATCCGGTCCGCGGCCTCGGTCAGATCGACGAATTCCAGAGCCCGGGCCGCCCGCTCCCGGATCTCGGAAGGCGCGTATCCGAACAGGCCGAGAAGTCCGCTGAGGAATTCGCGGCCGGTCATATCCTCATAGAAAGCATCCTGCTCGGGGCAAAAGCCGACCCGCCGGAAAATCTCGGGATGGTTCCACACGCTCCGGCCGCCGATCGAGATCGTTCCGATGCTCGGACGAAGTTGGCCGGTGATCAGCTTCATGAAGGTCGATTTGCCGGCGCCGTTCGGTCCCAGGAGCCCGGTAATCCCCGGACCGATCTCGATCGAAATATCGGAAAGGCCGAGGACGTTGCCGTACCACTTGCCGAGCTTTTCGGCCCGAATCGTCCCGCCGTTGCCGCTCACCGGATCACCTCCGCTCCCCGGATTTTTTTTCGGAGGACCAGGAGGGAGACGGCCATGATCGCCGCAAGGATCAGGAAGGAATAGATCCAGGGAACGTCGAACGGCGCCTTGGCGCCCATAAACGCGGCCGAAAGCTGCCGGATGTTCATCTCGATGGACAGGAGGCAGAACGCCGGTTCATGAAAGATCCCATTGAAGATTCCAAAAAAGACGGTCGAGAGGAAATAGACGGCCAGGATCATGATCGAGGCATAGCGGCGGTTCCGGCCGAGAGAGGACAGCAGGAGCGTATAGAGCGATAAAAAGGACGAAAGGAAAATCGACCAGCCGAGGAAGGAAAAGGGAAGCCAGGGATAATCGCCCAGAAAGGCGAGGCTTCCGGAAAAGATCAACTTCAGAAGGACGAAAAGCACGCCCGGGGCCAGCGTCAGGAGCAGGAGGAAAAAGGCGAGCGAGGCGAACTTCCCTCCGATGTAGTCGCGCTTGCGGAGAGGCCGGGAAAAATAGAGCGGCAAGGCGTTATGGCGAAGATCGTCGGAAATCAATCCGGCTCCGCTTCCGACCATGATCATCAACATCATGAAAATGAGGAAGCTCGAGCCGTAATAGGCCTGGAAATACGCGGGATTGATCTGGAGAAATTTCTCCGCTTCCTTGAACATTCCCCTGAAATCTTCGATTCTCTCGGAAACGTAGATCCCGCCGAGAAAGAAGACGGCGGGGACGAGCGAGCCGAAGAGCACCAGCTTGAAGTACTTGCGTTTCCAAGCCAGGCGGATCGCCTGGGCGGCGATCACCCGCCAGGGCCGGCGGCCTGTCCCCAGAGTTCCCTGCCAATGCGAATATCCGCGTTCAGCGATGGCCATCAGTCGACTCCTACGGTTCGGGCGAAGAGGTCTTCCAGCGAAGTCCGGCTCTTGACGAAATGCCGGATCTGGACCGCGGCTTCGCCGGCCAGGCGGAACACGTCCCGCCGCTCCATCGTTTGAGGGAGATAGACCTTGATGATTCCGTCCTCGGCTTCCTCGACCCGGCCTTCGCGACGCCGGAGGGCTTCAAGAAACGGTCCGGCCTCCCCTTTCAGCTTCATTTCGTAGAGACTGAACCGGACCTCGCGGAGAGCGGCCAGCTCGCCCTGGGCGGCGACCTTCCCTTTGTTCAGGATGACAAGGGACGTACAGGTCTGTTCGATGTCGGTCAGGATATGAGACGAGATCAGGACGTGGAGGTCCTTCTTCGAAGTGATGTCAGAGATCAACTCCAGGATTTCGGTCCGACCCTGGGGGTCGAGATTGGCCGTCGGCTCGTCGAGAAAGAGGATTTTCGGATCGTGGACCAGGGCCTGGGCCAGTTTGAGGCGTTGTTTCATTCCGGCCGAGTAGGTTTCCAGCAGCCGGTAACGGGATTCGCCGAGACCGACATAGTACAGGACGTCATGGGCCCGCTTCATGGCCTCGGCCCGGGGCATCCCCGACAACTCGCCGAAATGAGCGGTAAAACCGACGGCATCGAGGCCGGGAATGAAACAATCGTCTTCGGGCATGTATCCGACAACCCTTCGGATCCCAAACGAGTCCTTCAGGATATCATGGCCCAGGACCAGGCCGTCGCCGGCGCTGGGCCGCAGGAAACCCAGAAGGATTTTCAAGAGCGTGCTTTTTCCGGCGCCGTTCGGACCGAGGAGGCCGCAGGCGCCTTCGCCGATCTCGAGCGTCACGCCGTCGAGGGCCCGGAGGGGACCGTAGCTGAAGCGGACATTCCGCAATTCGATGTTCATGGTTCGCGTTTCTCTATGTGTCCTACGAAATTCCGGGGAAATCGTTCGCCGGGAAGATTCTTCCTTCAGCCGGGAACGCCCGTGCCTTCTCCGTAGACCATGGCCCGATAAGCTTTTTCGACCCGCTCCCAGTGGCCTTCCCGGTCGAGCGACCAGTAGCGTCCCAGGACGGTCACCAGCCGGCCGCAGCCAAGCTCCCGGCATTTGGCCTCGACTTTTTCGACATAGACGGCTCCGCTTTCAGGACGCTCGCCCCGCCGCCCGAGAAAACCGTGAATCGAGACGTCCCGGAGACCCCGCCTCCGGGCGGTTTCCAGGAGGGCGAAGAGATGGCGGATCGTTCCGTGCGAGCTGTAATGAGAGATGATCCCCATGAGATGCAGGGCCCGGCCGGTTGAGCGGGCCCGATCGATGGCTTCGATAAAGGCCGCCTTTTCAAAAAAGCGGCCGTCGGCAATCGCCAGGTCGATCCGGACGCGGTCGAGAAAAACGCGGCGGCCGGCCCCGATATGAAGATGCCCGGCTTCGGAATTGCCGACCGTCCCGGGCGGCATCCCGACCGCATCTCCCGAGGCCCGGAGTTCGGCGGCGGGACAGGCCTCCCGCAATTCATCGAAATGAGGCGTGGAAGCGGCGGCGATGAGATTGCCTTCGCCGTCGGGTCCCAGACCCCACCCGTCGAGAATTAAAAGGATGATTTTCGACCGCGGCGGAACGATATCCCCCCGGGAGGCAAAAAGGCTTTCGCCGGTCATCTCGGCCGGCTTCGCCATCCCCAGAAGGTCGAGGACGGTCGGAGCGATATCGGCCAGTTCGCCTTCATCCCGGAGCGAAACGCCCGGAATCGGCGTCCCCGAAAAATCGGCGAAGAGGAACGGGACGGGACTTCGGGTGTGACCCGTGTCGACCTTGCCGTCCGGATAGAGCCAATCCTCGACCGTTCCGTGATCGGCCGTGACGAGAAGGACGGCCCCGGCCCTTCGCGCCGCCACAACGATCCGCCCGAGGGCGGCATCCACGCTCTCGACGGCCTTGATCACGGCGGTCCGGTTTTCGATATGGCCGACGACGTCGACGTTGGCCAGATTGGCGACGATGAGGCCTCGGCCGGGATCGGCCGCCGCCGCTTCGACCGCTCCCGCAATTTCAGACGAGGACATCTCCGGAACCGCATCATAATAGGCTACGCCTTCCGGCGAAGGAATCACCACCCGCTTTTCCCCGGGGAAAATCTCGTCGCTTTTCCCGTTGAGAAAATAGCCGACATGAATCGCCTTTTCGGACTCGGCAATTTTCACGACGGGCAATCCGGCCCGGCTCACCACCTCGGTCAGGGTGTTGCGGAGCCGGCTTTCGGGGGGGAAGGCGACCCGAACGGGAAGGTTCGGGGCATACTCGATCAGCGTCGTAAAGTGGAGGCGGAGGTCGCCGGCCGTTTTGAATTCGGAAAACGACGGGTCGGTCAGGCTCCGGGAGATTTCGACTTCGCGCTCGCCGCGGATGTCGTAAAAGATCAGGGAATCCCCCGCCTGAATCCGGCCGACGGGACGGCCCGCCGCGTCGACGGCGATCAACGGCTCGAGGGATTCGTCCTCCTGGCCGGACCGGTAGGCCCGGCGCACGGCTTCGCCCATCGCGGTCCGCGGATAAACATCTTGAGAATTCATGAGTCACTCGCTCCCCAGCAATTTACTATACGGAGCGGGCTCCGGCAAGTCGACAGCCCGACGATGCGTTCGTTCCGTCCGAGACATGGCCGAAAGCCGATCAAGGCGAATATTTTTTTCCTTTTTTTTACTTGAACCTGTCGAAATGATTCTGTTATCCTAAGGACAGATTCGACGAAGAGAGCCGTCCCTTGATCTGAGGCCAACATTGGAATACAACCGGCGCGACCTGCCCGTCCTTCTTCTTCACAACCTGGATCCGGTCTGGACGGAGGATGAGCGAACAGAAGCCGGAGAGGATGTGGCGACACTGGGCGAAGCCTTGGCCGACCTGGGCCATCCCGTCGAGTTTCTGGCCGTCGAAGACGGCCGCTTGGCCGAACGTCTGGCCGCCTATCATCCGCTGGATCACATCGTTTTCAACTGGTGCGAAGAGCTTCCCGGCATCGCCCACAGCGAGCCGGAGGTTGCCGCGGTCATGGAACGGCTGGGCTTCGTCTTCACCGGTTCGTCGGGCGTCGTGCTGGCCCTGTCCCACGATAAGCCGCGGGTGAAGCTCCTTCTCGACGATTCCGCCATTCCCACCCCGCCCTGGGCCGTCTTCGATACTCCCGAAACCGGTTCCTGGACGGCCTTTCCGGCCATCGTCAAAGCCGCCCATGAACATTGCAGCATCGGGATCTCCCGCGAATCGGTCGTGACCACGCCTGAAGAACTCGAACGCCGGGTCGGTTATATCCTGGAGACGCATCACCAGGCCGCGCTGGTCGAGGAATTCATCAACGGACGCGAGCTTCACGCGGCCGCTTGGGGCAACGGCCTCGTTTCCATGCTTCCCCCGGCGGAAATGGATTACAACGGATTCACCGACATCCACGACCGGCTCTTCACTTATGATGCCAAGTACATCGCCGGAAGCCGCCTCTACGAAGGCATCGAAATGCGCGTTCCGGCCGACCTCGACGCCGCCGCCCTGGCCGAACTCGAGCGGGTCGTTCTGGCTGCCTATCGAGTCACCGGCTGCCGGGATTACGCCCGGATCGACGTCCGCTACCTGGATGGTATCTTCCAGGTCATCGACGTCAACACCAATCCCGATATCAATCCGGCGACGTCGATGACCCATGCGGCGGCCGGACTCGGATATTCCTATGGAGAAATGGGCAGCCGCATCGTCAACCTGGCGGCCGCCCGGCATCCGATCTTCCGAAATACCGTCGAGCGAAACACGCCCGGCGGGTAAGATCCCGTTCTATTCCTCCGGCGGCGTCCGTTTCAGTTCGGACGTGGATTCCCCTCCCGTCGAGGCGCCCGTCCGCAGCCTGAGGAGCGCCAACCGAACGGCCGGATCCGCCGAAGTCAGCTTTCCCAGGGCTTCGACAAGGCTTCGGGTGTCTCCCCAGGCCTCGGCGAAAGCGGCTCGAAGCGCGGCCAAAGCCGAAGCCGTTCCGGAGGCCGCCGCGGCCGCGGTCGAAGTCGAAGATTCGGCCAGGCCGACAACCCGTCCCTGTCCATTGACCGCCAAGCGCAAAGACCGGGATGAAAAGGCCTTCCGGTCGAACTTGACATAGCGGACCGGAAGTCCGGGATGCAGAACCGCGACGGGCTTTTCGTCCGCCAGGCGGAAGGACCGGCCGAACTCCATCTTTTCCGGATCGGCGCCTTCCTCCCAAGCGAAAATCCGTAGAAAACCCGGAAGGGTCTCCCGGTAATAAATCCGGATTTCGTTCTTTTTCGGCTGCGTCTCGACCGCCGGAGACGGATCCTTGGCCATGGCCATCGACGGATCAAAGGCGATCACGAGACCGGTTTCCCGGTAGAGAGAAAGCGACCGGGGAAAGTTTTCGGCCAGAAAAGCCGTGATCGCCTCATCCGAAGCCGCTTCCCAAAGACCGGACGAAGTCGGAAGATCGCGAAGATCCAAATGGCGACGAATCGTCCTGTCCCGGCTTTCGCGTCCGATTCGATGCGACGCGAGAAACGTCCGGAGGGACGAGGTAAACGCCGTCCCGGCTTTTTCGACTTGTTTTTCCAAAAACGGGATGGAGTCCTCCAGAAAATCGGCGCGTTTTTCGGCCAGGGAAAACCGGGCCGCATCGGCCGCGCCGGCCGCCGCATCGGTGTACCCGCGAAGTCCGGACCGGCGCTCGGCCAGTTCCTCCTCGAGGCGGTCCAAGTCCCGCCGGATCTCGCGGGCCAGGGCCGATTCCTGGAGAAAGAAGAGGGCCTCGGGGGAAAGCGCCTCCTGTCGGCGTTCGCGCCGGCCGGAGGAACCCACAGGCGCTTGTTCTGCTCCCGCCTCGTCTGAAGCCGGCGCTGCGGACTCCGCCCCAAAATCCGCCGGGCTTCGGAATCCGGCCAAAGCTCCGGCCACATCGCCGGCGGCGCGAACGACTTGGAGGAGGATCTCTCCGGCCCGGCTTCGCGATTCCGTTTCGACCGAGGCCAGGAGTCCATTGTCCCCCACCCGGATCTCCAAGGAAGCATCGCCCCCGCCCCGGCTTCCGAAATCGAGCGAATAGACAAAGGACGGGTCGGCCAGCGTTTGGAGTGAAACGTCCGCGCTTTTTAAAAGGCGGCCCGTTCGCGTCTCGGTCTTGAACCGTTTGTTCGCGGAAGAAACAACCCGGGTTTCAACGTATTCGGAGACGACAGCCTCAACCGCGACAAAGTCCCGGCCGAGCGAATATCTCAGCCCCCCCGGATGCGCCGGCGCCGCGGCCGGAAACGGTCCCAAGCCGACGGACGCCGGTTTGCACCCGGTCATAACCCCCCAGATAGCCGCAATTCCCATCGCCCACCTTTTGGCTTTGATGTTCATGAAAATGTGTTTCGGGCCCGCGCCGGATCAGGGAATCCCGCTTCGATTGAAAATGGTTTCTGTCGGGAGAAAGCTTCGGCCTCGGGGCCATAGAGCGCAAGCCGCGGTTGCTGAGCGGGTAAAGACGCGGCGATGAGGCGAATCAA
>CAYPKX010000001.1:5633-17710 GCA_964411395.1 uncultured Eubacteriales bacterium | reverse complement strand
CGGTAGTCCCCGGCAAAAGACGGTTGCAAGGCCGCGCACAGGGCGATCGTAAAGGCGCCTCCTCCCCGGTAGGCCGTCGCCAATTCCTCGTCCCGGCAGGCGCCGAGGTGGACCAGCGAAGCCTTCATCGGCCGGAGAAAAGGGCGGGGTGCCGAGGGAGGACGAACCGGCGACCGCTTCCAGCCGCCGGGGAATTTGAAGTTGGTCCCGGAGTGACATGCGTCGCTGATGACCAGGAGGCGCACCCCCTCGGGAAATTCCCTCCAGGACTCGTCCAACTCGTCATCGTCCAACGGACGGTCGTAGGCCAGAAGGAGCTCGTCGAAGCCGTCGTCCTCGTCGCCGTTTGCATCCGGACGGCGCTGACCGTGTCCGGCAAAATAGAAAAGCACCAGGTCTCCGAACCGGGTCGTCCGGGCCGCCCAGCGGAGATAATCCTGGACGGCCCCGGCCGTGGCCCGGCTCGTTTTTAAAGTCAGGGGAAGAAAGCCGAGAGGCGCGACCAGGCGGTCGATGCGGTCGACGTCGGCCTCGGCGCCCCAACAGCCCGAGGTGAGCGACCGTCCCCCGTAAGAAACCGGATCGACTCCGGTCAAACCGACGATAACCGCATATCCCTGTGGCAAAATTCTTCTCCCGCCGGATCCTCTCTCGTCATTTCTCCCTTAAGTCGGGAGCCCGGGCGAAAAATGGAATCCGGCCAGGAGAGAAGAAAAAGCTCAGGCCGCGCTCGCGGAGCGGCGGGAATGAACAAAGAGCATAGCGTTGCCGCCGAGATAGCCGGCCGTTTGAGCCAGGCCGGCGGCCACGGCCCCGATCATCCCGAACGGGCCGACGGTCAATCCGAACACGGCCGCAATCAGGACGATTTGGACGATGACGGCAGCGGCGATGGGATTGGTGTCATGAGCTCGAACCAGAACGCCGCGGCGGTATCCGAGGGTCGCTTCGAGAATCGGCAACAGGAGAAGAAGCCGGGCCGGGAGCAGGGCAAAATCCGCCAACTCGGGGGAGAGCCCGGAAATCGTCCGCATCCAGACCGGAGCCAGCGGCGAGAGGACGACGAGGCCCAAACCCAGCGTCCCGATAAGGCCGATCCATCCGGTCATCCGACGAAGAAGGGGTTTATGCTCGCCCCGATCGCCGGCCAGGGCGATAACCACTTCCTGGACGGCGATTCCTCCGGTCCTGAAAATGAAGGCCAATCCCATGATCACCGGCATCACGGCCAGCGATTCGATCGGCATCCGGCTCCGTCCGAGAAAAAACGAGGTCAGCGGATGAACGGAAAAGGAAAGGAACGAGGTGAGCGCCAGGGGAACATAAAAGCGGCTGACCTTTTCCAGCGTCAGCGACCGGCCAAAAGCGCAGGTCTCGTCGGACTCGGCGCAGAGCCGCCGAACGGCGCCGCGGGCCATGAAGCGGCTGGCGGCCGCCTCCGCGATGACGCCGAGACCGAGGGCGCCGCCTCCGACCAGAGCTCCCGGCAAGCGAAACAGGGCGGACAAGGCAAGGCCGGTCGCGGCCATCGTCGCCAGACGGATCACCGTCCCCCATGCCACGGCCCGGGGTTTGCCCTGGCGGATGAGGATGCCCTGGTAGAAGCGGCGATATCCGATCGCCGCCGGCCAGAGCAGCAGGAAGATCATTGTCTGGCCCGAAAGGCGGGCGACATCTTCCGGCAGGCCGATGATCCCCCGGGAAATCAGGCGGAAAACGGGAGGCCAGATCAGAAGACCCATGATCAGAGTCACGCCGGTGTTCAGGGCGTAGGAAAATTTGCGCAGGCGGAGGTAGGCGACTTTGTCCCGAACCAGGGCATTGGAAGCCGAGAGCATCATCACGATCGGCGACTCGATGATCCAGGCCAGAGAAGTGGCCACGCCGAAGGCGGCCAGATTGATCTTCGGATCGGCCAGGCGGGCGATGATCGCGGCCAGAAAGGGGCCTTCGAAGGCCATCATCAGCCAGGTCGCCTCGAGCGGCAGCCAGTATTTCAAGGCTGTCCGGGCCGAAAGCGGCGTCAGGGACTCAGCGGGAGCATTCATGGATCGACCGAGAATAGCATTTTTCTCGGACGAAATGAAATCCGCCCGGTCTCATCAAAAGTCCGCTGCCGATCCCCGGGCCGGGCTCCGGCTTGACATTTCAAACGGCCTTGGATATTATGGAAACCGATATTGTTTATCCAGTATTCTTAGTTTCCCCAAGGAGAGGTCATGGTCAAAGACAACCGGGATATGGTCGTCGCCGAAGCGCGGCGGCTGTACCAACAATACGGCTTCCGGAAAATCACCATGGCTGAGATCGCCGCAAACTTGAGGCTGAGCAAAAAGACGCTCTACGCCCTCTTCCCGTCCAAGGACGCGCTCATCCGGGCGGTCGTGGAATCCGTTCTGGAACCGGTTTTGGAGAAGCTCACCGCCCTGATGCGAAACGAAAAAACCGTCGCCGGTCTTTTCGCCGGGGGCATCGCCGTCTTTCATGGCTTGTCCCGGTGCATCTCCGAACCGATGATGAGCGACATGCGGACAATGCCCGAATTATGGCGGATGGTGGAAAGCCGCCGTCTCAAAGTCTTGATGGGCCTCCGGGACGTGCTCGAGCGGGGAAAACGGTCCGGCGAAATCCGGCCCGACCTTCACCTCGAACTCTTCCTCAAAGTTTTTATTCTGACGGTCAACGCCGTCGGCAATCCGGCCGTGATGCTGGAGCTCAACCTGAAACCGTCGGAGCTGGCCGAACACATCCACGGTATTTTCTTTCGAGGCGTCATCAACAGCGGACGGAACCGGGGAGGTGCGGCATGAAACGCGGAATCGGGCTTGTTCTGATCCTCGTTCTGGCCGCCTGCGGCGGCCGGAATGAGGCCAACGAAATCGTCCTGACCGGATCGGTTGAAAGCGATCCGGTTCGCCTCTCCCCCCTCGTCGGGGGCCGCCTGCTTGAGATCAACGCGGTCGAGGGCGCGAAGGTCAAAGCCGGCGACGTCATCGCCCGAATTGACGCGACGGACCTCGAGCTGCAGCTTCGACAGTCGGAAACGGGCCTCCGGGCGGCCGAAGCCCAACTGGCCCTCATCCTGAAAGGCGCCCGAAACGAGGACCTGGCTGCCGCCCGCGAACAGGTCACCCAGGCGGAAATCGCCTCGGAAAAATTCGAGCGGGAGCGGGCCCGTTTGGCCCGGCTGTACACGGAAGGCTCAATCAGCTCCAAGGACCTCGACGACATGACTGTCCAAGCCGACCGGTCCAAAAGTCAACTCGAACAGGCCCGGAAGCAATTCGAGAAGGTCCAAACGGGCGCCCGGAAGGAGGAGATCGAAGCCGTCCGGGCCGGCCGGGACCAGGCCGCCGCGGCCGCCGACATCCTGCGAAAAAAGATCGCCGACTGCCTGGTCCTTTCTCCCCGCGACGGCACGATCCTCCACCGCCTGGCCGAGCGGGGCGAAGTCATCCTGCCCGGGACGGTTCTGGCGACCATCGCCGATCTCGAAACGGTGAAAATCAGCGCCTTCATTCCTGAAGCCGAGCTGGGTTCCATCGCCCTGGGAATGGCCGCCGAAATCCGGGCCGACTCTCACCCCGGCGAGTCTTTCCCGGCTTCGGTTTCCCGAATCGCCGACGAAGCCGAGTTCACCCCGAAAACGATCCAGACCCGCGAGGAAAGGATAAAAACAGTCTACCGGATCGAACTTGCGGCGAAAAACGAACGGGGAATATTCAAGCCGGGAATGCCGGTCGACGTCATTCTGAAGCGCGGCTAGGGCGGCCCCTTTCGCGGCTTGAGACATCCCATGAACCGGACGGGCAAAACAACCATCGTCGAGGCGAAGGATCTCCGCTTTTCCTTCGGCAAGACCGAGGCCTTGCACGGCCTCGACCTGGATGTCGCCCGGGGAGAAATCTTCGGCCTTGTCGGACCCGACGGGGCCGGGAAAACCACGTTGATCCGGATTTTTTGCGGTCTTTTGCCTCCCTCCGCTGGTTCCGGCCGCGTCCTCGGTTTCGATACGGTCAGGGAGAAATCCCGGCTCATCCGCCGTATCGGGTACCTCTCCCAACGGTTTTCGTTGTACGGCGACCTGAGCGTGGAGGAAAATATCGACTTTTTCGCCGCCATTCACGGCCGCAAGGGCTTCACCGCGGAGAAAATCGCGCTTCTCGAATCGTTGGACCTGTTCCGATTCAAAAAACGGCCGGCCGGCGATCTGTCCGGGGGAATGAAACAAAAGCTGGCCTTGGCCTGCACCCTGATTCACGCCCCGGAGATTCTTTTTCTCGACGAACCGACCAACGGCGTCGATCCGGTCGCTCGCCGGGAATTCTGGGACATTCTGACCGGGATTTCGGCCGGCGGAGTGACGATCGTGATCTCAACGCCCTACCTCGACGAAGCCGAGCGCTGCCGGCGGCTGGCGTTCATGAGCGCGGGTCGAGTCATCAAGGTCGCTTCCCCCGAAGAAGCTCGCGCCGCCGTCCCCGGGCTCATCTACGAAGCGGTCTGCGATCGCGTGGCCGAAGCCCGGAAGGCCGCCGTTGAAGTCCCCGGCGCAGTATCCGTCCAGGCGTTCGGCGACAAAATCCACGTCGAAATGCGGCCCGGAGCCGACGGCGCCGTTTTGCGGACGGCCCTGGAAGAAGCGGTCCCGCTGACTGTCTTCCGGACGGTTCGGCCGACGCTGGAGGACGTCTTCTTCCGGCTTCTCGCCGGCCGAAAGGGAGAAGCGGCATGATCCCCGCCCCCTCCGACGCCATCGTCGTCCGCGGTCTGGAAAAACGTTTCGGAAGCTTCCGGGCGGTGAAAGCGATCGACTTTTCGGTCCGCCGGGGGGAGATCTACGGCTTTATCGGAGCCAATGGAGCGGGCAAGTCGACGACGATCAAGATTCTCTGCGGTCTTCTTCCTCCCGACGGAGGACGGGCGCTGGTGGACGGCCTCGATGTGGCCGCCGATCCCGAGGGCGTCAAACGCCGGATCGGCTACATGGGCCAGAAATTCGCCCTCTATGGCGATTTGACGGGGACGGAGAATATCGAGTTCTTCGGGGGCATCTACGGCCTGTCCGACGAGACGTTGAAACGGCGGCGCGAAGAGCTTTTTTCTCAGCTGGCCCTCGTCGAAATGTCCGGCCTCCGGGCCGGCGAATGGCCCCGGGGATACCAGCAGCGCCTGGCCCTGGCCTGCGCCCTCATCCACGGACCGGCCGTCATTTTTCTGGACGAGCCGACGGCCGGCGTGGATCCCGTCCAGCGCCGGGCCTTCTGGGACCTCATCGATTCCTTCGCCGCCGCCGGAACAACGGTCTTTGTCACGACCCACTTTCTGGACGAGGCGGAATACTGCCGCCGGATCGCGTTTATCGCCGAGGGAAAGATCGCGGCCGAAGATACGCCGGCCGGATTGAAGGCGATCCTATCGGACCGGGTACTGTACGAAGTCCGGGCCGCCGATCCCGCCGGGTCGCTGGCGGCCGTCCGGGCCTTGCCCGGAGTCCTTGCGGCCGCTCTTTTCGGCGGGACGCTCCACGTGACGGTCGAAGCAGCGACCGATCCCCGGACGCTCTTCAACCGGTGCGCCGGCCTTTCCGGATTCGAGCCGATTCCTCCCACCCTCGAGGATGTCTTCCTTCATATCGCCGGTCAGCCGTCATGAACCTCGGAGCCGTCGTAAAAAAAGAGTTTCTCCAGATCCGGCGGGACCGCTTGATTCTTTTCATGCTCGTCTTTTTTCCGACCGTCCTCCTGTTATTTTTCGGCTACGTCCTCTCCTTCGATGTGAGAAACGTCAAGCTCGGCCTGCTCGACCTGGACGGAAGCGACCGCTCGCGATCCTTCATCCAAACCCTCGGCCGCAGCGAATATTTCCGTCCGGAGGCGTCGTTTCTCCATCACGACGAAGTCGACGCGGCTCTCCAGAGCGGGAGAATCAAAGCCGCCGTGGTCATTCCCAGGGGATTCGGCGAGGACCTCGAACGGGGCCGGACGGCCCGGGTCCAGGGACTGATCGACGGCTCCGACGGCCGGGAGGCCGGCATCGTCCAGGGGTATCTCCAGGCCTTCGCGACTTCGTTCGGCCAGGACGTCGTTGCGGAGTGGGCCGCCGGCCTGAACCGAAGCCTTGTCGTCCCGGTCGTTCCGGAAGCCCGGATCTGGTACAACCCCGAGCTGAAATCCACGCCCTACTTGATCGCCGGGCTGATCGTCTTCATCTTCATGATCACCGGGACGATCTCCACTTCGCTTTCGGTCGTCCGGGAACGGGAACGCGGAACGATGGAGCAGCTCCTGGTCTCGCCGCTCAGTCCCGGATCCGTCATTATCGGAAAAACGCTTCCCTACCTCGGGATCTCGGCCGTGAGCACGGTGATCATCCTTCTGGCCGGCCGGATCGTGTTCGGCCTCGAGATCAAAGGCTCTATTCCGCTTTTGGCCCTGGCCTCGCTTCTTTTCCTCCTGGCCGCCCTCGGCCAGGGGATCCTGATTTCAACCGTGACCAATTCCCAACAGGTGGCCTATTTCGCCGCCGCCATGTCCAGCATCCTCCCCGCCCTGCTCCTTTCCGACTTCGTCTTCCCCATCTCCGGGATGCCTCCGGCCATCCAGGCCGTGACGATGATCGTCCCGGCCCGTTATTATGTCCATCTGCTCCGGGGCATCATGATGCGCGGCGCGGGATTTTCCGCCGGCGCGGCGGACCTGGCCGCCCTGGCCTTGTTCTCCGCTTTCACCCTGGCGGTCGCGGCGGCCCGGCTGAAAAAAGCCCGGCTGGTGTGAGGCGGGCATGCTGAAGCGGATGATTCGGAAAGAGCTGCTCCAGCTCCGGCGGGACCGGAAGATGTTCCCCATCCTGTTCGCCGCTCCCGTTCTTCAGCTCCTCATTCTCGGTTATGCCGCCAACTTCGATATCAAGAACATCCCCGTCGCCGTCTGCGACCATGACCGGTCGGAGGAAAGCTTCGACTATCTCGGGCATGTCTTCGGCGGAGGGTCGTTTGTCCGTTCCCTGGATGTGATTTCCGAGGCCGACCTCGATCCGGCCCTGGATCTCGGCCGGGCCCAGATAGGCCTTGTCATTCCGGCCGGTTTCGGGGAAAAAATCCGGCGGGGTGAAGGGACGAAGGTCCAGATACTCGTCAACGGCTCCGATACCAACTTCGGGTTGAACGGCTACGCCTGGGCCGTCCAGGTGACAGCCGGCTACGCGGCCGGGATCCTCGTCGAACGTCTGGCCGCCGCCGGAGTCTCGACCATGCCGGGCGTCGAGTTCCGTCCCCGGATCTGGTACAATCCGGAGCTCCGAACCCGCTTTTTTATGGTCCCGGCTCTCTCCGGACTCATCCTGATGATCATTTCGATCATGCTCACGGCCATGGCCATCGTTCGGGAGCGGGAGACGGGGACGATCGAGATGCTGGTCGTCACCCCCATCGGCAAGCTGCCGGTGCTGGCCGGAAAGCTCCTCCCCTACCTCGTGATCGGCCTGGCCGAAGTATCGATCATCTCCCTGGTCGGCGTGTTCTGGTTCAGGATTCCCTTCCGGGGAAGCGTCTGGATTCTGGCCCTGGGCTCCCTGCTTTTTCTCTTCAACACCCTCGGCCTTGGCCTCTTCGTCTCGACCATCTCGCGAACCCAGCAGCGGGCGATGATGATCGTGATGTTCGTCATCATGATGCCTTTTGTCTATCTTTCCGGATTCGTTTTCCCGATCGAATCGATGCCCGCGGCTTTTCAGGCCGTTTCCCGCTTCATCCCCCTGACGCATTACCTCGAGATCGTTCGGGGGCTGTTTCTCAAGGGAGCCGGTCTGAACAGCCTGGCCGATGAGCTGGCGGCCCTGGCCGTCCTGGGGGCGGCGATTTTTTCGCTTTCGCTCCTCCGCTTCCGGAAATACATTTAAAGACTCTCCCGGCCTTTTCAAGAGGGAGGCCCTCCTTCTTAAAAGAAATGGAGAGCCCCGCGCCCGGAAGGATTATCGGACAACGATTTCGTCGGCGAACAGCCAGGCCTTGCCTCCGGCCCCGGCCTGCCCTTCGGGACATGTTTTTATGGAGACGGCGGTCAGCCGGATATACCGGGCCCGCGTTTGCTTCCCCTCGAGTCGAACCGTTTCGACGATCGCCCCTCCGGCTTCATCCCGGACTGGAAAGGGTTTCGCCGCGACGACTCGAAAATGCGTCCCGTCATCGGACACCGCGGCTTCGACCGAACGCGGGAAGAAGATCCAGGACGAGGTATTCTGGAGGAACCCGGCCGCGACCTCGCGGATCTTCTTCCGTTTTCCCAGGTCGATCGTCGCGACCAGATCATCCCCCTCGAAGCCCTGCCAGCGTCCGTCGGTGTGGGAGCGGCCCCCCTGCAAACCGTCGACGAGCCCGTTCGGCCCGCCGGCGGAATAGCGTTCGGGGTAAGCGGTTTGAAGAACGGGCGTCCGGCCCAAGGCCGCATGGGCTTGGAAAGCCGTTTCGGAAACCGGGCCGCGGAGCTCTCCGTCGAGGAAAACGCCCGCTTTGATGACCGAGGTCTCTTTCAAGTCGAGCGGGCCGGAGTAAACTTTTGCGGCCGCCGTCGGTTCCGAGCCGTCCAGCGTGTACCTGATTTCGGGACGGCGGCTTTCCGTTTCCATCCCGATCCGAAGGCGTTTGGTTTCCGGATCGAAAGCCGGAGACATCTTCACGGTGAACATGCTCCGGGCCCAATTCAAGCCCAGTGCGTCATAACGGAGGAGCTGCGTCTCCAAGCGCTCGCGAAATTCATCCCAATTCCGGTTGTCCGGAGTTGTCCATCCGACCTCGGCCATGGCCGAAAGCCGCGGATACGTCATATATTGGGAATGCTCGGGCGCGGCGATGTATTCCGCCCAGAGATTGGCCTGAACTCCGAGAACAAACGGGCGCTCTTCGGGCCCCAGCTCCGGAGGGACCGGTTCGAAGGAATACACTTTGCTGAGGGGTACATATCCCCCGATGGACAGCGGCTCTAAGGCCGCCTCTCCTTGATAGTAATCGAAGTAGCAAGAGGACGTCGGCGTCATGACCACCGGATGTCCGGCCCGGGCGGCGGCGATCCCGCCCTCGGTTCCCCGCCAGGACATGACCGCCGCGTTGGGCGCCAGGCCGCCTTCCAGAATCTCGTCCCAGCCGATGATTTTCCGGCCCTTGGCGTTGAGGAACCGCTCGATCCGCCTGATCATCCAGCTTTGGAGCTCTTCTTCCGTTTTCAGCCCTTCTTTCTTCATCCGGGCCTGGCATTTCGGGCAGGATTTCCAAGTCGTTTTGTCGACTTCGTCTCCGCCGATATGGATGTATTCCCCGGGAAAGAGGGCCATGACCTCGGTCAACACGTTTTCCAGAAAAACGAACGTTTTGTCGTTTCCGGGACAGCTGACATCCCGGATGGGCCAGTATCCCCCGGGAGCGACCGTAAAAGGCCCGCCCGTGCAGGAAAGCTCGGGATAGGCGGCCAAAGCGGCCAGACAATGGCCGGGCATCTCGATCTCCGGGACGATCGCGATATGGCGCTCGGCGGCATAAGCCACGACCTCCCGGATATCGTCCTGAGTATAGAAGCCGCCGTAGGCGGCGATTTCTCCCGGCTGCCGGGCCGGGCGGTCATTCCAGGGCTTGTCCTCCCGGTCAACCCGCCAGGCTCCGATTTCGGTCAGCTTCGGATATTTTTTTATCTCGATGCGCCAGCCCTGATCGTCCGTCAAGTGCCAGTGAAAGACATTCATCTTATGAACGGCCAGGCTGTCGATGACGCTTTTGACGAATTCCTTGGAGAAAAAATGACGCGAGACGTCGAGCATCATCCCCCGCCAGGGAAACCGGGGTTTGTCCTCGATCCGGAGACAGGGAATATTCAGCCGGCCGGAAGTCCGGCCGGCTTCGCCGAACACTTCCGGAGGAAGAAGTTGAAGAAGCGTCTGAATCCCGTAAAAAGCTCCCGCCGCCGAAGGCGCTTTGACGGAAACGGCGCCCGGCATCACCGACAGTTCGTAACTCTCAAGCCCTGATTCCGTCTCGTCTCCCCGGCTCAAGAAGATGACCGGACCCGCTTCGACAGGGGAAGAATCGGACACCGGCAGATCGAGGCCGAAGGCGGCCCGCAGACGGCCGGCGAGAAATCGGCCGGCCGCTTCGAATTCGACATCTCCGGCGGGGACGGCGATCCGGGCGGACGCATTCAGGGCGAAGACGCCCGATTGAGGCTCGACCCGGAGCGGCCTGGGGATAATCGACCGTTCCGGAGACAGTGCCCGCGGCGCCTCGGAGGGCGCAGGCCCGGCGCAAGCCGACCAGAAAACCATCAATCCTGCGGCCAAGACCGCGGCGGGAAGGAAAGCGCGGAACGTCTTCATGGGTCTCTCCTTGGGCGGATTCACCGGGACTATATCATCTCCGATCCTCGATTCGAAACCGGGGCGTGGCCCCGGATCAATCCAGGGTCAAGGCGACCAGGCTCAGCGGATCGACCCGGCTGTCGAGGATCCGGACGCTCCAGTGGAGGTGCGGGCCGGTCGAGCGGCCGGTCGTCCCGACCTCGGCGATGATATCGCCCTTGGCCACGCGGTCTCCTCTTTTCACCCGCAGCGCGGAAAAATGCCCGTAATAGGTGAAGACGCCGAGGCCATGATCGATGATGATGGTTTTGCCTGAATAGTACAGCTCGGAGGCCAGGACAACCCGTCCGGCATTGGCCGCCCGGGCCGGCGTTCCGGCCGGAGCGGAAATATCGACTCCCGAATGGACCGAGGCGGCCCGGTCGTTGTACATCCGGCGCTGGCCGAAATTCGGAAAAGGCTCGAAATCCGGGAGCGGCGAGCCGAAAGGCCCCGATCCAAGCCAGTCGGGCGAGATCGCGGCCAGGATGTCCGAGACCAGGGCCGCTTCGCGCCGGATCCGTTCGAGTTCCCGGGGAGGAGGTTCGACCATTCCGGGATCAACGGTCAGCTTCGTCTGGGGAAAGACGCGCGGTTCGACGACCAGCTTATGAAAGAGGTTCTCTTTCGAGCCGTCGCGCCTCTCGATCGAGATTTCCATGAAATAGGCCTGCGGCCTGGCCGCCATATCAATCCCCAGGAGAACGGTCCGCCGTTTCCCGTCGAACTCGATCCGCCGCTTCTGCGTCCGCAGCCGGACATCGATACGGCGGACCGCGGGATCCGTCCCGGCTTTTACCTGGAGGACTTCGCCCGGCCGAAGGGCCCGGCAGGAAAATTCCAGGGCGACTCCCGGAACGCGAAAAACCCGGAGGGACGGCGATTCCTGGCCGGCGAAGGCGGGAGCCATAAGCCGCACCGCCATCACCCAAAGCAGCCCGACCGAAAAAGCCCCCCGTATCCGGCCGAGGTCTCGATCAGAAATCTTCATCATCTTCTTTTCCTGCCCCTCTCTCGACTCCCCCTTGACCGGAGCGGCCATCGCGACTTGCGAATTCTTCGGGAACGATCCCTCGCCGGGAGAGAACATCGAACCCGGCTCGGTTAAAAAGCGAACGTCAGAGTGACCGACCGTCGGTCGCGCCCGCCCTCGAACGAGATCCGGACCGAGTCTCCTCCCCGGTTGAGGGCGCAAATCGCCCGGGCCGTGAAATAACCGATGGCCGATCCCGCCAGCACGTCCGAGGGCCAATGCTTGCGGTCATGAACCCGGTAGAAAGCGGCCAGACCGGCCGCCGTGTAAGCCAAAGCGTCGATCAGAAACGATTCCGAATTCGCATCGATCGCCGTCGCCACGGCGAAGGCCGTAGCCGCGTCGGCTGAAACCAGCGAGGCGTACTTCCCCTGAAAAGAAAACGGATGGAATGCGTCCGGGCCTTCTCCGGCATACGGACGGGCCCGCCCGGCGACGATTTTAATCGCGGTGACGACGCCCGCGGCCGCCAGGAAGCTCTCCCATCCGACCAAGGCGGTCTTGCGGAGGGACCGGGAATCGAAAATTTCCCCGCCCCCGTAAAGAACAGCCAGAAAACCGGCCAGATATCCGCCGTTGCCGAATTTGGAAATGATTCCGGAGGCATCGACGGAAGCGGTCGTTTTATGCTCTTGAATCCAGTCGAAGATCTCGCCATCGAAGG
>CAYPKX010000001.1:0-5623 GCA_964411395.1 uncultured Eubacteriales bacterium | reverse complement strand
GTTCCGACGACCGCCGCGGCGGTCAGAAAATTTCGGCCCCTCCAGCGCGCCGGCGCGGTCCAGACGGTCCAGCAATCGGCGGGAATCCTCTGCAGGTAAGCCCGGTCGAGCTTCGCGTCGGGATTTCCGTCCTCCGTCCACGCCGCGGCCGCCGCAGGCGCGCCCCAGGCCGAAAGGGCCAGAGCCAGGAAAAGGGCGGCTCCGGTCTTCCGCCGGTCAGTCATCTGTCCCCTCCGCAAGCGATTCGATGGCTTGAAGAGAACGGGCGGTCGCGCCCTGGAGCGAAGTCAGGATCTCCTTGGCCCGAAGTCCCATTTCCTCCAGCCCCTCAAGATCGGCGAAACTGAAATGGTCCGCCAGCTCCTCGGGGGTTCGAACCGTTTTTGCTCCCCCGCCAAGCTCGAAAGTCTCGGCCAGGACGGCGAAATTTTTCATATGCGGACCAAACACGACAGGTTTTCCATAATACGCCGGCTCCAGAAGATTTTGCCCTCCCCAGGGAATGAGGCTTCCGCCGATAAAGGCGACATCGCCCACAGCGTACGTCCGGGCCAGCTCGCCGAGAGTATCCAACAGGAGAACATCCCAGGGAGCGGCCGGATCGAGCCCGGATTTTCTCCGAACAACCAAGCCGCGTCGCGCCTCGGATTCTTCAAATCCGGCGAACTTTTCCGGGTGGCGGGGAGCGAGAATCAAGCGGAGGCCGGGCCGCCGACGGCGCGCCAGGAGAAACGCTTCGATGAGGACCGTCTCTTCCCCGGGATGGATGCTTCCGGCGACAATGACTTTATTTTCGGGACGGAGACCGAGTTCGCGTTTGAAGGCCTGGAGGTCCGGGGGCGAAAACACGGGCAGCCGGGTATCGCATTTCAGATTACCGGACACCCGGATTTTTTCGGAGGAAATCCCAAGTTGTTCCAGACGGTCCCGGTCCAAGGGAGTCTGGGCCAAAAACCGGGTGACCGGCGCGAGAAGGCGCAAGGCGAGCGGTCGAAGGCGTCGCATCCGGGAAAAAGTCCGATCGGACATCCGGCCGTTGACGACGAGAACCGGACAACCGCGGCGCCGGGCTTCGAAGAGCAACCGCGGCCAATATTCCGATTCGGCCAGAACCAGGAGCGACGGCTGAAAACGGCCGAAGACCCGCCGGACGGGAAGCCCCAGATCAAAGGGGATAAAGAACAGATGGTCGACATCATTGATCTTTTCCCGGGCGGCGTTATATCCGGTGTCGGTCAGAACCGAAAAACCGATTTCCCAATCCGGGTGGGCCTTCCGAACCGCCCCGACCAGGCTCTGAAGCGAGAGCACCTCGCCGACGGAAACCGCATGAATCCAGACGAAAGGACGCCGGCCCTTCGGCTGAGGGAGGCCAAAGCCGAGCCGCCGCTTCAGGTGGAGCGACTGCCCCCTTTTGATCCTCAATCGCAGCCAGTAGGACGGCAGGATGACGGCCAGGACAAGAATCATGACCAGGTCGTAGGCGAGCATTATTTTTCAATCCGCATGATTCACCCAAACGTCCCGATTCACCTTTGACTTTCGTTCGTCGCGGGAGGCGAAATGAACGTGAGCTCCCTTCGGGCGGCCCGGGAGAACCTTCCCGGTTTCAAGGCGAAGGGTTCGCCGGCCGAGGCCCGCCTTCCCGGTCCGCTCAAATCGCGTCTGACGCGGATTAAATATACTGGAATTGACGGCCTTTTCCAACACGAGCGGAAATCGAAGCCGGAGCTTCGGCCGTCGCCGGTCCGCCTATCTTTGAACCGCAAGAAGCTGACGGTGGCCGGCAAAATCATGGACGGCGATTCCCGCAAACGAGGGATATACCGAAAGCTCGCCCGCGGTCAAAGCGCTCGTTTGTTTCAAGGCCTCTCCGCCGAGGCCGGCGAACGTGACGGCCGCTCCCGGAATCTCGGGCGCGGCATAAACGGGCCACCACAGCTCGACCTTTCCGGCCCCCCCGCCTTTCGCTTGGAAATCCGCCGCCGCCGCCGGTTCGAGAATGGCGAGCGTCAGGTCCGCCCCCGTTCCCGAGACGCAGGCAAAAAACGGGGCGTTGGGGAAAGCGAAGGGGTCGGGCGCAGGCGCCCCTCGGAAGGAAAAGACCCGTCGATCTTCGACCGGCCCGGCCTGAAGCCCGATAAACACTTTTTTCCCGGTCTTGGCCGCGTAAGCCAGTTCTCCGACGGCCTGGCCGACGGTCCCGTTGACACCGGAAGCCGAGGTGAAAAAGTCTTTCAAGGCGACATGGTCGCAGAGGTCGATGATATGCTCGAAAAGCGGCTTGGTCTTGCCGTCAAGAGCCGCCGTCAACACTTCGCCGGAAAAATCATTGACCGCGTCGTACCAGGAGGGCATATCGGCTCCGAATTCGAGCCTGCCGGAGCGAGCCAAGGCGGACGCGTCGGCCATGACCCGAAGAAAATTTCCCAGGATCTCGCCCCGCTTCGGACCATTGAAGCCGCGTAGAAGATGCGGTTCGATGTCCAGATGAATGCCGGAAAACCGGGCCGAGGCAGCGACCCGGGAATTATAGGCGATGATGTCCTTGACGGCGTTTTTCACAAAGGCGTGGTTTCGAGAAAGAGCCAGGTCCTTGTCGCCGAAGAGGGCCTCGGTCCGGATGCCCTTCTGCTGCAGGAGCATGATCAAGCCGCCCATTTCGGTCTCGTCGAAAGCGAATCCCCCGAATTTGAACGGCAGGTTGAGATAAACCAGGTTGACGCCCTCCCCGGCCAGGTAGGTCAACAGGGCGTTTTGTTCCGTCCGCGAAGACATGGTTTGCTCGGTGTTCCAGACCCAGGCCGCTTTCGAAGCCGACCGGGTTTTAGGCGGCTCGGCCGGGAGGGCGCCCGGATTGTTGGCCAGGCCCAAGCCTTTGACCTCGAGCCGGTACGAGCCGGGACTTTTCAATTCGATGACAAAAACAGCCAGGGATCGCCGTTCCAGTCCGGACGGCAGGGCATTCAACGGGATGGAGGCCAATTGCCAGGAGGACTCGATCTTTTTGGACGGGAGAAAAGAGGCGATCGGTCCGATGGCCACCGAATCTTCTTTCTTGTACCAGGCCGCGTCGGCCAGCTTGACATTGGCTTCCGGACCGGCGGCCGTCCCCCGAACCCAAAAGACCAGGTGGGAGAAGATTTCGCCGTTCAGGAATTCGCGGGTCAACGGTTCGCCGTTGGTTTCGATCAGGTGGATCCAGGCGCCGCACCAGCCGTCCTGCTCTTTCTTGGCCGTCAAAATCATCGATCCCTGACCGTCGGGTCCCGACAGGATATCAAGCTGGGCGGTGCTCGGCGCGCCCTGGAAGGCGCCGAATCCGCCGCCGAGGGAATGCGGCGGCTGCGTTTCGAAGTTGGAAACCAGGAAATAATCGCCGTTGAACACCGCCGGCTTCACTCCCGTTCGCCGGCCGGACGGCATGTCTTTGGACAGGAAATCGATGTCCAGAACATCCCCCGAGGCCCGTCGGATCAGAGTCGCCTTGCCCGAGCGGATCGCCTCAGCCGAACCCAGCTCCCAATCCGGCAAGCCGACAGCCGCGGAAACGGAAAGCCCGGTCCGCTGAACCGAAGATTCCGTGCTTGACGGCATCGCCGGGAGCGCGCCCCGCAGGAAGATCAAAGCCACGGCGAGTACGGCAAAATCTTTTCTCATGGCGGGAATTATCCCCTGAAGACGAAGATTTTGACAATCGCCTTTTGAGGTGAATTCAGAGGACGATTCCCGGGCTTCCGGGACTTATTTTTTTCCTGAGGTGACGCTCTATTTTGATTTTTCCGAGGCCATCAGTCGGCGATGATAATTTGCATCATGGACGGCGATCCCGGCAAACGAGGGAAAGAGAGAAAGCTCCCCCGTTGTTTCCCGAATGACCCGGAGCAGGTCGTCGGGGCCGTGGAAGGCGAAGCTGATGGACGATCCGGCGACAAGCGGCGCGTAGTGGACCGGCCACCAAAAATCGATGGTTCCGCTTCCGGTCCGGTTTCTGAGCTCGGACTGGAAGGCGGACGCTTCCTCCGCCGTCAGGATATGCAATATCGGTTCGGGCCCCGCGCCGGAGACGCAGACATAGAAAGGCGCCTTGGGAAGCGCCTCCAAGCGGTAGGCGGGAGTTCCGCGGATGGTGAACAGCCGCTCGTCCTCGATCCGGGTCGTTTCCAATCCCACATAGACCTTCTTGCCCGCCATAGCCGCATAAGCCAGCTCCCCGACCGCCAGGGCGATCGTCCCGTTGAGGCCGGATGACGCCGTCCGGTAATCCATCAGCGTCACCTGGTCGCAAATATCGATGAGATGCTCGTAAACCGGCTTGGTCCTTCCTCCATGAGTCGTCGTCAGAACATCTTCGGAATATTCGTTGATCATATCGAACCAGGGCGGGATGTCCGCGCCGAACACCAGGCCCGCCGACCGGGCCAGACCGGCGGCTTCGGCCATGATGAAGACGAAATTCTTCATCAGGACACCCCGGGCGCGTCCGTTGAAGCCGAGGCAGAGATAAGGTTCGATATCGACGTGGAGTCCGGAAAATCGGGCCGATTCAGGCGCCCGTCCGTTGAAGGCGATGATGTCCTTGACCGTCTTTCGGACAAACGCGTGGTTTTCGGCCAGGACGAGCGTTTTGTCGCCGAACAGGGCGTGGGTTCGAATGCGGGACGCGGCCAGCTTCTCGAGGAACGGGACCAGGAGGGCCTCGTCGAGAATCACCGCTCCGTCGGCATACGGCAGGGCAAGATAAACGAGATCGATCTTTTCCCGAACCAGAAAGGCCAGCAACGTCTCTCTTTCCTCCGCCGAGCGCAAGACGGCCTCGGTGTTCCAAACCCAGGTCGCCCGGGAAGGAAGGAAAGGCGGGGGCGGAGTCGGGGGCGTTTTTCGGCCGGAATCGACCAGGGCCAGGCCTTTGACCTCCAGCCGATGGGATCCGGGCGAACTCACTTCGAAGACGAGCGAAGCCAGAGCCCGGCGGTCGAGCGTTTGCGGCAGAGAGGCCAGCGGAAGCGACACCAGCCGCCACTCGGTATCGATTCCCCCCCCGGGCAGAAAGGACTCCAACGATCCGATGGATTCGGCATCATCGCGGCGGAGCCAGGAAGAATCGGCCAGCTTGAGGGTGACGTCCAAACCGGGAAGGTCCGCCCTGGCCCAGAAAACGAGATGGGAAAAAAGCTCGGTGTTCAGAAAGGCCCGGGATTCCGGCTCCCCGCCGGTTTCAAAGAGATGAATCCAGGCTCCGCAGAATCCCTCGGCCGCTTTGGCCGTCGAAAGGACGAGAGCGCTCCGGCCGTCGGCGGTTTCCCTCACCTCGACGCCGGCGGAGCTCGGCGCCCGAAAATAGGGGCCGATTTGACCGCCCAGCGTGTTGGGAGGAGGAGAATCGAAATTTGAAATCAGGAAATAATCGCCGTTGAAGACCTCGGGTTTCGTCCCGGCCGAATGAGCCGTCCGGAACACATCGGAAAAAAAATGGACGGAGAGGATGTCGCCGTCGGGCTTCCGGACCGCCGCGACCCGGCCGAAGCGAATGGCCCCCGCGGAAGCCAAGTCCCAATCCTTGAGGGAGAGCTTCAGGGCAAGCCGTCGCGGTGACTCAGAAGCCGGGATCGTTGGGCCGCGA